>JACNJM010000268.1 GCA_014382605.1 Anaerolineae bacterium
ACTCAGCGTTCTCTGTGGTAAATACCCGCCCTGGCTCTACTTTATGAAAGCCGTAAAAAAGGCCGCAACTGCACTTGACGCTACCCGACTCCCGTGCAATAATGGAATCACTTTCCAAAAACTTTATACCCTACGCATTTTGGAAATCCGAAAAACCATAAGGAGTAATTGATGGCTGAGAAAAAACCCTCTCCTCCCTGCAAGGAGTATCTATCTGAAGATACTCGCAAGCACCTGAAAAAAGCGCGTAAAGAAATGCGTAAAAGTGTCAAAGCCCTCTTTCCGCCCGAATTTCTGGAACACCGTCAGGCTGCCCGCAAAGAAATGCTGCGCGCGGCGCGTGGTATGATTGACGCCGCCATTGAACACATCGAAAATTAACGACCACTGACATCCGAGATTTTCCAATTGCTGCTGTAATTGAAAAATCTCGGAGTTTTTTGCTTAATGCCGTCGCGGCCTGCGCAAGAAAGCCCACAAGAGCGCCAGTAGCGCGCCTGCCAACAACCCTCTCCCCAACATCACTTCCCCTGCCAAATACATCTGAATCCCCCCCATAAGTAGCGCCGAGAAGACCAGCGCGGCCATCAGGCGCGCCAAACCCACTTCCAGCCGCCGCAAATGATCGCTCAACTCTGGCACACGAACCTGCATCTGACCCTTCTCGATCAGCGCCAGCGTGCGCTCCAGGCGTTTTGGCAGCACCAACCCGGTTTTCAGCAAATCCACGGCTTCATCACGCCAAAACTCCCAGCCGCCGACCGTCTCTTCAGCAATCAACTCTTTGGTCACCGGGGCAATCGCGTCCCACACGTTGAAATCCGGATTCAGGCCGGTGCACATCCCCGAAAGGATCGCTACGCAGCGCCCCAGCAGAATCAAATCTTCAGGTAACTGGAAGGGCATGTCGTATATTAGCTCCCGAAACTCATTTGCAAGCTCGCGGATCTCAGCGTGATCGATCTGTGATAACTCGCCCATGCTCTTGCCGCCAAAACGATCAAATAAGGCCTGATCGATTTTTTCGATCAAACCCGTATCGGCCTGGGGTAGCAACACACCCAGAAGCTGGTAAGCCCTGAGCAAACGCGCCGTATCCTGCATGCCTGCGCCAATCACGCCCTCACGCAACCCGGCGCGCATTTTGGGCGGCACGCGCCCCACCATGCCAAAATCCACAAAGGTCAATTGCCAATTGCCATCTTCGGCAGGGCAAACAAATAAATTCCCTGGGTGTGGATCAGCATGAAAAATCTCGTGCTTGAAAATCTGCTCCATATACACATCAAAAAGCCGCCGCGCCACTTCGCCACGCGCCACCCCCGCAGCAGAAATTGCATCATAATCGGTGATCTTAATCGCGAAGACATCCTCCAACGTCAGCACGCGGCGCGTGGTTTGCGGCCAGAAAACCCGCGGCACGCACACATCCGGTCGATTAGCAAAATTAACCCCAAACGTCTCGGCGTTGCGCCCCTCGGCGAGATAATCAATCTCCTCGTAGAGAATGCGCTCAAACTCCCCCAACAAGGCGGGCACATTGGCGCGGCGGCTGATCGGTTTGTAACGCCGAATCCAGCGTCCCACAGTGCGCAGGGCGGCAATGTCGGTTTGGATGATTTGTTCGATGCGGGGGCGCTGAATTTTGACGACGACTCTGCCCTTGAAGGTTGGTTCACCTTCAGAGTTGGCTGAATCAGCCCCTGGTTCCGGGTTGGCCTTCAATAATGCGCGATGAACCTGACCCAAAGAAGCCGCCGCCATCGGCTCCGTCTCGAAGAATTCAAAATACTGACTCAGCGGGCCACCCAACTCGGCTTCAGCCATGCGGCGGATCTCGTCGAAATCTTCCGGCGGCACTTCGTCTTGCAGACCGGTCAATTCGTTGGTGACGACTTCGGGCAACACATCCACGCGCGCAGAGAGGAACTGACCCGCCTTAATCAACACGCCGCCCATCTCGATCGCCAGCTTGCGATACGAAACCGCAATCCGCCGCAAACGTTCGTGACGCGTGCGGCGCGCCCAGCGCTTAAAACCCAGGTTAAAGAGCAGAATATCCCACCAGAAAAGACTGGCAATGACGCGGGCAAAATAAAAAGTAATTCGGCGATAGCGTGAGCGTAGCATAGAAACTATCCTTTTCCATCTTCGTCAACGGTTCGGCGTTCACCCGCCCGCGCGCCGAACCATGAAATTAGCAGGGCGATCATATCCACGCCGATCTCATCCACGGGGCCTGGGATTGGCCCGCCAAACAGTGTATACAGGGCGGCGAGCAATAGCGGAACGAGAATCCATTTGGGTGTCTCGGCATTCTTGCGCAAAGCCAGCGCATAAGAGAATAACGCGCCAGCCGCCGTGGCCGCGGCATCATCTACCTGAAGAGGCATATCGGGGATAATGGTGTACAGGCTACCAAACAGAAACGGTAAACTGGTTGTCAACCAGGAAAGATCGCGCACTGTCCACAGGGATAAGATGCCAATCGAAAAAAACGCGGCGAATATCCCGATCAGCAGCAGGAAACCGGCTTGCGCATCCCAGCGCCACCAGCCATAGGCCAGGCCAACCAGGGGAAAGGTGAGCGCGGCAATGAAAAAGAATAATGCCAGTACGATTTTAATTCTGTCAGACATAGGAGCCTCCAGTGGTCAGCGGTAATTGTACTGCACATTGCCGCAGAGTTCATAGAATTGTCATGGCTCGTTAGTTATTTAACCCGAAAATAGGTGTGTGTGGGGTGCTTCGCACCCCACACACACCTATTTTCGGGTTATTTTTCATCTTATTAATTTGCCAACCCAACTACAAGCCCAAACCGGCATAAATCCGTTTCAAATCCACGTGTGAGTTCAGCAAAGCCTGGAACTGCTCCAACTTGGCGGTCTGACCCAGGCGGGTTTTTCCAAAAATTTTATCAATCGCTTCAACCGTTTCCATCGTATTGCCCGGAACGAGTAGCACGGGCACGCCCATTTGATCGGCTTGCTTGATAATGAGCGGGCTGGGACGCAAGTTACCGGTTAAGACCAGGCAAGTGGTAGAGGTTTCCAGTGCGGCCAGTTGAATATCGGTGCGGTCCCCACCAGTGATGACGGCTTTGTTGCGCTGCTTGCGGAAGCGGCTCAGAGCGGCTTCGGCGGTCATGGCGCCCACAGTTAGATGTTCGATGACCGCATCGGTGCTTTGAGTTTCAGTGAGCATTTGCGCATCAAGTACTTCGAGCAATTCAACTACCGTCAAGGAGGCCAGCGCGCTGACTTCGGGGAGCACACCCAACACCGGGATTTTATGCTTCTCAAAATAGGGGCGAGCGATTTTCTCAACAAATTCGGTCGCTTCCACCGGGACGCGGTTGATAATGATGCCGCTGAGTGAATCGCCCAGGCGGAAGCGCGCCGTTAACGCGTCATCCATCAGGCGCACATCGTCGCGGTATTTTACGAGCACCAGAACCTGGCTGCCTAATTCGGCAGCAACTTGCGGTGAAGGCAAGCCCATCACATAACCTTCTCGCAGACTGCCCCCACCTTCGAGCAACAGGACATCTTTCCCTTCGCCAGCCTTGACGGCCGCGGCACGAACTTTGGGCATCAGGTCTTCTGGCGTTGCATCGGAAACATAATCGCGCAGCAATTTGGATGTCACCACCACAGGCGACAAGTCTGCGGGGGCAACGGCCAACCCCAGGGCTTGTTTGACGAAAGCCGCATCTTCATCGGTGATTTCGCTGCCCACTCGCCAGGGTTGCAAACTCAGTGGTTTTAAATATCCAACCTGATAACCATCTTTCAACAATCGCTTACCTAATGCCAGGCACAGGGCTGTTTTGCCAGAATAACGTTCAACAGATGTTATATATAATGTTTTCATGGGTTTCTCCTCTTACTTTTTCAACACCAAACGCATATCAATGGCGATAGCCCCCTGCCCTTTGGGGTAAACAATGAGGGGGTTAATATCGAGTTCGGTAATTTCAGGAAAATCAGATACAAGCTGACCAATGCGCAACAAGGCATCTTTGATGGCGTCTTTATCCACCGGCGGCTGGCCGCGCACGCCATCAAGCAGAGCGTGGGCGCGGATTTCGCCGAGCATATTTTCGGCATCTCGCACGGTGAAGGGCGCGACCCGGAAAGTGACATCTTTGAGGATTTCCACATAGATGCCCCCCAGACCAAACGTAACCAGCGGGCCGAACTGCGGATCGCGATTCATACCCACCAGCACTTCAACGCCGCCAGGGGGAGCCATCTCTTGCACCTGGCAGCCCCACAGGCGCGCTTCAGGCAAATAGCGTTCGGCACGATAAGTCATCAACTCGAAGGCATCGCGCACTTCTTCAGCGTTGCGCAGGCCAACTTTTACACCACCGACATCGGTTTTGTGAAGAATATCAGGGGATGCAATTTTAAGCACCACCGGAAAACCGATTTCAGCCGCCAGTTCAATGGCTTCAGCCGGGGTGGCTGCCAGGCGGGAATCGGGGGCTTTTAGGCCATAGGCCAAGAGAATATCGCGCGCCTCGGCATCACCAATCGACAAGCGCTTTTCATTGCGCACGCGCTCAAAGAGATTGTGCGTGGCCTGTCGATCAACATCGAAACGGGCATATTCCGAAGCCGGGCGGGTTTTGATCTGGCGGTAACGCGACATAGCCTTGAAGGCGCTCGCTGCTCGCTCCGGAAATGGATAATTGGGAACACCATATGTGGCGAGAATGTCAATTCCCGCGGCAATTTTTGCTTCACCCATAAAACAGGTCAGCACAGGCTTGTCCAGGCGCTGCGCCAACTCGCCAATGGCTTTGGCAGTTTCGGTAATTTCAGTCATCGCCTGGGGAGTCAAGACTATCAATAAACCATCCACATTGGGATCGGCAGCTACTTTTTCAAGGGCAAAGGCGTAACGGTCGGCGCGCGCATCACCCAAAACATCCACGGGGTTGGCAGCGCTGGCCGCGCCCGGCAAGTATTCTTCCAGCGCCAGTTTGGTTTTCAACTCGAAGCGCGCCAAAGACATGCCCGCGTGCTCCAGGGCGTCGGTTGCCAAAATACCCGGGCCGCCAGCATTGGTGACAATCGCAATGCGGTCGCCCAATAACGGAGGTTGATAACCCAACGCCAGCGCAATATCGAAGAGTTCTTCCATCGATTCCGCCCGGATCACCCCAGCCTGACGAAAAGCGGCCTGATATGCCTGTTCCGAACCGGCCAGCGAGCCGGTATGCGAGGAAACCGCCCGCGACCCTGATTGCGTCACACCCGATTTGATCGCCACCACAGGCTTCTTTAGCGTCACTTCACGCGCCACACGGATAAATTCTTCGCCGTTGGGCAGTCCCTCGCTGTAGATCAGAATGACCTTTGTGGCAGGATCATCGGCCCAGGCTTCCAGCAAATCAATTTCGCTGACATCGGCCTTATTCCCCAGGCTGACAAATTTCGCCAACCCCAGCCGCCCGGCTTGCGCCCAATCGAGAATCGCCGTCCCCAATGCGCCCGACTGTGACATAAAGGCCATCGGGCCGCTGGGCGGTGTGCCTGCCGAAAAAGAAGCATTCAGGGGCGTATTCGTGTCAATCACGCCCAGACAGTTTGGCCCGATCAACCGGATGCCAAATTCAGCCGCAATCGCGATCAATTCGCGCTCGCGCTCCAGGCCTTCCATACCAGCTTCACGGAAACCGGCGCTAATCACAATCGCAGCCGGGATGCCTTTCTCGCCACACACCCGCAAAGCATCCGGCACATAAGGATACGGGATCACAATCACAGCCAGATCAATCGGGCCGGGCACATCCATCACCGAGGGAAATGCCTGAAGGCCTAAAATTTCATCGGCCTTCGGATTTATTGGATACACGGCGCCTTTCTCGGCGTAGCCACCCTCTACCAGATTATGCAAAACCGCATATCCCAGCTTCTCAGTGTCACGCGATGCGCCGATCACCGCCACAGACGACGGTTCAAAAAAAAGTTTCAGCATTACAATAGTACCTCCAAACTTGCGATCCATTGGATAATTCCAAATAGCAATAAGGCCAAACGACGATTATAGTGGATTCTAAGGGATATGGATTATGAATTATTTCACGAATACAGCCTGACATCTGTACCCCAACAGGTTGAACGGACTCGCTCGGCGGGGATACACATCAAAAGGCCGAATCCGAAACCCCTGGCGGGTACACTTTAACCAAGCCTGCTTCCCCCAACTTTCCCTGAATGACAATGCGCGCCGCGGAAAATTGCTCGATTACCCAGGCATTGGTCAACAAATGCTGCGTGACGCGCTCCGTGCGCAGCATGGATTTACCCCGCGCCAGCGCCATCGGCAGCAATAACTGGTCGGCCAGATAACGATCTACAGCGCCATCTATTTGCATAAAGCTTTCAATCGCCTCGGCAACTTCATCGGCTACGGCTTCGGCGCGTTTGCCTGGCGCTCCCAGGGCACAATAACAGGCTTGACCGCGTTCAAATTCAGCCATCAGCGCAATAAATGTTCCTTTGGTGGGAGCTTTGATCTCAGCGATGCGAATATCATTCAACGGAAATTTGCTCCCCAAACGCGCCACCACGCGCAGGCGCTGGCGTTTGGCAATTTCGCGCGGCAACCCCACCACTGCCGACAGGCCGCGAATTTGTTTCAACTTGCCGCGCTGATTGATAGATAACGGACTAATTTCTGTAACCGGTTCAATCTGCGCGCGCAATACGCCACCGCCTTGCGGGTTAAAGCCCGGTCGCTCCAATGTCAGGGTGGCCTCAAACCCCATCTGCCGCATAAAGGGCAGCCAGTGTTCATCAAGGTAATGAAAACAAGGACTCCAGGGTACATGCGTCCCGCCGGTGATCGTCACCACAGAGCGGTTTGGGGCGAAGCTCAAGGGCAGAAAGATCGTTTGCAGCACGAGTGTAGTAGCCCCAGCCGTGCCCACATCAAAATAATATTTCCCCGCGCTGACTGGCCCAGGCTGAAATTTTAACCCCATCGAGCCAATTTCAGCCCCTTCAACCTGAGCCGCGCTGATCGCCGCGGCGGCCCGCACCGCCGCCAGATGCTGAGGACGCAATCCCGGTTTTGAGCGTCCGGCGCGAATATTGATTACGCGTAAGGGTAAGCCCGATAATAGCGAAAGCGTCAGCGCACTGCGCAAAATCTGGCCGCCGCCCTCGCCATACGAACCGTCAATTTGTATCATTCCCACTGGCAATATAATTCCTGGCGCCGATCTTCAAGCACAGGTATTTCCCTACGAGCGTCATCAACTTCATCCAGATTAATTTTCGCTGTCAAAAGCGCGCCGCTGTCGCCACCCTCAACCAGTATGCCACCCGTAGGGCTGATGATAGCACTATGACCACCCAACTTCACATCCTGACTTTTCCCAACCTTATTGACCGCGGCCACGAAAAATTGGTTTTCAATTGCGCGCGCTCGCAACAGGCTGCGCCAATGCTCTATCCGCTTCTCCGGCCACTCAGCAACTACGAGCATAAGTTTTGCGCCACGCGCGGCAGAGATACGAAACAACTCTGGAAAACGTAAATCATAACAAATGCTCAAGCCAACAGCCGTGCCCCATTCAGGAATTTGAAAATATCCCAAATAATCGCCAGCACAAAGATATTGATCTTCTTGCAACAATCGAAAAAGATGGGTTTTGCGATAATCTGCCCAAAGCGCGCCATCCGGGCCAAAAAGGACGAAAGTGTTAAACACGCCACAATCATCTTCATCAGGATTACAGTTACATTCACTGTCTTTTTCAAGAAAAGAACAGCCAATCGCCATATTATGCCCACGTGCCAGCGCGCTCAGGCGAGAAAAACTCCCCTCATTTAGCTTGGTAGCATATTTATACCGATTCTCCAGATCAAAACCGCTATTCCACAACTCGGGTAACAACACCAATTGGCTACCGCTCGCGGCAGCTTCAGCGATTTGCGCTGAAGCGCGGTCAAAATTTCCTTCAACATCACCAAATTCGAAAGCCAGTTGAACAAGTGAAATTTGAAGCTCCATAATACCCTCCCTGAGATTGTTTACTCTTCCGTCAGCGGGCCGGTGCGTAGCTGATACAAATCCATCAACACGGTTGCCAACTTTTTGGGATCGTGATGCCAGGGTTCATTTTCGTCAATCAGATCAATTTCATACACGGGTAAGCGCGTATCCGCTTCATCCCCAAGCTGAACCCATTGCATCTCTGGCAGCAATTTGCCCATATGGTTATTGTTGTGTAACACAAGGTCAAACAAACCTTCACCAACATGCTCGCGAATCACCTTCACGTGATCCGAACAAGTAAACCCTTCGGTTTCGCCCGGCTGTGTAGCTACATTACACACAAAGACCTTAAACGCCTGACTAACTCGAATCGCCGCGGCAATATCGGGCACCAGCAAATTGGGCAAAATGCTGGTGTATAAACTCCCGGGCCCTACCAGAACGATATCGGCAGCGAGAACAGCCTGAATCACTTTGGGGAATGCGGGCGGATTATTCGGCTCTAACCAGACATGGCGAATGCGGCCGCGAATCTTGGGAATACGACTCTCCCCGCGAATGCGCACTTCTTGCGTGGCATGCTGCGGGAGGATATCGGCAACCAAACGAACATCGTGCAGCGATGAGGGCAGCACCCGCCCGCGCACGGCCAGCACCTTCCCCGATTCGGCTACCGCTTCTTCAAAACTGCCGGTAATCTCAGATAGCGCGGTAATAAATAAATTCCCAAACGAATGACCCTGAAGTTCTGCATTATCCGCGGCAAAACGATACTGAAATAATTGCGCCATCATGGCCTCATCATTCGACAAGGCCGCCAGACAGTTACGAATATCTCCGGGTGGCAAGATGCCCATTGAGTTGCGCAAACGCCCCGAAGAACCGCCGTCATCGGCAACCGTGACAACCGCGGTTATGCGATGAGAATATGCCTTCACCCCGCGCAATAGTGTTGAAAGGCCATGTCCGCCACCAATCGCAACGATGCGCGGCCCATGCTGGCGACGGCGGTGAGCATCGAGTGTATCTACAAAAGCGCGCCCGGGTTGGCGGTAAGGCAGCAGTAGCGCCCGATTCAACCCCAGGATACCGCCGAACAAAATCAACAAGCCGATACTGCCAAAAATTATCACTCGCAATAGGCGCGGCAAGGGACGCAGCGCGGCCCAAGAAAGCAACGGTAGCCACCAACTCTCTGGCGCGGTGCGATAAAAATCCAGCAGGAGCAGCGCAAACCCAACCGCCAAAAAAGTTGTCCCCAACAATACCAGCCCCAGCCAACGTTTCACGCCCAGTCCGGGGCGTAACCAACGCAACAAAGCTGTTAGGCGCTTTCCCAATTGCACTAATTTGCGGGGCTTTGTGTTATTCATGTTAGCATAATAGCAAGCTTTTAAACCAGCGTCAACGTCCTCCAAGCTCAAAAACACCTTTATGAGAAATTCGGATTCGTGGAAAACAAGCAAATTCATTCTAAAAAATGGGCGACTCACCCCGACGCGCGACCGCGCCGAAGTGGGGGTTGGCTCACGCCTGACCGCCGGGAGGATTGCCGCGTTCTATGCACGGGCTATTCCCGAACATGGGCGCGGCAAATTGATTGATCTGGGTTGCGGGAAAATTCCCCTATTTCAGGTCTATGCTCCCCACGCCGCCGAAATTACCTGCACCGATTGGCGAATCCGCCTGCCGCAAAGCCAGCAGCTGGATTTTGTCTGCAATCTGGCCGATATGTTGCCGCTAGGCGCAGAGACCTTCGATACCATCATCCTGGCCGATGTGCTGGAGCATATCCACAACCCCAAAGATTTATGGCATGAAATGAACCGAATTCTCGCCCCGGGAGGGAAATTACTCCTGACGGCGCCGTTTTATTATGGCATCCATGATGAGCCGCACGATTATCATCGTTTCACAGAATTTGCATTGCGCCGCTACGCATCGGAGGCAGGGTTCATCATCCTAGAACTGGAACCACTTGGGGGTTCGCCCGAAATCCTGGCCGATTTACTGGGCAAACATCTCAGTATGATCCCCCTCATCGGCGCGTTTCTCGCCATCCTGCTACAATCCATCACGCAATTTTTGACAAGTTTTGGGCCAGGAAAAAATTTCTCGCGCTATTCCAGCCGCGCTTTCCCGTTGGGGTATGCACTGGTGGCAGTCAAGATGCGTCCTCGCCCCGGGTAAGCCACGTTATTGCAGCACGCACATTGGCAAATATTTTTACAATATGCCCCCGATTGATAAACATAGTTTCCAGAAAATAGAATTCTGAGGTTTTATCTCCCACTACAAGCGCACGCCTAATTTGTGCCTGAATGCCAGAATCGCGCGCGACTGCTGGCATATTATAAATATCAAGGGCAAGTTGTGCGGCAGTGGCATTTCGCAAATCATTAAGCACACGCTTGCAGCCGGTCTCCTGCATCGTCTTAGCCACGCTTTTTGCCATGTTCTGGAGCAGTGGCAAATCCAGTTCGCCGGAAACAACTACCCGAATAATATCTGCTTCCTGATCGTAGTCAGTTGTATATGGCATACAATACTCCGATGTTCAACTGGTGGTGTTGACAAGTCCTATTATACATCACTGGAATCTCAGCGCCTCCCCATAATTTTCTCATGCAAATACGAAGTAGATTTTGGAAAGAACTTTGAAAAAGACTTTCGAAAAATAGGGGTGTGTG
>JACNJM010000245.1 GCA_014382605.1 Anaerolineae bacterium
TCAAAAGCAAAAAAGAGCATGGATTTCTCCATGCTCTTTTTTAAAATACAGAAGTCTGTTTTTACAGCCAGCCCCTTAACTCCATAGCTTTGACAACTTTTTCAATCGCGACCATATAGGCAGCATCGCGCATATATACGCTCTCGCGCTGCGACATCTCCAAAACATCGTGGAAGGCTTTGGTCATCTTGTCATCGAGTTTATTGAGTACTTCGTCACGGCTCCAGTAGAAGTTCATATCGTTCTGAACACCCTCAAAGTAAGAAACCGTCACACCGCCCGCGTTGCACAGGAAATCGGGGATATTAAAAACGTTGCGATTCTTGAAGAACTCGTCTGCTTCGGGTGTTGTCGGGCCGTTGGCTCCCTCGGCAACAACCTTCACACGGCTGCTGATATTCTGCACCGTTTCGGCGTTGACCTGCCCCTCCAGCGCCGAAGGGATCAGAATATCGGCTTCTTTCGTAATCCAGGCCTGCTCGTCTTCAATCACATACCCTGAATCGCGGGCTTTATCTTTATCAATTGTCCCGTATACATCCGTAATCGATTGCAAGAACAGCGGGTCAATGCCATCTTTGCTGCTGACCGTGTAGGGTTTCTGATCGTCACGATCCCAGTACGAAACACAGGCCACCTGTCCACCCATTTCATTGAGGCCGATGGCGGCATATTGCGCCACATTGCCGAAGCCCTGAACTGCCGCGATTGCGTTTTGTGGGTCCATATTCAAATATTTTAACGCCTCACGGATCGTGTAAACCACACCAAACCCGGTGGCTTCGGTGCGTCCCAGCGAGCCGCCGCCGCCAATCGGTTTACCAGTAATCACACCGGGGGTGAATTGGCCGACCAATTTCGAATATTCATCCATCATCCAGCCCATCATACGCGGGTTGGTTCCCACATCCGGAGCGGGGACATCCTGCCGCGGGCCTATATTGCGATAAATTTGCTGAATCCAACCCCGGCAAAGACGTTCCTGCTCATTAATCGACAAAGTAGCTGAATCAACCGCCACCCCACCCTTACCGCCGCCCAGCGGAATATCGGCCACGGCAGTCTTCCAGGTCATCCACATCGCCAACGCCCGCACAGTATCCAGCGTCTCCGACGAATGGAACCGGATGCCTCCCTTAGAAGGACCACGCACATCGCTGTGCTGCACACGATAACCAAAGAACACCCGGATGGAGCCATCATCCATTTTTACCGGAATCTGAAAACGAAATTCGCGCGACGGCCAGCGCAGCATTTCAGCGGCCTGCGGGTCGAGATTGAGTATCTCGGCAACATGGTCAAACTGGGCCTGCGCCATCTTGAATGCATTAATTTGTTCTGTCATTCTCAATTGTCTCCTGATAGAAGCTTAGGGTGTAGAAATATTACGCGGGCACCATGCGGTACCCGCGCTTCCTACTCAAAATATGTACTGTAAGACGAAAACATGCATGTTTTTTGTCTCTCCTGGCAACACCAGTATTCTCCCCAAGAGTAGCAGACGCACCCCACAGCGTCAAGTGACTTTCAGGATACGCATTGCGTGAGTAAATTCATACCCACCTAACCGTTTAACTGACGGAGCAACTCTTCCCGCACAACCTGTGGATTAGCCTTCCCCTTCATCGAGCGCATCACCTGCCCAAAGAACCAATTTACTAAATTTTCTTTGCCGTCGCGATATTGCTGCGCTTCAGCAGAGTTATCCGCCAGCAATTGCGCAACTGCCACCCGAATAGGCTCATAATCAGAGATTTGGCGCAGGCCGCGGGCTTCGACAATACTTTCGGCGGACTTGCCACTCGCAAACATATCGGCCAGCACGGTTTTGGCGGTGCTGCTGTTGATGGTTCCCGCCTCGAGCAAATTCAGCAACCCCGATAAGTTTTGCGGACTCACCCCAGCGCTGCTGAGGCCAACCCCGGCCCGATTCTGCAACCCGAAGAGTTCGCCGATAATCCAATTGGCGGCCAACTTCGGCGTGATCCTTATCCCGGCGGCCAGCGCCGCCTCGAAATAATCGGCAACTTCTAGTTCGGCGACCAATACATCGGCATCATACTCGCTCAGTTGGTACTGCGCAATAAAGCGCGTCCGTTTGGCTTCGGGCAATTCGGGCAAATCGGCACGAATTTGCGCCAGCCACTCTCCTGAGACTGTCAGGGGTGGTAAATCCGGCTCCGGGAAGTAACGATAATCGTCTTCTTCTTCTTTGCTGCGCTGCGACACGGTTATCTGGCGCGCCTCATCCCAACCCATCGTCTGCTGAATAACGCGTTCCCCCTTGCGGTGCAATTCGCTCTGACGCTCAATTTCATACAACGTGGCACGCTCCAGGGCGCGGAAACTGTTCAGGTTTTTGATTTCAGTGCGGGTGTTGAATTCAGTGCTGCCCGCCTTGCGCACCGAGATATTGGCTTCAAAACGCAGTACCCCCTTCTGCATATCACCCGAATTAACCGCCAGATAGCGCAGCAAATTGCGCAAGGTTTCACCGTAAATGCGCGCTTCCTCAGCGCTGCGCAAATCAGGTTCAGAGACGATCTCTAACAGCGGCACCCCTGCCCGGTTGAGATCAATCAGGCTGTAGCCTTCACCCCTAGCCCCTCTCCCGCTGGGAGAGGGAGATTCCACATGAGTCAGTTTGCCGGTATCTTCCTCCAAATGCACGCGCCGCACGCGAACCTCGCGCACCCCCTCGGCTGTGCGAATCCGCAAAATGCCATTTTCCGCTAACGGCTCTTTGTACTGCGAAATCTGATACCCTTTCGGCAAATCGGGATAAAAATAATTCTTGCGAGCAAAAATGCTCACCGGGGCTATCTCACAGCCCAGCGCCAGTGCAACACGCAGGCCATATTCCACCGCCCGCTGGTTGACCACCGGCAACATACCTGGCATTCCAGCGCACACCGGACAGACGGCGCTGTTGGCTTCGGCGGTCGTATTATCCACCACCGGGCAAGAACAAAACATCTTCGACTGCGTGTCGATCTCGGCATGGATCTCAAGTCCAATCACCGGTTCGTACATCATCCCCAGCTCCCGTTCCCGATCTTCGATCATATCTTCACTTCAGAGTTATCACCCACATTCAGGCTATTCACACCCCCATCCAGCAGGGTATTTTCACCGATCATTGAGTATTCCAGGCTAACACCCAAAACTTGCGTGTTCTTTTCGATAATCGTATCGCGCAACACGCTATTGCGCACAGTGCAGCCAGCGCCAATCGACACAAAGGGGCCAATCACCGACGATTCGACAGTCGCATCCGGGTGGATGAATACCGGCGGAATCAACGCAACGCCATCGCCTAGCGCCAGCGTACCCGAATTATCATGCCCATTTTTAAGTTTATAGCGATTGGTCTCTAATACCGCAGCGGCGGTGCCAGCATCCAGCCATACTTGCACGCGCTCGGTGCGCATTTTCGCGCCATCCTCCAGCATAATATTAATGGCATCGGCCAGGTAATATTCGCCCTTGAGGTGACGTTCTTGCTTCATCTGCTCTTCGATAGCTGAAACCAAAGCTTCCGAATCTTTGAAGTAGTAAAATCCCACCACGGCCAGGTTATTGGTAATATCTTTGGGTTTTTCGATCAGGCGCTTCACCCAGCCATCCTCACTAACTTCTGTCACGCCAAAGCGGCGCGGATCAGGCACCGGTTTGACCCAGGCCACCGCGTCGGCTGCCTCCGTCGCAATAAATGATAAATCGGTCTCAATCAAGGTATCGGCAAATACCATCAGCATTGGCCCACTGAGGTATTCTTTTGCCAAATATATGGCATGCGACTGCCCGCGCATTTCGGCCTGCTCCACGTAGCGCACTTTATATTCGGGGTGATTCTCTTGCATATAAGCTTCAATTCTATCCCCAAGATAGCCAACAATAAAAATAAACTCTACATTGCCAGAATCGGGCAGCGTCGAAAACGTATCCATGACATGCGCCAGCACACTCTTCCCAGCCAGGCTAAGCAATTGCTTCGGGCGGCTCCAGGTATGCGGGCGCAAACGCGACCCAAAACCAGCCATCGGAATAACAACTTTCAATGATTTCATCATACAGCTACCTTCTCTTTCTACATAGTGGGGATATATTATACCGTTGAAGACTATTTGCGCACGCAGAAAAATCCCCTCGGAGCGTATCCAACGCAACAGAGGGGATATTCAATCTGCAAATAATGAGGGTACTCGGAAATCGGGGGGAGGCAACGTCCGAAGGATTAATTCGGTTTCGTGCTGGCATAGATCGCCGCGCCAACCGCACCCAGTGCGGCGGCAAAAACGATTCCGCCTACGCAGCACACCGAACCACAAACCGCGGCGCTGCCAATCGCTGCTGCATCACCGCCTGCGCCCATGAGCATTTCAGGGGTAATCCCCATATCACGCAAACTGCGCATCATATCCGGGGGAATTTGGCGCATCACTTCAGCCATAGCTGCTGCGCCGCCACCTGTGGCGGTTTGCACCAGCGAGATGATGAAATTGACCACACCTCCGCCCGCCCCAGCTACAGTTGCCGCTAAAGCGCCTTCCTTGGCGGCAGTGCCCGCCTCGCGCGGGGGCAGCATATACGAGGCCGCCAGCACACCTACGACAATATAGGTGATCCAGCGCAACGGGATGACACAAAAAGCCACAAAGGGGATTATGCCCAATAGATTTAGCACGATCAAACCCCCGGCGCCAATCAGACCTGCTTTTAGCCAACCTTTCATTTTAACCTCCTCATGTTTAATGCTCCTGATGAATGAAAAGTGCTATTTCATTGTAGAAGGGAATAAAACCAACGTCAAGTGCGAAGCCAGAGCCTTTATCTCGCTACCCTTCCAACTCAAGGATCGTGCGCTCTAGCAAATCCACTGCCGCACCCAGAGTTTGCACGTCAAAAGCCAGGCGTACACCTGCCGCAGCATATAATTCTGGAATAGTGGCTGTGCCGCCCAGTGCCAACGCGGCGCGATAATCTACCAACGCGCAGGCTTGATCGTTGAGCGCATTCGCCCAAATTTGCACTGCGCCAAGCTGCGAAAGACCGTATTCGATGTAATAGAAGGGGTAGCGATGGATATGCAGTTTGCGATGCCAGCCGGTCGCCAGTGCATCTTCCAGGCCGCTCCAGTCGAGGGAGGGCATAAAACGCGCATTCAGGGCGCTCCATTGGGCATCGCATTGAGCCGGGTCGCTGCTCAGGGTTGGGTGTTCATACACCCAATGCTGGAACGCTGAAACTACAGCCATATACGGCCAGAATAGAAGCGTATTCTCCAAATGTTGAACGCGCGCCCGAGCGGCATCAGCCTTGCTGAAATAGCCACCGTGCGATTTGCTCAGATAGGGCGCGGCCAGAAATTCCATCGCTGTGGAGGCGACTTCGTTGAATTCCATATTAGCGCGCCACTGATGATGATAGGGCAAGCGGCTGCGCTCAAACACATGGAAAGCGTGCCCGGCTTCGTGCAGCAGCACGCGCACATCGGTTTCCATACCAACGGCATTCATGAAGATAAAAGGGCGCGCCTGCGTAGCGAAGGAGGTGCAGAATGCGCCGGGGGATTTGCCAGGGCGGTTTTGCAGATCAAGCAGATGCTCGCGGCGCATGCTGGCAAAATATGCGCCCAGTTCGGGGTCTACCTGCTGAAAAACGTCTTCGGCGATGGTGTCGAAATCTTCAGGGGTTTCATACGCCTGAATACCGGGAAAGCGCATCGTAGATTGTTCACGCTCCAAATCCCAGGGACGCAGCGAATCCAAACCCAGGCGGGTGCAATGTCGGGCATAGACGCGCTGCGCAGCAGGTACGGCGACTTCGGCGATGGCTTCAAAAAAATCTTTGCTATCCTGAGGGGTATAGTCAAAACGATGCAGTTGCTGCCACCGGTAGGCGCGGTAATCGGGCAAATCCGCGTTAGCGGCAATTTGCTGGCGCAGTTCCATGGCCTGCACCCAGAGATCATTAATCGCGCCGCGGTTTTGCAGTTGACGTTCTGCTGTCAGTTGCCATAATTGTTCGCGCACAGCACGTTCAGGGGTGTGCATTTTAGCGGCGGCTTGCTGCAGGGTTAAGTTTTCGCCCTGATAGATGATGTTCTGCCCGCCGGTAATTTTGCTATACTGCGAGCCAAGCTTGCGTTCTTCAGTTTGCAAAAGCAGGTTGGCATCACGGAAAATTTGCGCTTCGGCGCGCATCCGCATCAGGGGCACGCGCATCCCCTCGGGTTCAAGGTCGCTGGCGAGTAATTTTTCCTTGAGTTGTTGATCCGCAGCCTGAAGTTTGGGGTAGAGATTCTCCAAAAAGTAGTAGTAGCGTTCCTCAGCTTCGGCATCGGCGGTATTCTGAAAACTGGTCAATTGCAAACGGGCGTAGGTTTCATCCACCAGTTTTCGCAATTCAGACCAATCAGCAAGCCAGGCCGCGACGCTGGCAGCATCGAAAGGGCGGGTGAGCAATTCCTGATAGTAGGGTTCCAGGTCGCTCCAGTCTGCAGACATGAATTTTTTGATCGTTGGAGGGGTGAAGTTCATTAGGCTTTCCTTGATTTTGCGGCCTGGCGTGATATCGCTTAGGTTGGCTGCCGGTTTTCCGGGGAAGTTTCCAACACGCGGATAATTTGTAGCAGGGTCTGGTTAACAGGTGTGGGAAGATTGTGCTTTTGCCCCAAATCCACCACCGTTCCAGCGAAAAGCTCGACTTCAGTTTTACGCCCGGCTTCAATATCTTGCAGCATAGAGGTTTTGCCATCCGCGGAGAGTTTATTGAGGAACGGGCGCCACTCGGCAATCGCATCTTCATGCAAGTCAATCCCCAAGTGTTCCGCCAAAGTGATGGCTTCGCGCATCAAGGTTTCCATCAGCGTACACGCATCGTGATTATCGCGCAGCATCGCGTACGTGGCGTTCATCACTGCGGATGCCTGATTGGCGCCCACATTGACCATAAACTTCCACCACAAAGCGCGCAGCATATCGGTCGGCGTTTCGTGGGGCAGACGCACGCGATCGAGGGCGGCTTGTAGGCGCCGCAAACGCGGGCTGATGTCGTCATTCTGCGCTTCGCCAATCAACAGCTTACCAGCCGTGGCGTAGGCGGTACTATTACCCTCCCGGACCGCGTCCATACCCACGGCCACGCAGTAGAGCACATGCTCCCAACCGTATTGCGCGGCGAGAATATCCTCGCTGACAATGCCGTTCATCACCGAAATGATGAGTGTCTCCGGGCCGATGAAATTCTCCAGCAACGGCACAGCCGCAGGCATGTGATGATGTTTAAGTGCCACGATGATGAGATCGCTGGGCGCGGCTAGCTCGGGGGTGGTGACAGGGAAATCGTAGCGCGCGCCATTGACGATGATGCCACCCTGTCGCAAACGCACGGCGCGTTCACCGCTGGCGACCAGTTCCACATCAAAATCAGCAGCATGAAATTTTGTGGCGTATAACATCCCCAATGCCCCCGCGCCTAAAACAGTGATCCGTTGGATTGCTTGCATAATGTACAAGGTGACTGTCAATTATGAATTGACAGTCACCTGCTCCTGCTACTAATGGTGGCCCGAAACCGGGTGTGGCTGGTAGCGCTCTTCCAAAAAATGGATTTCTTTCTCGCTGAGGGAAATCTCTACCGCGGCAATCGCCTCGTCGAGATGCTTCATTTTACTTGCCCCCACGATCGGGGCAGTAATCCCCTCTTTGTGCAGCAACCACGCCAGAGCCAATTGCGCCGGGCTGTAGCCGCGGCGGGCAGCCAACTCTCGCAGGCGTTCAATCACATCAAAATCTGCCTGATCAAATCCGTATAAACTATCACCCACCGTATCGGTTTTGGCGCGCAGGGTTTGTGGCCCGGCACTCAGTTCGCGATTGCCCGCCAAAAGGCCGCGCGCCAACGGACTCCACGGGATGATGCCGATACCCTGATCGCGACACAGGGGCATCATTTCGCGCTCTTCTTCACGGTAGATCAAATTATAGTGGTTTTGCATGGAAACAAAACGCGTCCAGCCGCGCAGATCGGCCAGGTAGAGCGATTTGCTGAATTGCCAGGCGTGCATACTTGAGGCACCGATATAGCGCACCTTGCCCGCCCGCACCAGATCATGCAGGGCTTCAAGGGTCTCATCGATGGGGGTTGTGTAATCCCAGCGATGAATCTGGTACAGGTCAATATAATCGGTGTTCAGGCGGCGCAGCGAATCTTCAACTGCCTGCATAATATGAACACGCGAAAGGCCGCCCTGGTTGGGTTTGTCGCCGATAGGGAAATATACTTTCGTAGCAATCACAATTTCGTCGCGACGGGTGAACTCGGCTAACAATTTCCCGGTGATTTCTTCGCTACCCCCAACGGAATACATATTGGCGGTGTCGAAAAAATTGATTCCGGCCTCGATGGCGCGGCGCACAAAGGGACGGCCTTCATCGCCGGGCAGCACCCACTCGCGCCAGTTGGGGTCGCCGTAGGTCATCATGCCCAGGCAAAGGCGTGAGACTTTCAATCCGCTGCGGCCTAAGTTGGTATATTGCATTGGGGTTACCTCCGGGAAATAAAAAACCTCCGAGATTTAGCTTCTTCGCTTTTCTCAAAGTGCTTCGCGAAAATTTCGGAGGTTTGGTCAGGTTCTATTTTTGCGCTGGTCTACGAGATTTTGAGCGATAGTTGCGTTTATTATTGCCGCTTCGATGTCTGGAGTGGCGACTCTTGGATGTATCCGCTTGCGTTGAGAGCTGAAAGTCCGGTTTAAAACTACCGTAATCAAATTCGGGCAAAACGCGCTTTTCGATGGGAGCTTTGAGTACTTTCTCGATGGCGCGTACCATAGCTACATCTTCGGGTGTAGAAAAGGTAAAAGCCTCGCCGCTAAGTTCAGCGCGCCCAGTGCGGCCAATGCGATGCGTGTACGCGTCGGCGGTGTCGGGCATGTCGTAGTTAATCACATGGGAAATATCTTCTACATCGATACCACGGGCGGCCACATCGGTTGCGACTAGTAAATCAAATTTTCCGGAGCGGAAACCATCCAAAGCCAATTGGCGCTGATTCTGCGACATATTCCCCTGCAATGCCGCAGCGCGGTATTTTTCTTTTTTTAAGTCATTGGCTAAAAATCGAGCGCGTCGTTTCGTGCGCGTGAAAATCAGCACTCTTCCAGCGGCAGTGCGTTGCAATAAGGCCAATAAGAGTTCTTTTTTTTTCGTTTGCGCTATGGGATACAAGGCATGAGAAACGGTCTTCGCCGGAGCGATAATGCCAATTTGAACCGTTTCAGGGTTTTTCAGAATCGTATCAGCAAGTTTGCGGGCATCACGCGGCATGGTGGCTGAGAAAAAGAGCGTCTGGCGCTCAGTGGGCAGCAATTTGATGATGCGGCGGATATCGGGCAGAAAACCCATATCGCACAGGCGGTCGGCTTCATCGAGCACAAGAACTTCTACATTTCGCAGGTTGATATTGCCTTCATTGGCAATATCCAGCAAGCGGCCTGGCGTAGCGACAACAACCTCAACACCACGGCGCAGGGTTTCTACCTGACGGGTTTTGCTCACGCCGCCGTAAATCGTCATGCTACGGGTCTGAGTCTGTTTGCCAAAATCGGTAATTACCTGATGGATTTGCTCTGCCAGCTCGCGGGTGGGTGCCACAATCAGGGCACGGATTTTCCCCCGAGGGCCGCGCGTCAAATGCTGTAAAATCGGGAGCGCAAAGGCAGCCGTCTTGCCAGTACCGGTTTGGGCGATGCCAATCAAATCGCGCCCATTTAGCACCAACGGAATAGCCTGCTGCTGGATGGGTGTGGGGGCATCATACCCCGCTTTTTTTATGCCGCTTTGAATACGGGCATCAAGGGAAAACTGTTCAAAATTCATAAGAGTAGGTCCACTACGATCAGTGGATACAAAATTTCAGCCGACGTTCTCGATACGCAATCGGGAAAAACTAATATCCAACACTTTATTGAGAAAATATGCTGATACTGACCAGCATATCTTTATTGAGTTCTTCCATTTTCCGGCATTTTCACGTCAGAAACCGGAGAGCCTCTTATTGATAAAAAACGTAACTACCTCAGCCTCGAAGCGAAAGCGTTAGCCTGAGCAGTTATTAAAAAACGACGTATTTACCATGACATTGTCGAACTACTCAGCCGGATGGGAAATCTACCGAAATAAGAGGAACGCTACGCTAGAATAAACGCGAAAGTTGGATCCCACCGAAAACGGCCAGCAGACCTAAGAAAATTTGCAAACCGAGATTGGTCAAAGCTGATGAGGTCTGTCCATTCTGGAACAAGCCCATCGTTTCGTAGCTGAACGTCGAAAACGTAGTAAACGCGCCCAGAATGCCAGTAAACACAAAAGCACGCGCGGTAGTCGAGAATACATCCCGCGCATCGGCAAAACCTGCCAAAAAACCGATCAATAAACAACCCACAATATTTACAACGAAAGTACCGTAGTGTGTTTGTGTAGTTATGCGCCCCACCGCACCGCTAGCGGCATATCGCAATGTGGCGCCAATAAAACCGCCCAAACCAACAAATATTATTTTCGTGAGCAATGTCATCTCCCATGCAGGCCTGCAGCCATGAAATTCAACAGGCGATTGTACCACGATTGAGGCACAGGGTTTTTCGCATTCCTTGA
>JACNJM010000191.1 GCA_014382605.1 Anaerolineae bacterium
GAAAGTCATGGTTTGCCTCCAAAAGTGGTTTGTGCAAACTCACTTTACCAGAGGTTTGCCTGACTTTCAACTCATTTGAAACACACCCTTATCATATCGCCAAACAGGCGAGTGTGCCCATTGTGCTAGGATTTCTCGATTACAAGAAAAAAATTGCCGGGCTTGGCCCAACTTTCATCCCCACGGGTGATGTGGATGCTGATATAAGGGAAATCCAGGCCTTTTATGCGGGTATCACCGGCAAATATCCTGATCAGGCTACCACGCCGAGTTAGTCAGTCTGAACTTATTCTAAAATGCGCCAACCGCTCTGTTTGGCAGCACGGCGCAGTTTAGCATCGGGATGTACTGCAACGGGTTTGACGCTGATTTCCATCATCGGAATATTCGTGGGGTTTCCTTTGAAGGTGGTTGTTCTTTTTTGTGCAGGATCAACCCGAAAGGGGATTGTCTATGCAGCTACGAGTAATAATCTGTCAATAAGCTTTCCAGATAACGCGACTTCAATTGTTCACTGGCTAGTGCTTGCTTAACCGGCGGCAAGCGGACAATGACACCCAAAATAGCGGCCATTGCCCGGTGGCTGGTTAAGATATGATTATCGAATATCAGGTTTTGTAGATGACCACGTTCAATTGCCATAACCACTGTGCGGTGAGTTGTATTCAGAGGGGTGAGTATGCGTTCTGGGCGGGTTTTGAGTTCAATGGCTTCTTGTGAACAATTGCTGACGCACACACCACAGCCCAGGCAAGCATCCTCGTTCAACCAGGCTTTTTTTTGCTTCGGTTTGTGGGGATTGTTAGCTGATACTAACGTCATCGCTTCGACCGGGCAGACATTGACGCATTTGCCACACCCATTGCAATCTTTGGTGTCGATCCTGGGGATGAAGTTAGTGGTATGCACCGGGTTCAGCCAGCCGAAACGACGAGCGGCTATCATGGCTTCACAACAGCAGCCGCAGCAATTGCAAATGAAAGATACACCTTCACGCACATTTTCGCCAAACTGAACGAGATTATGTTCTTGAGCCTGTTGTAGAAGATCAAGTCCTTCAACAACGTCGATCTCGCGAGCAAAATCGTGTCGGACCAGAGATGCCGCTGAATTGTTAAAGGTCATACAAATATTCATGGGCGCATCGCAATTTTTTTCGACATGCTCCATTTTGTGGCGGCAGTAACACACTCCTACGCCGCGATGACTCGCCGTTTTGATGACTTCACTGGCACGCTCGTAATCGAGTACATGTATCGCGTTATCGGGCGGAATGACAACTTCTTGCACAAAGGTGCGCCCGAGTTGGGTTTTGCCTCGGGTAAATAACTCACGGATAAAATCTTCTTCTATGTTCATATATTGATAAAAAAGTTCGCCGAGTACTTTTTGGTCAATATCGCCGCGCAAGCGCATCATCGAAAATTCAAAGAAACCCGCCATTGGAGGTGGCAAAACATAAGTAATTGTGCCGTTATTATTGTAAACATCAATCAGAATTGCCCGGCTGGCGAGAACATCGAGCGTTTTTTGGGCATCGGTAACGCTGGTCTTCCATATCTGGGCGGCCTTCTCCACCGTGAAGGGTTTAATGGGGAGTAACGCCACCAGACCGGCTTCTTTCTCGCTGAAAAGCATTTTTAGAATGGCGTAAAGAACATCGGAAGGCGGCGCTCCCTGAGGAAAGCGATTCAGCCGGTCAACTAATTGCTCGTAATTTGATTTAATCGTATGGTGTGCCATAATTCATTTCTCCAATGCCAATAATCTCGGTGAACTACTTCTCGGCAAGAATTGCGCTTCGCAGCCCAACTGTCAGGAAGATAAAACCAACGATTAGAATGAGATGGAAAGTACCGTTATGGTCAAACGGCCAAATCAAGGTAAAAGACACGGCTTTGCTGGCCTGTATCCCCGATGCGACAATAGAGGTCACTATTCCGGCAGCCATCCACCAGGCGCCCTCAAGGCGCTTCTTAGATGCCAGCCAGGTATAACCTCCCAGCGCAACAAGCATGGCCACGGCCTGGTAAATGACAAATACCAGAAAACTATTGGTCCAGATCAGGGTAACGCCAAAAAATGTCACACCGATGACAAGCATGATTGGCAACATCCGTCGTGCGGCGGCTTGTTCCCAAACATCATAGATGGCCGCTACAACAAAAATTGCCACCAACAAGCCCAATGAAAGATAGATCGGCTGCCAGAGGATGAGTTTTGTTGTATCGGGTAATTTGAATCCATGAACGATGGTCCCAAAAAAGACAGCCACACATTGCAGGCCGGCCGCCCAAACCCAGAGATTGACCTTCCAGCGATCTTTATTGCCAAAACGCCGGAAATATGTGATAAAGGCCAGCATAAATACGACAATGACAGCGTTCGTTGCTGCTGTTGTCAGTTCGGTTGGGATGTCCATAAATTCCATTTTTATCTCCTTTCTTATTCTTTACGGCTCATCCGGGTTGAAGCGATTTCTCTACCCATTTTTGTCGCGCTCTGAGCATGTTACACCAACATCTGGATAACCCCCAATATGACCAAATACCGTAACGCCTTTCCGAAAAATACCCAAAGCGTGAATGTGGTGAGTCGAATACCCATAATGCCGCCCACGACAGTCAGTGGGTCTCCGATGATGGGTACCCACGAGAAAAACAGGATCGGTGTGCCCCAACGGCTAAAAAGCTCCCTTGCGCGTTGCATTTTCTCTTCATCGGTCCGGACAAAACGCGCCAGGATAAAATTGCTGCCCCATTTACCAATATAGTAATTTGTCAACGAGCCCAGAAGGTTACCGCTTGTAGCAAAGATCAGCACCAGCCAAAGGTTATAGCCTGCGCCTGGCATTAAGGCAACAAATGCTTCCGAGGCCAGTGGCAGTAAGGTGGCGGAAAGGAAACTGATCGCGAAAAGCCCGGCGTATCCATACTGAAAAAACAGATTCTCAGACAAGCAATCTCCCAATGCATCGATTCCAAAAATATCCTACGGTTTTGGCAACCACCCCGGGATTTCCCGAAACCCAAAGCCCGCGAATAAAATGAACGGATCGTTCGTGATATAATTTTTCAACATGGCGCACCTGGCCCTTAGCCTTATTATATTGCATTTCGGAGCCAGGACAACAGGGGGCAGATAGCGATTTTGTTTTTGTCACACAATGATCGAATTTTATCGGGAAGGGAACTCAGTGAAATCGATAAAAAACCAGATACCAAATCTATTGACGTTCACAAATGTCGCCTGTGGTTTTGTCGCCATGATCAAACTTGTCGAAGCACAATATATTCATGGCATGTTGTGGATGTTCTTGGCGGTCATTTTTGATGCGATCGATGGGCTGGTGGCTTCGATGCTCAATGCACAAAGCGATGTTGGGGGAACCATTGATATGCTTGCCGATGTGGTCTCTTTTGCTGTGTTGCCGGGAATTGGATTGTACCTGTTTTTTGCGTTGGCGCCTGGTGAAGACTTAATCACAAGTATCGCAGCCTGGGTGGCAGGGATCGGCTATACCTCCGCGGGGCTGCTGCGCGAAACCCGCTTTATCACATCCCAACTTGATCGCGAGCGCAGTCAGGGTTTCATCGGCCTTGGCATCGCGCCTCCGGCCGGATTCAATGTGGCCGTGATGTCTCTGGTGAATTTTTATCCGGAAAAACTATATACACCTTTTGTTTTAGTCCTTGTGTTTTTTGTTGCAGCCTTTCATGCCTACTTAATGACACGCAGCCAGATTATTTTTTATCGTTGGGGGAGGCGGGGCATAAGTATACAATTTGCAACTTCAATTTTGGCTGGGGTACTCGCCTATGATTTTCTAAAATCGTTTGGAGCGGCGCTGGCTATATTTTTTATTTTTGTTTGCGCGATTTATATTTATGCACATGTCGTCTACGATTTTTTCCGGCGCACCGCAAACGCATAAACATGTTTCGCGAATAGTTGCTTATGGACGGGCGAAAGATGGATGAATATCGGATGGCATTTCTGGCATCCAGTGAATTGTTTTCTTCATTTGATCGTCAGGTTGTGGAAAAAACATCGGGTCTGGTTATGCCAGTTTCTATCCGGGCTGGTGAATATTTATTCCGTCAGGGCGAAACCAGGAACAGCGGACTGTATCTTGTAGTCGATGGGGAATTGCAAGTTTCCATATGTGATGATGCGGACGAAAAAATAATAGTGGGAAAAATTGGGCCGAGAGAATCGGTTGGCGAGATCCAATTGCTGACCGGACAAGCGCGCACGGCAGATGTTATGGCCGTAGAAGACACTCAACTTTTATTCCTGTCAAAACCCGATTTCGACCAACTTGCATCTGAAACACCACAAATTTTGAATTTACTTGGAGCGGTGATTCGCCAGCGCCAGCAGCGCAATCGACTCTTCAAGATTCTGCCGAATTATTTTGGCGATTTAGACCTGACACAAATGGAGGCCATTGAAGCCGAAATTGAGTGGGTGCATCTGCAACGGGGGCAATTTTTAATGCGTTATCAGGCCCCGAGTGATGATTTTTGTATACTGATTAATGGCAGGGTTCAGGTAAGTATCCCGGATCAGGATGGCAAAGAACAAATCGTGAGCGATATATTGGCCGGAGAAAACGTCGGTGAGATGGGATTTTTTACCGGTGAACCGAGATCGGCCAATATCTATGCCTTGCGCGATACGGATGCGGTTCGGTTTTCAAAAGAGAGCTTTTATGCAATCCAGTGTCAATTGCCTCAATCCACATTCCAGTTTACCAAGCAAATTATCACCCGCTTGCATCGCACAATGATCGAAAAAACTTCCTCGATGTCGCTGTGTCTTGCCCTGGTACCGCTCAGCCCCAATATTCCTCTGGCGGATTTCGCCAACCGATTGACCGAACTAATTTCCCAATATATTCACACGTTACATTTTAGCAGCGCTTCAGTGGATGATGAATTGCAACAAACGGGGATTTCTCAAACCCCGAGGGATGATCTCAACGAAATCAGGTTGGTCACCTGGCTGGACGAAAAAGAGAAACGACACGCGGGCATGAGCAGCATTTACGAGGTGGATTCCGCCCCCTCCAACTGGACATCCCGTTGCATCCAGCGCGCCGATCGCGTGATCTTCATTGGCAAGGCAGGCTCCGGATTTGACGCCGAATTCCTGCGCGCCATGATGCCTGATTATCATGATGGAACTATTCATAAAGAGCTGGTCTTGCTCTATGATGAATCGGACTCGCAGCCGATGAACACCGAGCATTGGCTGGATCAAATTGGCGATATTCGCCGCCATTATCATATTCGGACAGACCACGACACAGACTATCAGCGTATGGCGCGCATTTTGGCGGGGAAAGCCATTGGGTTAGTCTTAGGCGGTGGCGGGGCGCGCGGTTTTGCCCACATTGGCGTGCTGCGGGCTATCGAAGAAGCTGGCCTAAACGTCGATTTGATTGGCGGCAACAGCATTGGCTCGATTATTGCCGCGGCATTCGCGTTGGGTATGGATTGGCAAGAGATCGGCGAATTGACGAAAAATGGACTGCGAGATAAAAAATTGCTCGACTATACTTTTCCGGCTGTTTCGCTGATTTCGGGAAAATCGCTAATCACTTTGCTGAAGGGCCTCTTTGGCAGCCAGAAGATCGAAGATACCTGGATTGAATATTTTTGTGTCTCTGCCAATTTAACCCGGGCGCGGCAGGTTGTTCACCAGCGAGGCTTATTGTGGAAATATGTCCGCGCCAGCAGCGCCTTATCGCCTTTCTTCCCGCCGGTTACTGATGATGGCGATTTGCTGGTAGATGGTGTGTTGGTCAATAATTTACCGCTCGATGTGATGCGCAAACTTTGCCCCGATTGCACGATTATCGGGGTGGATGTCAGCAGCGAGTCGGCCTTGCCGGAAGGCTACGATTTTGATCCGGGCCTGTCGGGTTGGCCTGCGTTCTGGAGAAAATTGAACCCTCTCCGGGATCGGCAAGCGCAGCCGCACCTGCCTGGAATCATGAATCTAATTATGCGAATCAACGAGTTCAGCAGCGTGCGTCAGAAGCACCGGCAGTACGATATCACCAATTATATTATTCGCCCCGATGTGGAGGGGGTCAATATCTTCCAGTTTGATGATTTTGATCGACTGATCGAGTTAGGCTATCAGGCCGGGCAAAAAGCCCTCGCGGAATGGCAGGATCAACTATGATACAGGCAGAAATCACCACGCGGCAGACGGGTTTCTGGCAGCGGCTGGCGCGTGGCGCAGGTATTTACGATGGCGAGGGTATTGCTTTCTCGCTATTATTCGGCCAGTCTTTTTTCTTTGGCATCGCTTTTGTAACCTATTTCAGTAGCGCCAATGCTCTATTTCTTTCGCACTATAGCGCCCAAAAGCTGCCCTATGTGTATATTATTGCTGCGGGGATTATCATTCTATCCGGATTGATTTTCTTACGATTGCAATCTAACCTGCCTTTCTCAACCCTGCTGATCGGAAACCTAGGATCAATGTTAGCCGCCATCACGGTGATGCGCTTGCTTCTGGCGTGGTCTGACGCCCGCTGGATTTTCTTTCTGATGCTGGTGGGGGTGCGGGTTTTGTGGGCGCTTGGCAACCTCGGATTGTGGACTCTGGCCGGGCAATTGTTCACCAGTCAGCAAGGAAAGCGGCTTTTTTCATTGATAATGGCCGGTGGCGTACTCTCGATTATCCTGATGGGTTTTTTAAATAGTGTGCTAAACCGTTGGCTGGGAACGCACAATATGTTATGGATTACAGCGGTCAGCTTATTAGCCGCATTCTGTTTGCTGGTAGTAACGATCCGTCGCTTTCAAGCTGCGCTGGCGCTACCCGGGGAAAAGCCAAAAATCACGCCGAAACAGAATCAATCAAATCACCGGTCTATTTTTCGCGACCGTTATATCTGGTTGATCTTTTTGTTTACGATACTATCTACCATCGGATCGTATGTGCTCGATTTTGCCTTTGTAGGGCAGGCAGGCGCTCAGTTTGCTGGAGCCGATCAGCTCAGCAAATTCTTTGGAAACTATATGGGAATCAGCACCCTGATGATGCTGATTGTTCTGCTGATGGTTTCAAATCGATTTTTTCGCCGTTTTGGTGTGCGCGGCGGATTGCTGGTAGACCCTGTTCTGGTAGCGATTGGAACCCTGGGGGTGATTTTGCTATCGAGTTTTCCGGACGTGGCCGGAATTCTCTTTTGGGTGGTGGTGGCTACCAAAATGTCAGATGAAGTCAGCGTGGTGGCGATGAATAATACTTCGGTGCGCATTATGTATCAGCCGCTTCCCCAGCATGCGCGCTCGCGAGTGCAAACTATGGTCGAGTCGGTTGTTGCCCCGCTTTCGATGGGCATTTCTGGCGTGCTATTACTCTTGTTTACGACGTTGTGGAATCTGACTCCGTTACAGGCAGTTTATATCCTGGTGTTCATTCTGGTATTCTGGTTGTTGATGGGTGTTTTGTTGGGGCGGCAATATTACGGCGCGTTGCAAAATGCGCTCGATAAGCGTTATCTGGGCGATAGTGAAGTTGATATTTTTGCCGAAAGCGCTGGTTTGGCCGCGTTGGAAAAGCACCTTCAAAGTAAAAATCCCCGCGATGTTTTGTTTGCTATTGAGATGCTGGCACAAAACAATCCTGCAAAACTGGTGAACGCGTTACCCCAATTGTTGACACATGCCAATTCATCTGTGCGTCTGACAGCCGTTCAGCAGCTTACTTTGCAGAATGAGGATACCCTGCCCTGGCTTGAAGTGCTGGTTCAAGATATATCGCAGCCTGTAGCGGTACGCGCAGCCGCTCTACGGCAACTTGCAACAATAGGGGGCGCCGCCGCACAGGTATTGTCAGCATACCTGTCTGATGCCAACCTTGAACTCCGTTTGGCAGCGATGGTGGGAGTATTGCATAGCAATTCACCTGAAGGTACTTTTGTAGCCGGTGAGATTCTGGCCGCTGCACAAAACGACTCGTCCCCAGAAATGCGCTGTTTCGCCGCACGGGTGATTGGTGTTATAGGTGCTGCGCGATTTTATAGCATTTTGCTACTCTTGCTCGACGATTCGGAGATCGTTGTCCGGCAGGAAGCGTTGCGGGCTTGCCAAACCGTTCATCACCCACGGATATGGCCGCGAGTGGTAGCTGCGCTTTACTCGCCAGATACACGTCAGGCTGCACGCAGGGCGTTGGTGGTTGGCGGTGAAAGCGCGTTGCCTTTTATTGCGGATGCTCTTCATCAAGTGGATGCTGCGCCCGTAACCCTTGATTTGGTCCGTATTTGTGGTCAGATTGGCGGCTCGCGCGTGATCCCGATTCTACAGGCGATGATCTCAACCCCGCGCGAACGCGTGCGCAGTGAAGTGCTACACATTTTGGCGCGTCACCACTATCGGGCTGCGCCTGAGACACGCGCGGATATTTTGCGGCAGGTCGATGCTGAAATTGCAGCACTCCACCAACTCGTTCAGACCTCCATCGAGTTAACCGGCCAACTCTCCCATGTAGTTCAGCCATTGAGCAATATTCTGACTCAAATGCTCGCGCGCGGACGCGAGCGTATCATCCATTTACTGGCATTGATTTATGATGCTCAAGCTATCCTGCGTGTGCAAGCAAACCTTTTATCCGGGCAAAAAGATAAGCGTGCCAATGCTATCGAGGTGTTGGATATAATTCTCTCTCAAGACCGGAAATTGCGCGATCGCCTGATACCGATCATTACCTCGCAAACGCCGCTGCATTTGGCAAAAGAGTTTTCTCTACCTGCAGGGGAGATAGCGGAACAGCTACAGGTTTTATACGCGCAAGAGGATATCCAACTGAAGAACAATTGGTTAGCGATCTGCGCGCTTTACGCGCTCCTGGAACTGGCTCCGGAGGTTGCCAATACGCTTCTCGAAGCAGCCTTGGGACATCCGGAAGATATTGTGCGCAAAACTGCCCGGGGTGTATTGCGTAGACGCGATAAGACGGATGGAGATTTTCCAATGATGCTGACAATCGAAAAAGTGCTGATATTAAAAACGGTGAGTATTTTTGCCGAAACCCCGGATGATTTACTGGCAGAGCTTGCTGCCTATCTGGAAGAACGGCATGTTGCTGCCGGGCAGGTGATTTTCGAAAAAGGTGACCCGGGTGATAGCATGTATATTATTGTTGCTGGCAAAGTGCGCGTTCATGATGGCGGCCGCACACTGAATGAACTTAGCGACCGCGATGTATTTGGCGAAATGGCGCTGCTCGACCCGGCCCCCAGGTCGGCTTCGATCACGGCCAGCGAAGATACATATTTGCTGTGTTTGGATCACGATCCTTTTTACGAGGCGGTAGATACCCGCTCTGAAATTGCCCGTGGTGTTATCCAGGTGCTTTCGCAAAAAATACGCGGTATGATCGAAGAAGGTTAATTTGAAACGGGCGTGTTTGGGGTTTCTATGATTGTAAGTGCGTGAATTCCAGGAGATTCGGGCGTGTTGAAATTTGTGAGTCGGTTGAAAGTTAGGCATAATCTAATGATCATCATGATTTGTATCGTGATGGCGGGTTTGGCGCTTGCCGGGTGGAATATTTATCATCTGATTCAAATCAATAATCAAATGAAAGCAATTCAAAACGATAATGAGCAGCTCTCAAAGCTTGAAGCAAGTCGGCTTCTTTTTCAACAATCTGAAGTAGACCTGAAAAACTATTTGCTCACGAACGATAAGAATCTGCGCGTGAGCTATTCCGTCAGTTATGCACAGGTCCGTCAGGATATGGATTATCTGGTGATGCAAACCGATTCGGGGGAAGCCAAAGAAGATTTGTTGCATCTTCAGGCAATGATCGGCGCGTTTCATGATGTCGCTTTAGAAATTATCAGGTATTGGCAAGTGCGAGACCTTGAAAAAGTTGGGTTGAGAATACCCACAGCTAATGAACATGCTTCAGCCGTTTTGGCGCAGTTCGACACTTTGATTTATGCGGGTGAAATTTCGCTTCGTGCAGAGAGTGTTGAAATCGACCAACAGATTCAGCGCGCAGTTATTGGGAATATCGCGGGGATGTTGTTAATATCCTCGCTCTCTGTTTTTGCTGCTATTATCATGAATCAGATTGCGGAACCGTTACTTTATTTGACCAATGCCGTTGTTTCTTTCGAAAATAATGCGTATCAGGACGATTTGTTGGCAGAATATGTTCGCGGGGAAAATGAAATGGGACAGTTGGCGCGTGCAATACAGAGCATGGCGGGTTCGATTTCGCGCTCTGTCAAAGAAAAAGAACGCTTTTTAAAAGCTGCCAATCGTTTTGTCCCTACTGAATTTCTGGAATTTCTGGATAAGCGCGATATAACCGAAATGAACCTGGGCGATCATATTAGCGCTGAAATGGCGATTATGTTTTCGGATATTCGTTCCTTCACAACCATGTCTGAGAAAATGACACCGCAGGAGAACTTTGATTTTGTAAATGAATACCTGATGCTGGTTAGCCCATTGATCAAAGAAAACCACGGCTTTATCGTTAAATTCCTGGGCGATGGCATGATGGCAATCTTCCCCTATGGGGTAGATGACGCCATTTTAGCGGGAATCGCCAAGCAGAAATTGTTGAATATATATAATGCGAAACGCCTAGCGAATCAGC
>JACNJM010000208.1 GCA_014382605.1 Anaerolineae bacterium
CCCCCCCCCCCCCCCCCCCCCCCCCCCCCCCCCAGGGGGGGGGGGGGGGGGGGGGGGGGGGCCCCGGGGGGGGGGGGGGGGGGGGGAGGGCTGCCAGCCCTTCAATCGTCAAGATTTCTTTCCCGTCGGCGCGCGCCGCGGGGTAAGTACAAGATACTACCGGATCGCCATTCACCAACACGGTGCAGACGCCGCATTCGGCTTCTTCACAGCCAATTTTGGTGCCGGTTAATTTCAGGCGTTTACGCAACATATCGGCCAGAGTTTCCCCCGGCAGGGCTTCAATTTGGACTGGTTTTCCATTTACAGTTAAATTCATCTCAGTCACCCGCTTTCCCGGCTACTCGCCAGGCCATATTCAATGTATCTTCCAGCAAAACGCCCGCCATTTTTTGGCGATATTCTTTGGTGGCGCGATGGCGGCTGGTGCGGAAATTGGCTTCCGCCTGAACCCCGTCAATCCCAGCCTGAATGGCTTCTGCGCCAAAGGTTTGGCCGCGCAGGGCATCCTCGGCCTGACGCAAACGGCGTGGCACCGGCCCCGATGGCCCTATCGCGATACGTACAACGGCGATAGTGTCTCCTTCTCGCTCAAGCCAGACGGCGGTATTCAAGATGGCAATGGCGACTCCCTGAGGGCGCATGATGCGCTTAAAGGCCGAGGCTTGCTGGATTCCCCTGACGGGCAGATAAAACCCAACCAGGAGTTCCCCGCGCGGCTCCAGGGCTGAGCGCCCCGGCCCGAGGAAGAGTTCTTCCATCGAGAGGCGGCGAGTCCCGCTAGAACCGGCGATCACAGCCTGTGCATCCAGCGCGACTAATGCAATCGTGCCATCGGCGGCAGGTAGCGCATGGGCAACATTGCCACCCAAAGTGGCAGTATTACGCACCTGGGGGCCACCAACCAGACCACTGGCTGTAGCCAGTGCGGCGGCGTGTTCTTTAACGAGTAACGATTGGGTAATTCTAGCGTGAGGGACAGCGGCACCGATGTAGAGTTCCCCATCTCGGATTTCGAGTGCTGTCATTTCGGGAATGGCGGTTACATCCACAAGGGTGTGGACGGGAGCGTGACGGCCCTGCTGAAGGTCGAGCAGCAGGTCAGTGCCTCCTGCGATCAGGCTGGCATCACCGGCGGCGGCGCTGAGAGCCTGTAACGCATCTGGAATCGAACGAGCGTTGTGATAGGTATTCCAAAGGTTCATAGGGATCGGCGACCAGAATAATATATCCGGCGGCACTTTTCGTCCAGGCTGGTCGGAACCCGACGCCGCCGCAGAAAGAGTCTGCGACGACCGCCGATCCAATATTGGCGCTATTTTAACATGTTTCGATAGTTGCGGGGAGAATTTTTGAAAATAGACGCCGAATTATCAAAAAGCGATATAATCTAGCGGCGATGAAAAACTCTTCATTAAAGCATCTTCTTTTCATATTGACATTATCGTTGCTTCTTTCAGCGTGTTCTTTTTCGCTGTCTGAGCCAACGGTTGTCCCAACCGCCACAACTGATATGAAAACGGCTGTCGCCGAAGCCATGGAAACTGTTTCGACCGAATTGACCGAAACGGCCCAAATAGTAATGCTTTCAGCAACATCAACGGCAACTGCTACCTTTACACCCAGCGCAACAGCTACATCAACAAACACACCTACACAAACATCTACTCCGACAATGCCCCCGACAGAAACACCTTTACCGCCGGGTTTTATCCCCGAAAACGCCATTTTGATCTATATGGTTGCCAGAGATACCGGCGGTGTGGTTGGCTGCGGCGACTCGTTGATTCCGCTTTGGTCGGGGCACGTGCGCAGTGGCGATCTTACTACGGATCTCACCATCGCAATCAATACCCTGTTTCGAGCCGGGCAATATTCTGGCGGTTTGTATAATGCTACGTACCCATCCAATTTGCAGGTGACTCAGATCATCTTTGATGGCAAGCACACCGCTATTCACATGGATGGCAGCTATGTTGTCCCTGCGGACAGTTGCGATGCCAGCCGCTACCGCTCGCAGGTGTGGGCAACGGCAATGCAGTTTGACGAAGTTACCAGCAATCTTACCCCCTGGGTGCGCTCGAAGCTGCTGGGCGATTTACTATCCATTCACACAGATGGCCGCCCGCAAGGGGCTGGCGAGGGCGACGAGGACGAATAAATTTAAAAACGCAAAGCCGCCAAGAAACTAAGACGCAAAGATTTCGGTATTTTTCTCTTTGCATCTTTGTCACTTTGCGCCCTGGCGTTAGCTTTTTTCAATATTAGCGTTAATGGAGATATTACATGAGTACAGAATTGCGCAATGCTGCGCTAAAGTATGCCCGGGAACAAAAACAACGTTTCCTGGATGATTTGATTGCCTTCTCGGCAATCCCTTCTGTTTCGACCGATCCCGAACGGAGCGCTGATGTACAACAAACCGCCGAATGGGTTGCCAAGCGTTTGGAAGCTCTGAATTTTGATAATATAAAAATTTACCCGACTGCAAAGCATCCGGTTGTTTACGCTGAAAATCTCGCTGCCGGAGCGAACGCGCCCACGGTGCTGATCTACGGCCATTATGACGTACAACCCGCCGAACCGCTCGACAAATGGGATTCAGCCCCCTTTGAGCCGCAAATACGCGGCGAAAATCTCTATGCGCGCGGAGCTTCCGACATGAAAGCCCAGGTTGACGCCACCATCAACGCGACTGAAGCGATCATTCGTACCAGCAAACTCCCCGTCAACATAAAATTCATGATCGAAGGCGAAGAAGAAATCGGCTCGCCGAATTTACCCAAGTTCATGGAAGAACACAAAGACATGCTGGCTTGCGATTTCGCCCTCAACCCCGATACCGGCATGATCGCACCAGGTCTGCCAACCATTACCTACGCGCTACGCGGGCTGGCCTATTTCGAACTACGCTTGTGGGGACCTGAACATGATTTGCATTCAGGCGTTTTTGGCGGCGCGGTGCATAACCCTGCCCAAGTCTTGGCAGAACTCGTCGCCGGAATGCATGATGAAAAAGGGCGTGTTACGTTGCCGGGTTTTTATGATAGCGTGCGCCCGCTCTCCGCAGACGAGCGCGCCGAACTGGCTCGTTTACCCATTACTGGTGAATGGTTTATGGCTAATACCGGCGCGCCAGCCCTGTTCGGCGAAGAAGGCTACACTCCCGTAGAGCAAGTCGGCGGACGTCCCACCCTGGAAGTTAATGGGCTAATCTCTGGTTTTACCGGTGAAGGCTCGAAAACAGTGCTGCCTGCGTATGCAATGGCGAAAATCTCCTGCCGTCTGGTACCCGACCAGAACCCCGACGCAGTTCACCAACAATTATTGCAATATCTTGAGAAGCACGCGCCCCCCACAGTTAGATGGGAAGTCGTCGAGATGGCGAGCGCGCCCGCCTCGATCAGCAGCCGAGATTCTCGCTGGGCGAAAGCCTATCTTCAGGCTGCCGAATCAGCCTGGCATGTCAAACCTCTCTTCAAACGCGAAGGCGGCAGCGTACCAGTGGTCACTTACTTCCAAAAAATTCTGGGCGTCGAATCGGTCAATATTGGTTTTGGCCTACCTTCCGACAATATGCACGGCCCCAACGAAAAATTGCACTTGCCTACCTGGTATACCGGCATTGATGCGCTAATTCACTTTTTCTTCAATCTGGCGGGATCATGAGCGATAAACTACCCAGCTACGGGGGCCAGGCCGTTATTGAAGGCGTGATGATGCGCGGAGCAAGCTCAGTGGCGATTGCCATGCGCGATCCCGATCAAAAAATCATTATCCACTCTGAAGAGCTTGGCGGCATCTATAAAAGCAAAATCTCGAAAATCCCTTTTTTGCGCGGCCTGATATTGCTCTGGGACGCGCTGGGATTGGGCATGCGCGCCCTGACCATTTCGGCAAACGCCCAAACCGGCGAGGATGAGAAATTGGAAGGCCCTGCGTTATATCTGACGCTGGCGTTCTCGCTGACATTTTCAATCGTGCTCTTCTTCATTGCCCCGGCCACGGTGGGGAATCTGGTAGAACGGTGGTGGGGCGTGCAGCCCTGGGTGAGTAACCTCGCCGAAGGATTTGTGCGGCTGGCGCTATTGATCGGTTATGTTGGTCTCATCGGCCTGATGCCGGATATTAAACGCGTCTTCATGTATCACGGCGCTGAACACAAAACCATCAATGCCTTTGAATGCAATATTGAGCTAACGCCAGAAAATGTTGCCCAGCAATCGATTGAGCACCCGCGTTGCGGCACAGCCTTTTTACTCACGCTCATGCTGCTCTCCGTGCTAATTTACTCGCTACTCGGCAACCAGACCCTGGCGGCGCGGCTCATAAGCCGCGTGGCGTTGATTCCGGTTTTGGCAGGTATCGCCTATGAGTATATTCGCTGGACAGCCAATCACCTCGATTCGGCTTTCGTGCGCTGGATGATCAAACCTAATCTGGCCTTGCAACGCCTGACGACGCGCGAACCTTCGCTAGAAATTATTGAAGTGGGTATCGCAGCTTTTGAGGCGATGCGCGCGAAAGAACTGGATATTATCGTTTAGATTTTCCAAACGTACCCTAAAGGTTTACAGAGAGAACCATACACCGCCGCTCATCCGATTAGAAACTACTGAACGGGCGGGTTCTCATTAAGTAGATTTTGGAAAGAACTTTGAAAAAGACTTCCGAAAAATAGGGGTGTGTGGGGCGCTCCGCGCCCCACACACCCCTATTTTTCGGCAATTTCTTACGGCGCGGCGAAAGCCATATTAAAGCTACTTTCCAACAATCACTTAAAACCTTTTAGGTCTTATTTAGGTAATGATGCAAAACCGCAGAAACGACAAAAACCGCTCCCTGCGTGTGGTTGTGTTCTCAATTTGGGGGCTGGTGTTGATATTATTCGTTGGCCTGGGCGCAGCGATTTGGTGGCAAAACGGAACCAATATAGCCTTATCGCAACAGCCAATGCAGCTTTCTTCCACACAGAATAACGAAGAAATTACCCCAATCGTTGCATCTGTAACGCCTGAACCCAGCCTAACTCTCGCTCCGAATGATACCGCCGTTCCCAGCCCAGCGCCGCTTTCCAGCAGCGCCCCGCAGCCCAGCGCCACACTGAATTTCCCCACGCGTACGCGCAACCCATCGCCCACGCCGCGCACAACATTGCCAACCGTGATCGGGTACTCTGTTCGTGGCCGTCCGCTGGAAATTTTTGCCTTTGGCTCCGGCGGGCGTGAGCATTTGATTATTGCCGGGATTCATGGCGGCTATGAATGGAATACCGTTGCCCTGGCCGATGAGTTAATCGCCTATATCGGGCAACATCCAGAAATCATCCCCGCGGACATGCGGCTCTATATATTACGCGCCTTCAACCCCGATGGCGAAGCGCGTTCCCACAATATAGATGGTCGCGCCAATGCCAATGGGGTAGACCTCAATCGCAACTTTCCGGCGCTGTGGCAAGCCGAATGGTCGCGCAACGGCTGTTGGGATTATGGGCCGATCAGCGCCGGGCCACGCGCCGCTTCGGAGCCAGAAACAACCGCCCTGATGGATTTTATGCTCACACATCGGATCGAGGCGCTTATCAGTTATCACAGCGCGGCGCTGGGTATCTTCCCCGGCGGTCAACCCCCAGATGCAGATTCAACCCACCTGGCCGAGTTCCTTGCCGCGGTGAGTAGCTACCCCTATCCCCCCATCGATACGGGCTGCACGTTCACCGGGCAACTGATCGACTGGGCTTCAAATGCAGGCATCCCCGCGGTGGATATTGAACTCACCAATCACCGCGACACGGATTTCGAGCAAAATTTGCGTATTCTGAAGCAGTTTTTGGCCTGGAAACCGTAATTTTTTCACCCAAAGGCACAAAGATAAAACTCTCGCTCCCGTAAATGGAAAACTCACAAAATGATGCATGAGGTGCGAAACAGCCCATTCTCCATTTTGTGATAATTTCTTACGGCGCGGGGAAAGCCCTAAAAGAATATGAAAAAAATCAAAAAGCTACTGATACCTTGTTGCTCAATCATCGCGCTCGGTTTGGTGGCATTAGCCATCATCAGCGGCATATGGTATGTACAGCGCGCCCGCCCGCAGCCTACCCAAAAGATGCTCTATGAAGGCGTGGAGTATATCCGCGATATTCGCAGTTCGCCGCGACGCATGGTGATCCACGTGATTAAAATTGACTTACGCGCCGATGGCATTCGCCTGCTGGTTACGCCGGGCAACCCCGAGGAAGAACTGCCTCTCAAAGCACGCACGACATCCCAATTTTTAAATAATTTTGATCTGCAAATCGCCATCAACGGCGATGGCTTTGAACCCTGGCATTCGCGCACAATTTTCGATTATTATCCCCATGTGGGCGACCGCGTAGCCCCGATTGGCTTTGCGGCTTCTGAGGAAATCACCTATTCGCAAGACACCGATAAAGAACCCACTCTGTATTTGGCTATCAATAATGGGGCGCGTTTCAATGCCCCCACCAGCAAAATTTACAATGCCATTTCAGGGAATTTGATGCTGCTCAACAAGGGTGAGCCTATCGCCGGGCTGGAAGGTTCCCCCGAACCGCGCACCGCCGTGGCGCTGGATCGCGCCAACCGCTACTTGATCTTCGTGGTTGTGGATGGCCGCCAGCCGGGATACTCCGAAGGAGCCACATTACTGGAACTGGCTGAAATTATCGCCTTTCACGGTGGCTGGACAGCCATGAATCTGGATGGCGGCGGCTCTTCTACGATGGTGATAGAAAGCGCGCTGGGCGCGGATGTGCTCAATTCCCCAATCAACAACAGCATTCCGGGGCGTGAACGTCCAGTGGGCAATCATCTGGGGGTCTATGCCAGGCCGCTGAAATAACCCATGCCATTAATCACCTATGATTTGCACAACCAACTCACGCCGCCGTGGCCGGTTGTCAAAATCAACATAGATGATTTGCTGCCAGGTTCCCAACGTCAGGCGTTTTTCAATGAAGGGAATTGTCAGCGAGGGGCCAAGCAACGCGGCGCGCACATGCGAATGCCCATTGCCGTCGTGCCAGCGCTCATTGTGAGCATATACGCGCGCGGGGTTCACAATTTCATCGAAGAGGCGGCGTAAATCGCTAATGCAGCCCGATTCGTACTCGATGGTCGTCAGGGCGCTGGTTGCCGAGGGGCAGAACACGGTCGCGGTTCCACGCGCCAACCCCGAGCGGCGTACCGCTTCGCCCACCTCGGAGGTAATATCCAAAATATCGGCATCTCCCCGCGTTTCCAATTTCAACATAATCGTTTCAACAGTCATATATTCCTTCACTTCAGAGCATCCCGCGGTAGAATGGGCGTATGTCTGCAACGATTATATTACGCGATCAGGAATTTGAAATCAAAGCCGGGCAAACCGTGCGTTCGGCGCTCAGTAAACTTGAGATTCCCAATGAGGCGGTACTCGCCACACGCGAGGGCGAATTGATAACGGATGATGAAATCATTGAGCGAAACGATGTGATTAAATTGATCTCGGTAATCTCGGGCGGGTAAATATGAACTGTCGAAAGTGCAAGCAGAAAGCCGTGATAAATATGCGCCAGCATAAGTTAGGGTTGTGCAAAACGCATTTTCTGGAATGGCTGCCGCAACAAACCGAGCGTTTTATTACCAAGTACAAAATGTTCAGCCGTGCAGACAAAGTGCTGGTTGCGGTTTCGGGGGGCAAGGATTCGCTGGCCTTGTGGGATATTCTCAACGAGGCAGGCTATCAGGCCGATGGGCTGTATATCGGACTCGGCATCGAGGGTGAGCAAAATTATTCGGAGCGTTCTCTGCGCTTCAGCCAGAGATTTGCCGAAGCGCGCGGCCTGAAGCTGCACACGGTGGATATTCAACGCGAATACGGCAGCAGCATCCCGGAGATCGCCGAGCGCACTCCGAAAGGTGATGAAAAACCTTGCGCGGTGTGTGGCGTGAGCAAGCGCAATATTATGAACCGCGTGGCGCGCCAGCATGGCTACGATGTGCTGGCAACCGGGCATAACCTGGATGATGAAGCCGCGGTTTTATTCAGCAATACAATGCACTGGCTGGGAAATTATCTGCAACGGCAAAGCCCGGTGCTGGAGGCCGCGCATCCGGGACTGGTGCGTAAGGTAAAACCCCTGTTCCGTTTTTACGAGCGCGAAACCGCGGCCTATGCGCTTTTACGCGGGATTGATTATATTTACGAGGAATGCCCCTTTTCGGTTGGGGCAAAGAGTATCTACTACAAAGAAATTCTCAACCGCATGGAGGCTGATCGCCCGGGCGCAAAATTAATTTTCTATCTTTCATTTTTGCGCGCCCGCGAGACGGGTCTCTTTGCAGAACCCCAACGCACTACCGGCGAACTGTCTACCTGCCCCAACTGCGGCCAGCCCACTGCATCACCTGATCTGTGCGCTTTCTGCCGCATGGTGGCTGCATAAAATATCTCTGTCAATTTCCATTGTGGCCCTCACCCTGACCTTCGCGAAAGCTCAGGTCGGTCCCTCTCCCAAAATTGGGAGAGGGACGGTTTGGAGCGTAGCGACAAACAGGGAGAGGGCGTTGGTAGAGCCTTTTGGAAGCTAACCTTGCGCTGTAGTGTCATGTATACAATCGACGGGGGCTTGAACTTTAACAACTGTATCAAACTTCCACATAAGGATGAGTGACAAACAGATCAGGGGTCGATCCGGATTAGCCAACGAGAGGAGTTGTATGTTGTACTTCTACAAGGACAACAACTACAACAAATCTCGGAGGTTGGCATGTCCAAATCGCCCAAGATCCAATTGGAGCGTCTCCCAAAGAGAGATGCGATGGCGCGGTTACGATCTGTTTATGCCTGTCTGGAACGGGGCTGGCAAGAGCGCCGCCGTGCCGCTGATCGACAAACTGCATCCAAACCTAAACAGGAGGAAGTTTGATGAAACAAGCAGCCCTTTACGCCCGGGTCTCCACAGCCCAGCAGGAGGAACAAGGGACAATAACCAGTCAGGTGGCGACCTTGAAAGAGCGCATAGCACAAGATAGCTGTCACCTGGATCCTGCCTACGAGTTCAACGACGATGGGGTTAGCGGGTCCTATTTGGCACGTCCCGGCCTGGATCGCCTGCGTGATCTGGCCAGCGAAGGAGTATTCGATGTGCTCTATATGCTCAGCCCCGATCGGTTAGCCCGTCGTTACGCCCATCAGTGTGTCGTGCTCGAGGAGCTAGGCCGTTGGGGAGTAGAGGTGGTCTTTCTCAACCAACCCGTCACCGGCGACAGTCCCGAAGACCGTCTGATGGTACACATGCTGGGTGTGTTAGCTGAGTACGAGCGAGAGTTGATCCGAGACCGACTACGGCGGGGCAAACTCTACAAAGCCCGTCAAGGTCAGGTATTAACGACCAAGCCTGCCTATGGCTATCGCTACATTCCTCTAGACCAACCCGGAGGTGGACGTTGGGAAATCAACGAAAGCGAAGCGGTCCTGGTTCGGAATATGTACCGCTGGTGCGCAGAAGAACAACTCTCTCTGATGGCCATTTGTCGGCGGCTCAACGGCGAAGATGCTGGTTTTGAGCCGGTCAAGCCAAGAAAAGCGCAACGTTGGCTGCCGCATACGGTCAACAGGATACTCAGACGTCAGGCTTACACAGGTATCATGTACTATAATCGGCTCCGCAAAGACCCTTCTCGGACGATTGGTCAACCCAAACAACAAGGTCGTGGGCTGCGCAAGGCCAATTGCCACATGGTGCGATCCCGAGAAGAGTGGATACCAATCAACGTGCCACAGATCGTTCCGCAGACGACATGGGACCAAGTGCAGGCACAATTGGACATGAACAAGAAGTACGCTTCCCGGAACAACAAACGAAACTTCTACTTGTTGCGTGGCCTGCTGGTCTGTGGTGAGTGTGGTCGTACCCTGGCAGGACGCACTTATGCCAACGGTACTGTACGCTACTTTTGCACCAACCAGGGCGCTAACCGCTCCCTGGCCGAACCTTGTTCATCTGCCCCGCTGGATGGAAAAACCATCGAGCCGTTGATCTGGAAAGCCGTTGCTGATCTCTTGGCCAATCCGCAGTTGATCTTGGACTATTACTTGTCCCGTCAAGATGAAAGCGATACCGTCCCACCTGAACTCAAGCGGGTTCGTACGGAGCTGGCCCAAGTCGAGAAACAGGATCAACGCTTGCTAGATGCCTATCAAGCCGAAATTATCCATCTGGACGAACTTGCTTCCCGGCGTGAGGCATTGACACAACATCGCCTCGTCCTTGAGAACCGCTTGTCTGAACTTGAACAATTGATTCAGCAACAAGCGCGACAAGAAGCGCTAACTTCTGACATTACCGAGTTCTGCGATAACATCAACTCGATGTTGCAATCACCAACGCCAGTGCAGAAACAACAAGTCCTACGTCTGGTTGTTGATCATATCTTAGTTGGTAAAGAGCAGTTGATTATCAAGCATGTCATCCCTTCTGCGGATGACCGTCGATTGTATACACAACGTAGTAATACTAGGCACCTAAACTGTATGCTTTGGAATAAAAGTCTTGCGCAATAATACTTCCGTCAACACATAAATCAGCCATTTTCCTAAGTGTTTCTCTGACAATATCAGCTTCTA
>JACNJM010000213.1 GCA_014382605.1 Anaerolineae bacterium
CAATCGTGGATTACGTTGATTCTAATTACCAATGCCGTTTCAGCTTTTGCGGCTTTATTAGGTTGGCAGGTTTTCAATAGCTTTAGTTCACTGACAGAAATATTAATACTCTTGGTGCAGCGCGCAACGACATTTATTACAGTAGTCAATGTATTTCAAAATCTATTTGCGGTTGTTTTCCGCACATTGCCGGCTTTGTTGCCGCCAGCCGGGTGGGCTGGTGTCGCTGCGCTGATAAGTATTGGTAGTCTGATCTGGGTGATTTCGCTCTCCCGATTGGCGAGAATGCGATGGAGGACACAACAATGAATAGAATCAAAATACTCACCTATCTATTATTGATGATCGCGCTGGTTTGGCCGAACGCAGCCTATGCCCGCGGCCTGGCCGACGACAAGGTTATTTTCGGCGGAACCTATACGCTGGCCGAAGGCGAAACTTTGGACGGGAGCGTCGTGGTCTTTGGCGGGGCGATTACGTTGGAAGCCAACAGTACTGTAAATGGTGATGTGGTTCTGATTGGTGGAACCGTGGACGCAGCAGGCACCATCAATGGCGATATGGTCGGTATTGGCGGGGTGCTTCAACTGAGCGAAGCGGCAATTGTAAATGGAAGTCTGGTCACCATCGGGGCTGCCCTGGATCGGGCGGCTGGGGCTGAAATCAATGGCGATGTTGTTCAGGGCGTCAATCCCCCCTTTCAGTTCAACCTGCCCGAAGATGCGGTATTTACGCCCGGCGCCAGCATCGACCGTAACCCGGCGCTTGATGTTGTATGGTTTTTCTTTCGTATGTTTATGTGGGCGGCGCTGGCAATTTTGTTGGTAATTTTCTTTGCCAAACCGACCGAACGAGTAGCCAATGCCGCGCTCAGTGAACCATTGATTACAGCCGGTGCCGGTTTGCTGACAGCGGTGCTTTCCCCGCTGGCAGTCTTAGCGCTGGTAGTTACAATCATCCTTAGTCCAGTTGGGCTTGTATTGGCTGTTTTGCTGGCGCTAGCATGGTTGTTTGGCTGGGTAGCTCTGGGGCTTGAGGTTGGGCAGCGTGTGGCAAAAATGCTCAATCAGGAATGGGCACCCGCAATTGCATCGGGTGTGGGCACTTTGATCCTCTACTTCGTGCTGGCCGGGTTCGACCAGATTGTCCCCTGTGTAGGTGGTTTGCCCCGTGCGGTAGTTGGTTTGTGGGGAATGGGCGCGGTGATGATGACCTATTTTGGCACTCGGGATTATCAGAATGTGTCGCGGATCGTCGCTGCCCCCCAGGTGGTAGCCAATGTGGAGGTGCGAGAATCAACCCCGGAGGAGGACGCTGATCCACTCCCCGATGATGGGCTTACCCCCGAAGAATAGATTACCAAAAAGAGTGAGTTATTTGATAACTCACTCTTTTTGGTTGCCTAAAATGTCATCAGGAAGCCTAGGCACAAAAACGCCTGTCCAACATGATACGTTGCCATTATTCGAAAATCGCGCCAGGGCAATGGTTCTACAAAGCGATCCCAGGCCAGCCAGGTATCCGAGAGTGAAAATAGCAGCGCGCCTCCGCTGGCAAATAGCGCCCGGTAGGTTTCAAAGGAATTGCTGGTCAGGGTATTCAGCGCCATAATTAGCATAACCGAGAGAGTGCCGGTGTAAATGAGTATAGGGATTTTTACCTTGTCCTTACCGCTGTGTGTCAACGCCCCTGCGATTTGGCGATAAATTTGATATGCGGTTACGCTCACCATTGCAATCACGATGATCAAGGGGGCGTTCAATGTGAATGTGCTGACAGCAGCGAAGCTGATGATATAGGCCACATGTCCCAATAAAAATGCAATCAGTCCGGGGATGAAAAAATTGCCGGGCAGCATGAGCAAAATATCGCCCACTAGTGAGAAGAACAGCGCGCCGAGTACCCAGTTGAAGCGGTCATCAGGGGCCATCAGATAAGGGCGCAGCCGCCAAACATAGGCCATAATCGCCAGCATAACAGCGGGCTTGGTGAGATAAACTAGCCATTTCCATTTTTTTGTGACGGCAACCCAGTTTACGATCGCAATGTAAAGCGCAATATAGAGAAAGCGATATTTCATGCCTACTCCCAGCGCTGAAAACCAAATTGCTTTAACATCTTTTCGTTGTTGCGCCAGTTGGGGCGTACTTTGATGCGCAGTTGCAAGTAGATGTTGCCGCCGGTCATACTGGCGATTTGGGTGCGCGCATGTGAGCCGATGCGCTTGAGCATTTTGCCGTTTTGCCCAATGACGATGCCTTTTTGTGAATCGCGCTCTACAAAAAGAGTCGCACGGATATAGACAAGCTCTTCGGTGCGCTGGGTATATTCGTCTATGCGCACTGCAATGGCATGAGGAACTTCGTCGCGCAGGTGAATCAAGCTGGCGGCGCGGATCAGATCGGCGGCAATTTCGCGCTCGTAGAGATTGGTGATTTGGTCAGGTGGATAGTGTGGCGGCCCTATGGGTAGATTGAGGGTGAGTTGCTCTACGAGTTGATCGAGGCCGCGGCCGCGGGTGGCTGAAATATGGCAAATTTCAGCCTCGGGGAGCAGCTCTGCATAGGCCGCCGCGCTTGAGGCTACATCCCCCGCTTCCAGACGGTCAATTTTATTCAGAGCCAGGATTACCTTCGGCGCTTGTTTCAGTTCATCCAGCAAACTAAGTAGAATCCGGTCTTCTTCGTGGGGAGGCATCTGGCTGATATCGACCACAAATAAAATTATGTCGGTTTCATTGAGCGCATCAGCGGCTTCTTCATTCATATATTTGCCCAATTTGTGATGCGGGTTGTGCAGACCGGGCGTATCGACGAAGACAATTTGGGCAGTATCTGTGGTGAAGATGCCGAGTTGTTGTTTGCGGGTGGTTTGTGGCTTTGGCGAAACTGCGGCAATTTTTTGCCCGATCAGCGCGTTGATCAGGGTAGATTTGCCCACGTTGGGGCGTCCCATGACGGCTACAAAGCCAGTGCGAAATTCAATTGGTGAGTTTGGGTGCATAGTTTCCTTCAGATTCTTAGCTCATTAGTGAGGCGTTCATTATACCCTGCGAAGTACAAAGTTTTCTTGGCCTTTTTGCTGCTCTGGTGATCGCAGCGGGTTTCTCAGGGTAATTCGCAAAATATTAAATCTTCTTCTTGACGTTTGGCGGCACATCCGATTATAATCACACCCTTGATTCAGGCCCCGCGTATGATCTATATTTTGGCCGTACAGGTTATCTTTTAAACCACACATTGCCCTGGCTCACATAAACAGCCAGGGCATTCTGTCGCGTGGTTTGTCATGGATAAGTCCGCTCTAGTCAACGGTTGATGCAGGAGAGTTTTTATATGGCACAGCTTCCACCCTCAAAAACTTATGCTCGTATTGATGTGCGTTTTGGATTGCCCAATTTGATTGAAGTTCAGTTGGAATCATTCGAGCGTTTGAAGAGCGAAAGACTGGCTGATTTGTTTCACGAGGTTTCCCCTATCGAATCGTATAGTGGGGATATGCGCTTATATTTTCCAAGCCGTTCCCCCGAGTCGGAAGAGTGGGGGCTAACCTATTGGTTTGAAGATCCAAAATATAATGTGGATGATTGTATTGAGCGTGATTTGACGTACGCATCTCCATTATACGTATCGGTGCTCCTGGCCGGGCCCGCTATTCCCGAGCCGATCAAGCAAGATATTTTCCTGGGCGAATTCCCCGAGATGACGGATAAGGGTACTTTCATCATTAATGGCACCGAGCGCGTCGTTGTTACCCAGTTGATCCGTTCGCCAGGTGTTTATTTCGAAGCTGAAACCGACCGCACGACAGGGCGGCGTCTGGCAAATTCAAAGATGATTCCCGATCGCGGCGCCTGGATGGAATTTGGCACGCGTAAGAGTGATTATCTGACGTTGAAATTCAACCGCCGCCGCACGATCCCGGTTACCATTTTCTTGCGGGCTTTGGCTACTGTTGATGATGGTTTGGATAATAACGCCATTATTGAGGGCTCCGATGAAGAGTTGCTACGCCTCTTTGAGGATGTCGATAATAATCCCGATCGGATGTTTATCCCTGCAACCCTGGCGCAAGAGCCGGAGTGGGATTTGTCGGATGGGCATACGCTTGCTGAAGCGGCCTTGTTAGAATTCTTCCGCCGGATGCGCCCTGGCGACCCGGCTACTCTGGATAATGCGCGCGAGTTTTTGGAAGAGCAACTTTTCCAGCATCGCCGTTACGATCTTAAGCGCGTTGGGCGCTATAAACTCAATCAGAAACTGGATTTGCACCAGTTGGTGCCGATTGAACACCGCACCATAACCAAGTGGGATGTAGTGCGTTTGGTACGCCATATGATTACCATCAATAATGGCGTTGAACATGCCGATGATATTGACCATCTGGGAAATCGGCGCACGAAGACCAGCGGCGAACTAATCCAGAATAAACTGCGCATTGGTCTGCGTCGCATGGAGCGCGTGGTTAAAGAGCGCATGTCCATTCGTGATAAAGATAATCTCACACCGGTCAGCCTGGTTAATGTTCGACCGGTTGTAGCGGCATTGCGCGAATTCTTTGGTTCAAGCCAACTCTCCCAATTCATGGACCAAACCAACCCTCTGGCCGAATTGCGCCATAAGCGCACACTCTCGGCGCTTGGACCGGGCGGTTTGCGCCGTGAGCGGGCCGGTTTCGATGTGCGCGACGTACACCAATCGCACTATGGGCGAATTTGCCCCATCGAGACGCCAGAAGGTCCCAATATTGGTCTGATCGGGCGTTTTGCTTCTTTCGCAAAAGTTAATGAATACGGCTTCATTGAAACGCCATATCGGCGTGTGCTGAAAGCTTTGCCCCCGAAGAGTCCGCAGTTAGTGGGCCGCTCCGTGCGCGAAGATGTGCTTGATCCCAAAAGCGAGAAGGTAGTTGCTGAGAAAGGGACGCGCATTACAGAAGACCTGGCAAAGAAAATTGCCAAGCTGAAGATCAAAGAAGTGCTGATTGTTCCTTTTGTAACCGATGACTACAGCTATCTTTCGGCAGATACGGAAGATAAATTCGTCATTGCGCAAGCGAATTCACCGCTCAATGAGTATGGTGAGTTTGTGCGCGGGCGTGCATCTTCGCGGCACCGCACAACATTCATCTTCTCGCCCGCCGATAATATTGATTATATGGACGTTGCTCCACATCAAATCGTGGGCATTAGCGCTGCGCTGATCCCCTTCCTGGAGCATGATGATGCCAACCGCGCCCTGATGGGCTCGAATATGATGGCTCAGGCCGTGCCTTTACTGCGCCCCCAAGTGCCGCGTGTTTCGACGGGTATGGAATACTTTGCCGCGATCGATTCCGGACAAGTTGTTGTCGCCCAAGAAGATGGCGAAATCGTTTCGGTGACCGGCGGGCGGGTTGTTGTTCGCTACAAAGATGGTGAACACGTCTATAATATGCGCAAATACCAACGCTCTAACCAGAGTACCTGTGTCGATCAACGCCCGGCTGTGACCAAAGGGCAGATCGTTAAAAAGGGCGATGTCATTGCCGATTCATCATCTACTGTGGATGGGAACCTGGCATTGGGCCAGAATGCGCTGGTCGCTTTCCTCTCCTGGGAGGGTGCAAACTACGAAGATGCTATCGTAATCTCGGAGCGCCTCGTTCAGGAAGACCGCTTTACTTCTGTGCATGTTGAAAAATATGAAGTTGAGGCGCGCGATACTCGTCTGGGTCCTGAAGAGATTACCCGCGATATTCCAAATGTTGGCGAAACCGCCATCAAAGACTTGGATGAAGAAGGTATTGTGCGGATTGGCGCCGAGGTAGGCCCTAACGATATCCTCGTTGGAAAAATTTCCCCCAAAGGTGAGAAAGAACTCACCCCGGAAGAGCGTTTGCTACGGGCGATCTTTGGTGAAAAATCGCGCGATGTTAAAGACACTTCGCTGCGAATGCCGCATGGCGCTCGCGGAAAAATTGTGGATGTGAAAGTCTTCTCGCGCGATGATGGCGTTGAGCTTTCTTCGGGTGTAGAGACAATGGTGCGTGTTTCGGTGGCGCAACAACGCAAGCTGGCTTCGGGCGACAAATTGGCCGGGCGGCATGGTAACAAAGGTGTGGTTTCAGTGATCGTGCCTCAGGCGGATATGCCTTTCCTCGAAGATGGTACTCCGGTTGATATTATTCTCAATCCCACTGGTGTTCCGGGACGCATGAACCTGGGGCAAGTTTTGGAAGTTCACTTGGGATGGGCGGCGCGTCGTTTAGGCTTCCGCGCCTTAACGCCGGTATTCGACGGTGCCCGTGAGTATGAAATTGAAGCCGAGTTGGCGCGTGCCTGGATGGTTGACCGTGCCTGGAAAGAGGTTGCTGAGCGCGCCTGGGTCTGGCTCGACGAACAAGGGTACGACCCCGTTGGCATCGACGATGATAGCCACGTTCGCCGCCTTTATATGGAAATGTGGCTGGGCGAATTGGGTTACGATGTCTACCGCCTGATCTCTGATGAAACTTATGCGCGGCGTTCGGTCGTCCGTGAGTGGCTGCGTGAAAACGGCTTTAATCCCGATGGAATTTTATCCTTCGAGAATCAGGAAGTCGCCATTATTGACCGCGACGACCAGGACGAGCGCGCTGTTATTGCTTGTTTGCGTCTGTGGCTCATGGATCGCGGTGTAACTGTTACAAATCTTGCCGATGAAGATTTGCGCTCGTTGGTAGGCGAACAAATGCTTGAGAGCAATCTTCCCTCGCCAATTGTTGGAAAGCAGGTGCTGCGTGATGGAAAAACAGGCCAGCCCTTTGACCGCCCTGTTACGGTTGGTATCATGTCTATTCTGAAACTACACCACCTGGTGGAAGATAAAGTTCACGCTCGTTCTACCGGACCGTACAGCCTGGTATCCCAGCAGCCGCTGGGCGGTAAGGCACAATTTGGGGGGCAGCGTTTTGGTGAGATGGAAGTGTGGGCGCTGGAAGCCTATGGCGCTGCCTATACACTTCAAGAGATGCTTACTGTCAAATCAGACGATGTGGTTGGTCGCGTGAAAGCCTATGAATCCATTGTGAAGGGTGAGCCAATGGAAGACCCCAGCATCCCCGCATCCTTCCAGGTTTTGGTCAAAGAACTTCAGAGTCTTGGCCTAGCTGTCGAAGCCATCACCGATGAAGGCAAGGTCGTGCGCTTTGGCAAAGAAGATACGCAGAAAAAACGCCCTAAATTGAGCACAGGTTTGCTTGGCTTGGGCGAAAACTATTGACGCTGAATATTCGCTGTGATAAAATCACCGGTCGTTGTCCAATTCAGAAGGACGGGCTACTAACCCCTGTCCGCTTAACAGAGAAAAAGTATTCGACGCGAGGCCATCATTGCACAAGCGATGGCCTCCGTTGCTGAATTAGAAGAAATTGTTCGAAAGAGTTTTGTCTGGAGGCAAACGTGCCCACAATTAATCAATTGGTTCGTAATGGACGAAAATCAAAGCAGGTAAAGAGTAAAGCCCCCGCTCTTCAGTATACGTTTAATTCGTATGATCAGCGCCGTGTTCGCCAGCCAAAGGGCGCTCCTCAGAAACGCGGTGTATGTACGAATGTGCGTACCATGACTCCGAAAAAACCGAACTCCGCGCTGCGTAAAATTGCGCGTGTGCGCCTCACAAATATGCTTGAGGTAACCGCATATATTCCGGGTGAAGGGCACAACTTGCAAGAGCACTCCATTGTTCTGGTTCGTGGAGGCCGTGTAAAAGATTTACCTGGTGTGCGCTACCATATTGTGCGCGGCACACTTGATTCCACCGGAGTTGACGATCGCAAGCAGAGCCGTTCAAAATACGGTACCAAGAAGCGATAATTTGAATTGATTGAGAAATCGCCGGATTTCCCCGGCGGTTCTTAATGTAAGTAGCTTATGCCAAGGCTAAAGTAAAAACGGAGAAGTTGAATGCGACGAAATAGAGCTCCCAAACGCGAAATTCATCCAGATGTGCGCCACAACAGTATAAAGGTGCAATCTTTTATTAATCGCGTCATGAAAGATGGAAAGAAAAGTCTGGCTACACGGGTGGTATATCAAGCGCTGGATATTATGCAAGAGCGCGCCGGTCAGGATGGGCTAGAATTATTTGATAAAGCCATTGAGAATGCATCACCTGTTATGGAAGTGAAACCCCGCCGTATCGGTGGAGCTACCTATCAGGTGCCGATGGAAGTTCCTCCCCCACGGCGTTTTGCATTGGCTACGCGATGGATCCTGGCTGCTGCCCGCGGGCGTTCGGGAAAATCTTTCCCCGAACTTCTCGCTGACGAGCTTTTGGATGCCGCTAACAATACGGGTTCAGCCGTTCGCAGACGCGAAGAATCGCACCGCATGGCGAAAGCCAACCGTGCCTTCTCGCACTTCCAGGTTTAGTTTTTTTGAGTAGGTTCTAATGTCTCGCCAGTATCCTTTGGAACGGTATCGTAATATTGGGATTATTGCCCACATTGATGCCGGAAAAACCACCACAACTGAGCGCATCCTGTATTATACGGGCAAAACGCACCGCATTGGTTCCGTCGATGATGGCACAACCGTCACCGATTGGATGGACCAGGAGCGCGAGCGTGGCATTACGATTGTATCTGCCGCGGTTGCTGCGGAGTGGCGAGATCACCTTGTCAACATTATTGATACCCCAGGTCATATTGACTTTACAGCAGAAGTGCAGCGTTCTCTGCGCGTGTTGGATGGCGGTATCGTTGTTTTTGATGCTGTTCAGGGTGTAGAGCCGCAGAGTGAAACTGTATGGCGTCAGGCAGACCTTTACGGTGTGCCGCGCATCTGTTTTGTCAACAAGATGGATCGTGTTGGCGCTTCTTACGAAAATACTGTTAAAACCATTCGCGAGCGTTTGTCTGCAAATCCTGTGGCCGTTCAAGTGCCGATCGGGGTAGAAGCGGAATATAGCGGCGTCGTGGATTTGTTCACACAGCGCTCGATTGTTTGGCAAGACAGCCAGGGAACAAAGCCGGTTGAGGGCGATGTTCCGATAGACTTGCAGGCGCAGGTCAAAGCCATGCGCGAGCGCATGGTAGAGCAAATCGCTGAAACAGACGACGAACTCACCTTGAAATACTTGGAAGGTGAGGACATCTCGGTTGATGAATTAAAAGCGGCTTTGCGCAAGGCTGTGATTGTTGGGCAGTTGACGCCCGTATATTGTGGAACTTCGTTGCGCAACAAAGGTGTACAGCCGGTGTTGAACGCCGTAGTAGACTTTTTGCCCTCGCCCCTGGATATTCCCGCAGTAAAGGGTTTTCACCCCAGTTCAGAGGAAGAAGTCGTGCGCCCCGTTGACGACAGTGTGCCGTTTAGCGCATTGGTATTCAAGATCGTGACCGATCCATATGTAGGTCGTCTGGCTTATATCCGCATCTATTCCGGAAAGCTGACCAAAGGCGCTTCGGTGTATAACCCAATAAAGCAGAAGAAAGAACGTATTGGGCGTTTGATACGTATGTACGCTGACCGCCGCGAGGATATTGATGATGCCTCGGCTGGCGATATCGTGGCGATTTTAGGGCCGAAGTTCTCTTTTACTGGCGACACGCTTTGTGATGCTGCCAACCAAATTATTCTGGAGACGATTTCTTTCCCTGAGCCCGTTATTTCTGTGGCGATTGAGCCGAAAACAATGGCAGATCAGGACAAAATGTCGGAAGCGTTGCACAAACTTTCGGAAGAAGATCCCACATTTCGGGTTCGAGTCGATCCAGATACCGGGCAAACGCTAATCTCTGGCATGGGTGAGCTTCACCTTGAAATTCTGGTTGACCGCCTCTTGAGAGAGTTTAATGTTCAGGCACGTGTGGGCAACCCGCGTGTAGCTTATCGTGAGTCGATTACCCGCAGCGTTGAGAAAATAGACTATCGTCATGTAAAGCAAACCGGTGGGCGCGGGCAATATGCACATGTAACAATATCTTTGGAACCGAATGAACCCGGCGCGGGCATTTCTTTTGAAAATGAGATCATTGGCGGCGCAATTCCTAGAGAATATATTCCCGCCGTTGAAAAAGGTATTCGCGAAACTGCCGAATCAGGCGTAGTGGCGGGATATCCTGTAACTGATATAAAAGTTCGTCTTTATGATGGTTCCTTCCATGAAGTTGATTCGAACGAAATGGCCTTCAAGGTTGCGGGTTCGATGGCCTTCCGTGAAGGTGTGCAGAAGGGGCGACCCGTTTTGCAAGAACCGATCATGAAGGTGGAAGCAACAACCCCAGATGAATATCTGGGCGATATTATTGGGCAAATGAATTCTCGACGTGGTGAAGTTTTGGGCATGGAAATACGCCCGGCAAAATCACAGGCTGTTCGAGCGATGGTCCCCTTGGCCGAAATGTTCGGCTACGCCACCCAACTGCGGTCGGCGACCAAAGGGCGCGGCGTATTTACGATGGAATTTGATCATTACGCCAAAGTTTCCGAAAAATTGGCCGAGCGAATTATTCGCGGCGAATTGTAGAAATTATTTCAGCACCTATTTAGTAATATTTAGGAGAACACAAATGGCAAAAGAAACATTTGTACGCGACAAGCCGCATTTGAATGTAGGCACCATGG
>JACNJM010000270.1 GCA_014382605.1 Anaerolineae bacterium
CAATTGCATTTCGCACGGTTTTGCACTACACTTATACAAACATCACCCCCATTACATCTGTTTTCAGGGGAATTCAGGGAGAGTAAACGAATGCCCACACCCGAAGTCCTCGCCCGCAAGAACATAGACCGCCTCCTCGCCGCTGCCGGTTGGGTTGTGCAAGATTTCAAGCAGCTCAACCTGGGCGCGGGAATTGGTGTGGCGGTGCGCGAGTTTCAGACCCAATCCGGGCCAGCGGACTACGTACTCTTCGTGGACCGCAAAGCTGTGGGCATCGTGGAGGCCAAAAAAGCTGGCACCACCTTGAGCGGGGTCTTCGAGCAGTCGGCCCGCTACATGACCAGCTTCCCAGAGGATATTCCCCACGTGGAACTGCCGCTGCCTTTTAGCTACGAGAGCACCGGGGTCGAGACGCGCTTCGTTGATCTGCGCGATCCCAATTACCGCTCGCGGCGCGTCTTCCATTTCCACCGGCCAGAGACGCTGCGGGAGTGGCTGATCCCCTCGGTAGGTGCGAGTCTCAGACTCGCACCTACGTTACGCGGGCGACTGCGGGATATGCCGGAGAAACATCCCTTGATTACAAAAGGCTTATGGGACGCCCAGATCGAGGCCATCACCAGCCTGGAGCAGTCCTTCGCCCAGAACAAGCCACGCGCTCTAATCCAGATGGCGACCGGCAGCGGCAAGACTTTCACGGCGGTTAGTTTCATTTACCGGCTGATTAAGTTCGCCGGGGCCAAACGGGTGCTTTTCCTGGTGGACCGCAACAACCTGGGGAAGCAGACCCTGCGTGAATTCCAGGGCTATATCACGCCCGATGACGGGCGCAAGTTCACCGAGTTGTACAATGTTCAGCGGCTGACCTCCAATGTGATCGACCCGGTCTGCAAGGTGACTGTTACCACCATCCAGCGGCTGTTTTCGATGCTCAAGGGGGATGCTGAATATGAAGAAACGAATGAAGAAATGTCGTGGTTTGAGCAGAATATCCCCCTCACCCCGTCTTCGCAAAGCTCAGACTCCCCTCTCCCAGTGGGAGAGGGGCCGGGGGTGAGGGAGGTAGCGTACAACCCCGATATTCCCATCGAGACCTTTGATTTCATTATCACCGATGAGTGCCACCGCTCGATCTATAATTTGTGGCGGCAGGCGCTGGAGTATTTCGACGCTTTCCTGATCGGCCTGACAGCCACACCTTCCAAACACACGCTGGGCTTCTTCGAGCAGAACCTGGTCACCGAGTACACCCACGAGCGCGCCGTCGCCGACGGGGTCAATGTGGGCTACGAGGTCTACCGCATCCGCACCCAGATCACCCAGGCGGGCGGGCAGGTGGAGGCCGGTCACTATGTCGATAAGCGCGATAAAAAGACCCGGGCCGTGCGCTGGGAGCAGCTCGAGGATGACCTGGCATACGCCCCCAACCAGCTCGACCGGGATGTGGTTGCGAAAGACCAGATCCGCACGGTGATCCAAACCTTCCGGGACCGGCTGTTTAGCGAGATCTTCCCCGGGCGCACGGAAGTGCCCAAAACCCTGATCTTCGCCAAGGACGACTCGCACGCTGAAGATATCGTCGAGATTGTGCGGGAGGTCTTCGGCAAGGGCAACGAATTCTGCAAGAAGATCACCTACCGCAGCGGCGAGAAGCCCGAAGACCTGATCGCTAGCTTCCGCAACGCCTATGACCCGCGCATTGCCGTGACCGTCGATATGATCTCCACGGGCACCGATATCAAACCCCTGGAGTGCCTGCTCTTCCTGCGCATGATCCGCTCGCAGGGCTATTTCGAGCAGATGAAGGGCCGCGGCACGCGCGTGATTTCGGATACCGACCTGACGGCGGTGACGCCCGATGCCGGTCACAAGACCCATTTTGTGCTGGTCGATGCCGTGGGGGTCTGCGAGCAGGATATGACCGACACCCGCCCCCTGGAGCGTAAGAAGCACATCCCCTTTGATAAATTACTGCAACGGGTGGCGATGGGCGTGCGGGATGCGGATTCACTGGAATCCCTGGCGGGACGGCTGGCGCGCCTGGATCGGGCACTCACCCCGAAAGATAGGGCGAGCGTCGAACTCATTTCAGGGGGATTGCCCCTAAAGAAGATGATCCACAATTTGTTGGATTCCGTCGATCCCGATATCCATTTGGATTACGCGTTAAAACACTTTGATCTTGATCCCCAGGTAAAGGCAGGTCTGAGACCTGCCCCAATGGAAGTGATCCAAAAAGCCCAGGAATCTTTAATCCAAAAAGCCTGTGCGCCCTTTGATAACGCCCAACTGCGGGAGATTTTGGTGGGCATCCAGCAGCGCAGTGAGCAGGTTCTGGATACGGTTAGCCAAGATGAACTGGTGGAAGCCCGCTTTGTAGCAGACGAGGCCCGGCGGAAGGTGGCGACGTTTGAAGAATTTATCGCCGCCCACAAGGACGAGTTGACGGCCCTGCAAATCCTGTACAGCCAACCCTATGGGGCCCGGCGGTTGACCTATCAGGCGGTGCGGGAGCTGGCGGAGGCCATCGAGCGACCGCCCTATAATCTGACCCCGGAGAGTCTGTGGCGGGCCTATGAGCGGCTCGATCAAGCTCGGGTACGCGGCGCAGGCCCCAGCCGCCTGCTGACCGACATTATCGCGCTGGTGCGCTTTGCGCTGGAACAATCGGAGACCTTGGAGCCGTTCCCGCTGACGGTGGCGGAGCGCTACCGGGCCTGGCTGGTGGACCAGTTGAACGCCGGGCGGCAGTTCAGCCCGGAGCAGTTGGAATGGCTGGAGATGATCCGCACGCATATCGCCGCCAGCGTGACGATTGAGATGGACGATTTCGAGGAAGTGCCGTTCAACCAGAAGGGCGGGGCGGTTAAGGTTTACCAACTCTTTGGAGATGAACTGGACGGCATTCTGGATGAGTTGACACAGGTATTGGTGGGTTAGGATGACGGAGAATAACGGTTTGTCCCCAGGTTGGGCGCTTTCAACAATTGGCAAAATTTGTGACACCACGAGTGGTGGAACGCCAAGCAGAAAAGTTCCCAGTTTTTACGGTGGCGATATTCCCTGGCTAAAATCTGGCGAGTTGAACGATTCGCTGATTTATGAAATTGAAGAATTTATTACTGAAGATGGGCTTCAGAATTCAAGCGCAAAGATATTCCCACAAGGGACGCTGGTAATTGCTCTTTATGGGGCAACAGTTGGTCGCTTGGGGATTCTCGGTATTGATGCAGCAACAAACCAAGCTATTTGTGCATTATTTCCGCCCGAAGAATTGGACAAGAAATTTCTGTTTTGGTTCTTACGCAAACAACGTGATGAATTATTGAAAGCCAGAATTGGGGGAGCGCAACCAAATATTAGTCAGACAATATTAAGAGCCGTTGAGATACCTATTCCCCCACGCCCCGAACAGGAACGCATTGTCGCCAAAATTGAAGAACTCTTCACCCAGTTGGAGGCCGGCGTCACCGAGTTGCAGCAGGCCAAAGCCCAGCTTCAGCGCTACCGGCAGGCGGTGCTCAAATCCGCCGTCGAAGGGGAACTGACGCGTGAGTGGCGTAAAGCGCGTGGTAAGGGCGGGTCTGAGATCCGCCCCGACGAAAGCGCCGAGAAGCTGCTGGCCCGCATCCTGTCCGAGCGCCGGGCGAAGTGGGAAGAAGGACAGGAGACCGGGGATGGAAGACGGAAGAAAAAATACAAGGAGCCCGCCCCACCGGATACGGATGGTCTGCCGGAGTTGCCAGAGGGTTGGGTGTGGGCGACAATGCCGCAGATTGGTGAGCTTAATCGTGGTAAATCAAAACACCGACCACGTAATGCTCCCCATCTTTACGGAGGCCCTTACCCATTTGTTCAAACTGGCGATGTTAGGCACGCGAATGGAATACTTCGAGAGTATTCTCAAACATACAGTGAAGATGGTTTAGCTCAGAGCCGTCTGTGGCCTGAAGGAACACTTTGCATAACCATTGCTGCTAATATAGCAGATACTGCTATTTTGGGTTTTGATGCTTGTTTCCCAGACAGCGTTGTGGGTTTTCTTGCTGATCCCAAACATTGTAATATCAGATACCTTGAGTATTTCCTACGCACAGCAAAAACCGATTTAGAAAGATATGCTCCTGCTACTGCCCAGAAAAATATCAACTTGAAAATATTGAGCGAAGTAGCAATTCCATTACCTTCATTGGAAGAACAGAATGTGTTTTTTGCCAAAGTCGAACGCCGCTTATCCGTGGCCGACGAAATCGAAAAAGAACTCGATCAGGCGCTGGCGCGCGCCGAGCGGTTGCGGCAGTCGATTCTCAAGCGGGCGTTCGAGGGGCGGTTGGTGTAAGAGCACAGCGCCGCCGTGCCCCGACGAGAGAAATCATGAAATACGATCCAACCAAACACCACCGCCGATCAATCCGCCTGAAAGGGTACGATTACACCCAACCCGGCGCCTATTTCGTCACCATTTGCACCTACCAGCGGCAAGCTCTCCTGGGCGAAATCGTCGATGGGGTCATGATCCTGAATGAATTTGGGGAGATTGTGCGGCAGGCTTGGGATGATTTACCCAATCATTATCCGCACGTGGTTTTGGATGAATTTTGCATCATGCCGAATCACATTCATGGGATTATTATTTTGACAGAAACGTCATTGGTTAGGGGTGGGTCTGAGACCCACCCCTGCGACGACGCCCACCCCTACGACGACGCCCACCCCTACGACGACGCCCATTCTATTAAAAAACGACATGGTTTACCTGAAATTATACGGGCATTGAAATCATTTTCATCCCGTCGCATCAATCAAACCCTGGATTCACCCGGCGCGCCGGTCTGGCAGCGCAATTATTATGAACATATCGTGCGCAATGAAGGCGCACTCAATGCCATCCGGCGATATATTCAGAATAACCCCCTCAAATGGGAATTGGATCAGGACAATCCGATCAACCTAAGAACCAGAAAGGGATCATAATATGACCGAATCTGCAACCATCGTTCAACGCCTGTGGAACTACTGCAACGTTTTGCGGGATGACGGCGTCAGCTACGGCGATTATGTCGAGCAGCTTACCTACCTGCTCTTCCTGAAAATGGCCGATGAGCAAACCAAAGCGCCCTTCCGCAATCTGTCCATCATCCCCGAAGCCTACGCCTGGCCGGCGCTAACCTCCCGCGATGGCGTTGAGTTGGAAATCCATTACCGGGAAACTCTTATTGAATTAGGCAAAAGCACTGGGATGCTGGGGGTGATTTTCCGCAAGGCTCAAAACCGCATCCAGGATCCCGCCAAGCTCAAGCGCCTGATCGCCCTGATCGACGAAGAAACCTGGATGGGTCTCGATATCGACATCAAAGGCGAGATCTACGAAGGTTTGCTTCAAAAGAACGCCGAAGATACCAAGAGTGGGGCTGGTCAATACTTCACCCCGCGACCATTAATCCGAGCGATGGTGGAAGTCATGCATCCCCAGCCGGGGATGACGATCTGCGATCCGGCCTGTGGTACGGGCGGCTTCTTTCTGGCGGCACATGATTTCATTGCGGGGAATTATCCCCTCGATAAAGAACAGAAGCGCGCCTTGCGCTGCGATACCTTCAAAGGCTGGGAAATCGTTGATAACACCGCCCGGTTGTGCGTGATGAACCTGTACCTGCATGGCATCGGCTCCGATGAATCTCCCGTTGAAGTCAACGACTCGTTGATCTCTGATCCGGGTCAGCGCTTCGATCTGGTGCTGACCAACCCACCCTTTGGCAAAAAGAGCAGCGTCACCATCGTCAATGGTGAAGGCAAGGCCGACAAATCCGCGTTGAGCTATGAGCGCAACGATTTCTGGGCTACCACCAGCAACAAGCAGCTCAATTTTGTGCAGCATATCGCCACAATGTTGAAAATCAACGGAGGCGCGGCGGTAGTTGTCCCCGACAACGTGCTCTTCGAGGGCGGGGCGGGTGAGACGGTGCGCCGCCGCTTGCTGCAAGGCTTCGATGTCCATACCTTGCTGCGGCTGCCCACGGGCATTTTCTACGCCCAGGGCGTCAAGGCCAATGTTATTTTCTTTGAAAAGAAACCCGGTCGCGAGCAGGCCTGGACAGACAAGGTCTGGATTTACGATCTGCGCACCAATCTACACTTCACCTTGAAGACCAACCCGATGCAGGAAGTTGATTTGAAAGATTTCATCCACTGCTACAACCCGAAGAACCGCCACCAGCGGGAAGAGACCGAACGCTTCAAGGCTTTCAGCTATGATGAAATCATGCAACGCGACAAGGTCAGCCTGGATATCTTCTGGCTGAAAGATGAGTCCCTGGAAGATACGGAAAATCTACCTGATCCCGATGTGCTGGCTCAGGAGATTGTGGGCAATCTGGAAGCGGCGCTGTTACAATTCGAATTGATTGTGGATGAGTTGGGGGACAAAGAGCAGTAATCCAGAGACTAAAAGAACGGCTACAATAGAAAAGATTTTTCAAGCAGGAGAGCAATAGTGTCGTGACTCAAATCACCGTTCTCCTGGTTCCATGAAACGCTTATTGAAACTACAATATGATGTCCTATCTCGAACAAACTCCTCATTTTAGCGAAATTGAAGCCGCGAAATTTGCTCAAGATATTTTTGGCATTTACGGTTCAGTAACACCATTAGCAGGTGAGCGTGATCAGAATTTTTGCATCCATTCGAATGCGGGAAAAGATTACGTGCTAAAAATCGCCAATGCCAGTGAAGAAGCCTCTTTTTTGGAAGCGCAGGCCCAGGCTATGCAGCATCTCGCCGAAAATAGGGTATCTTGTCCGCAAGTGGTTTTTGCGAAAACTGGAAGGTTGATCGCCTCAGTCAATGCGCCCTCGGGAGTCAGCCATTTGGTGCGCCTGGTGACGTATTTGCCGGGCGCCCCCTATGGTTCAATACGACGCCACTCGCCCGAATTTTTTTGCCGGTTTGGGGAATATCTGGGGCGTCTGGATCGGGCCTTGACGAGTTTTGAACATCCGGCAACACAGCGCGATTTCCATTGGGATTTGGCAAAGGCCCCCGCGGTTGTGACCCAGTACAAATCGTTGGTAGCCGACGAGAAGATGCGAATACTAATTGAGGAGCTGGCTAACGATTTTGATACGCATACCGCCCCATTATTGCCAGGGTTGCGCCAGAGCATAATTCATAATGACGCGAATGACTATAACGTCATTATGAGCGTTGACTCTTTATCGCACAACCAGCAAGTGGTTGGCGTGATCGATTTTGGCGATATGCTCTATAGCTATACCGTTGCCGATCTGGCAATTGCGGTTGCCTACGCTATCCTCGATAAGCCCGATCCACTGGAAACGGCGGCTTTACTGGTCAGGGGCTATCATCAGGAAAACCCACTCACCCCAGATGAAATTGAGGCTTTGTTTGGCCTGGTGAGTATGCGTTTGTGCGCCAGTGTGTGCATAGCCGCCTACCAGATCCAACAACGTCCCGATGACGAATATTTGCTCATCAGCCAGGACGCCATTCGCAATACCCTGCCCCAATGGGCACAGCTTCACCCCCGTTTTGCTGGCGCTGTTTTTCGTCATGCCTGCGGGCTGACACCCGTGCCTCAGACTCCAAAAATAATCGGCTGGCTGAAAAACAACACGCATCAAATCGCGCCCGTTTTGGAGATTGATCTACAGGGCAATTTATGCACCCCGCTTGACCTGGGTATCGGTAGCCCTCTTATCGGAGCTGACCCCACCTCGATAACAGAAGCCAGCCTCACCCCCCGTCTGTTCGACCAGATGAAGGAATCCAAAGCCGAGATTGGGTTGGGATTATATGACGAAGCGCGGCTGCTCTATCAGCATCCAACGTTCGACACTGGTCTAAAAATTACTGCTGAGCGCCGCACAATTCATATCGGCCTTGACCTTTTTGCCCCGGCTGGCACGGAAATCTACGCCCCGCTCAGGGGCAGCCTGCACGCGTTTGCCGATAATGCCACCCCCTATGATTACGGGCCTGTGATCGTGCTAAAACATTATACCGACGACGGCATGCCCTTTTATACGCTCTATGGGCACCTTAGTCGGGAATCGTTGGATGGATTGCGCGTCGGGCAAATCTTTGAGGCAGGACAAAAACTATGTGCGCTAGGCACATCCGAAGTCAATGGTGGCTGGCCGCCCCACCTGCACTTGCAGGTCATCACCGATCTACTCGAACTGGGGAGCGATTTTCCTGGCGTGTGCCAAGCCAGTCTGCGCTCAATTTGGTTGTCTTTTTCGCCCGATCCAAACTTGATTCTGGGAATTCCCGCGGAATCTTTCCCCGAACGGCGGCCTGATAAAGCCAGCACTCTGACCCTACGCAAAAAAATCATCGGCAGAAATCTGAGTGTTGGCTATCAGGAACCGCTCAAAATCGAGCGCGGTTGGATGCAATATTTATTTGATGAGACCGGGCGGCGGTATGTAGATGCTTATAATAATGTGCCGCATGTGGGACATTGTCATCCGCGCGTGGTGGCTGCCGGACGGCAGCAGATGGGTATTCTCAATACGAATACCCGCTATCTACACGACTATTTGCTGCAATACGCCGAGCGCATCACCGCCACTTTGCCAGACCCGCTCAGCGTGTGTTTTTTCGTCAACTCGGGCAGTGAAGCCAACGAATTGGCTTTACGTTTAGCGCGTGCTTACAGCGGCCAGCGCGACATGATCGTCCTGGAAAGCGCCTATCACGGGCATACCACCTCGCTGATCGACATCAGTCCCTACAAACACGCTGGCCCCGGTGGGGGCGGAGCGCCGCCTTGGGTGCATACGATCCCCATTCCCGATACCTATCGCGGGGAATACAAAGCCGACGATCCCCAGGCTGCGCAAAAATACGCTCGGCATGTTTTGGATGTTATTGAGAGTTTGGCACAAAGCGGTCGCGCGCCAGCTGGTTTTATCGCTGAGACCTGCCCCAGCGTGGCCGGTCAAATCTTTTTACCAATGGGGTATCTCTCCCAAGTCTATGATTACGTGCGCCAGGCCGGTGGGGTGTGCATCACTGACGAAGTACAAACCGGCTATGGTCGTACGGGCACACATTTCTACGCCTTTCAGGCCCACAATATCGTCCCCGATATGGTTGTGCTCGGCAAACCGATTGGTAACGGCCATCCCATTGGCGTCGTAGTCACGCGCCCCGAAATTGCCGCCGCCTTCGATAACGGCATGGAGTTTTTTAGCACCTTCGGTGGCAATACGGTATCCTGCGCGATTGGTAAAGCGGTGCTGGATGTAGTTCTGGATGAGAATTTACAAGCACACGCGCTGGACGTAGGCAATTACTTATTGAATGGATTACGCCAATTTAAGCGCCGTTATCCCATGGTGGGTGACGTGCGGGGCTCCGGGTTGTTCCTGGGCGTGGAGCTGATTCGCCACCCCGATGGCCTCGAACCCGCCACCCAGGAAACTGCTTTTATTGTCAATCGCATGCGCCAGTTGGGAGTACTACTGGGCATCGATGGACCGCATCACAATGTGATTAAGATCAGGCCACCGATGCCTTTCTCCAAATCCGATGCCGATCTGTTATTGACCGGGTTAGAAGAAATCTTGTGGCAAGATTTCAAAGAATAAAAGTAACTACTCAGGCTCAAACGGAAAGAGACTGAACAGTCACAATAAGAATAATTAGCTGGCTGATATGATATAGTGTTACCTAAATCGAGCACGATTTATTGGCGCTAAATCTACGTAGAAGGAAATTCACATGCACCCACAACTCGAAAATATCAAAACACGTACTTCGCAGCGGTTCTTCACTATTGGTGAAGAAATTGCTCACAGCATCACGCACGGTATTGGCGCAGGCATGAGTATTGTCGGGTTGGTCATCTTGGTGGTGTTGGCCGCAAAATATGGCGATGCCTACCAGATCGTTAGCTTTAGTATCTACGGCGCTACGTTAATCATCCTCTACCTGGCTTCAACGCTGTATCACGGTTTTCAACACCCGCGTATCAAACAAGTGCTGCAAGTGATTGACCACGCCGCGATTTTCTTGTTGATTGCTGGCACCTACACCCCCTTTTTGCTGGTTGGCGTCCGGGGTACCTGGGGCTGGACATTGTTAATCATTGTCTGGGGATTGGCTTTGCTGGGGGTTGGCTTCCGGGCTATCTTCGTCAACCGCTATGAAAAAGTAGCTGTGTTAGCTTATGTTCTAATGGGCTGGTTATGTGTTGTGGCTTTCAAGGAAATGACCGCAAATATCCCCCTCGGCGGCATCATCTGGATCGCCACCGGGGGGGCGGTCTACACAATTGGTGTAATTTTCTATGCCCTTCGAAAAATCCCCTATATGCACACGATCTGGCATCTCTTCGTATTGGGTGGCAGTATTTGTCATTATCTGGGCGTGCTTTTTTACCTGGCGCCATCCCAATAAACACGTCATCCGCTAACACAAGCCGGAAACAAAAAAAGGGGGGGAGAATCAACACCCAATCACGAGCTTCGAGCCTAAGCAGTGTTTTTTTATCAAAGATCGTCTAAGTAGATTTTGGAAAGAACTTTGATAAA
>JACNJM010000274.1 GCA_014382605.1 Anaerolineae bacterium
CGTCTCACCTGTCGCCAACGCCTCGGAGCGTTTCAATCCACGCTCCCCGCGAGGGGGAGCGACCACGGATTACGCACCTGTTGCTTATGTCGCTGATGTTTCAATCCACGCTCCCCGCGAGGGGGAGCGACATCGGTCTTTACGGTATATGGCGGGATTAGCAAGAGTTTCAATCCACGCTCCCCGCGAGGGGGAGCGACCGCAACATCTGGGTAAAAAAATAGCTTCTTGCCCAGATATTGGCCTTTCTATATCGTTATTTTATATCATTCTCCTGTTTTTCGTCAAATATTTGATTTTTAAGGTTCCAAAATGCTGCGAACCGGTTCAGGGACGGATGTTCACTTGGGGTTCGCAGATCGGCTTTCAGGCAATCAGCGGCCCGGAAAGGTCGAGGCTGGGTTTTGCGCCAATATGCTCAACACGGTTTTTCCATTTGTCGCCCAAATAATAGAACCTCAGGCTGTCCGTCTTCAGCTCAATAAGTTCTTCCAGGGCGTGTTTCAATTGAGTGAGTTGGGCATTATCCACAAGACATTCGAAAACCGAGTTTTGGACGCGCTGGCCGTAATCTTCGCACTTTTTGGCAACTTTTCGCAGACGCTTCCGACCGGCAGCCGTTTCGGTATTGACATCGTAACAGATCAGCACCAGCATTAATAACTCTCCTAATTCCAGAAGAAGGGCGGATAAGCGTCCAGGTCGCCGCGCAAATATCGAGCCAGCAGCAAAGCCTGGGTATGTGGAATCAACCCGAAGGGAATCCGCTCTTTCAAGTAGGGATGAACCATCTCCTCTTGTTTGCGCTCCTGCCAGGCCACGAGTACCTTCTTGCGGGTCTCATCATCCATTAAAATGCCGCCGCTCTCTTTTTGGGCGAATCCCTTTCCTTTAATCTGTTTGCGATTAACCAGCGATAGCGCCAGACGGTCGGCGAACACCGGGCGCAGTTCTTCCATCAAATCGAGCGCCAACGACGGGCGGCCAGGGCGGTCTACGTGCAAAAATCCCACATAGGGGTCCAGGCCAACCCCCTCCAATGCTGAAGCCACATCATTGGTCAGCAGCACATAGAAAAACGAAAGCAGCGAATTCATGTTATCGAGCGGCGGGCGGCGGGAGCGTTCTTTGAAGAAGAAATCTTCTTTTTGATGCAGGATGAGTTGATCGAAGACGCGAAAGTAGATTTTAGCGGCGCTGCCCTCAAAAGCCATCAACTCACCAGTAGTCTCACTTTCCGGGATGACGGTGAGGATGGCCTTGAGCGCGGCGGAGGCCTGGCTCAGGGCTGGTACATCCACCAAAAGGGCGTGATCTCGCAAGGCGCGCTCAATGACTACCCGGCAATTGGCGATTTTTGCCAGCAAGAAGGAGGCCGCAATGGGCACGCTCTCGGCTTCGTTTTCTGAAACCTGGTATTGTTTTTTACGCAGTAACACATTGCCCTGCACCCGCCCGCTGACCCGGGCCTGAAAACGCCCATTGGGGGTGAGAAAACACAGGCCAATATTGCGCTCGGTGCAGGCGCGCATCAGCGCCGGGCTGGTTCCCAGCCAGTTGAAGCAGATGATGCCTTCCAGGTTGTGCAGAGGCAACCGCGTAGATGTGCCTTCTTCCTTTTTTACGACCACAGTCTCGCCTTCTAGCGTGAGGAAAGCTTCGGGCGTGGTGATGTAGAGTACGTTACCGAGTTTTTTCATGGCTCAAGCGCTTTCAGGTTGTTGGCAATATATTTCGATGCCGGGATGAGCTTCTCTTGCAAATTGGGCAGGCATAGATCGGCCAGGGAACATGATCGGCAGGCTTTGGATGTCTTCACCCGCGGGGTATAGCCGCGTTGGAAGTATTGCTGCATCTCGGCGGACATCTTGCGAACCAGCATTCGCAGTTCGTCCGTCAATTCAACTGTCACCCGGTGGCGGGTTTGTCCATAATACAGGTAGCCCTGCGGGATTTCCGTTAGCAGCATTTCTTCCAGGCAGATGGCCTGGGCGCAAAGTTGACTCGCGTCGCTGTGATCGAGTTTTTCTTTGCCGCGTTTATACTCCACCGGGGCGGGCAGCCACAAGCCATCTCGCCCCGGCAGACGAATTCCATCCGGCGATTCGGTAAATTCGACCACATCACAAATGCCCGATAGCCCCAGGAGATAGGATGCCACCGGCAGCGAGCGGGCGATGAGTTTCCCTTTGCGTTTTTCGGTGAAGAAGGGATCATCGGCCCGGCGGTGCAGAATGCGGCCTTCGGCGGTCAGGGCGTTTTCTTGCCATTGCCGCTCCACATGGATCAGCGCCCACTGGCGACGGCAAAAGACGAAGTGCTGAATGCCGGAGAGCGGCAGCAGGTCGGAGGCGGTGTATTCGGGTTCCATCTGTTATAATTTCTCGTAAGGCGAATTATGAACGTGACGAAAGAACTGCCAGAAATTACCCGGCGAATTGTTGAAACGACTAATCCTGATAAGGTGATCCTTTTCGGTTCTCATGCGCGCGGCGATTCCGCTGCCGACAGCGACCTGGATTTGCTGGTAATTGTGCCAGGGATCAAACATTTGCGGCAAGAAAGCCTCCGGGTGCGCCGCGCCTTGCGCGGGTTGCTGGTTCCGGTGGATATTGTCATGGCGACACCCGAACAGATTTCCCGGCTGGGGGATGCCGCCGGTTTGGTGTATCGGGATGCGTTGGCCGAAGGTAAGGTTTTGTATGAACGCGCCGGATAGTGTTTCGCTGGCGTGGCTGCGCCGCGCTCGTTCGGATTTGCAGCTTGGCCGCGTAGGGTTGCGCGCCAAAGGGGTTCTGCCAGAAGATGCCTGCTTCCACGCCCAGCAATGCGCCGAAAAAGCACTGAAAGCGCTGCTTTTACAACGAGGGATTGATTTTCCAAGAACGCATGTCATCGAAGTTCTACTCGACTTGCTCAAGGTGAACGGGGTTGATATTCCAACCGGTGTGGATGAAGCTTTTCAGCTTTCTGAATATGCGGTGCAAACTCGCTACCCCGGCGAGTGGGAGCCGGTGACGAAAGCCGAAGCCCGCCGGGCCATCGAACAGGCTGCCCTGGCGCTGGCCTGGGTGGAAGGGCAATTCGAGTAGCGCAATATTCTGGGGCATAGCGAATATCTCTGAACCCTGACAGGTCGCGCTTCGACGAAGCCTGAGACCTGTCAGGGTTTTTTGTGGGGTTATTCACCATCAATGATTTCACATTTCAAACCATCAAGTTCGCCTAAGCTAATCGTGTAATCTTCGATGCTATTGGGTTCTTCGTTCTTCGCTTCAACCTTGAGCAAACGATGTACTTTGGCAGCGGAATATTGTCCATTGGGGCTGTTATGTTCCCACCAATAGAGCTTGTAAATTTCCATGCTACCTTCGGGCCGGGCAGATGAAGCGTCATTACGGAAAAGTGTACGCAGGGCATCTTTGATAGCGGCGGCATCTTCATCAGAAAATCCGGTTTTGGTGGCAAGCTGTGGGTTCATGCTGCCGTAAAAAACATACACGCCGTGATCTACACGATGTTTCATGCCCATTGTGTCAGAAGCCTTCTTCTCACCATCCCCTTCGCCGCTAACGCTCTTGGTAATTTGAATACTGGATGAGCGGTCTAAGACAGGAAGCACAGAAAAAGCTGGATGCACAGAAACAGGACCGCGAACCCCAATTGAAACGCCGGATGCTTCGCCTTTGCCTTTGCTATATGCAAAAACCTGCCCAAAAGCGCGGACATCTAACCATTTCTCACAAGTTACCCGATATGCTTCGTCATGGTCTTTCCACACATCTTTGCTAAGTTCGCCTTCTGCTCTCTTCCGCAGGCTGGGATAATCATCGGTTTTGTTGTCGTCCGACTGAACAAAAATGGAGTGACCCTCCGTTAATAACCGATTACGAATTTTGCGTTTAATGGCAACATCTGAAATCTCGCCAAAACCTTTATAGTCTACGCGCGGTCGGTTGCCGTTGAGCGGATCGCCATTGGGGTTGGCGTTGTTGACGCTGATGATTACAGCAAAGTCAATTTTGTTGGTGAGTGTAGTCATTTGTGAGTTCTCCTTTATCAGTTTAATTTCTTAATCTTCGGAATTATCTTGCTCCGTGTCTTTTATCTGAGAGCGTCTAGAGCGAAGGAATTCGCGCTGGCTGTGATAACCCAACAAAAATTCACCGCTCAATCGTTTATCTTTGGTGAAATCGTCCGGCTCGAAGGCAGCGACAACTTCATCAATCATTTGTTGTCGTTTTTTTGATTTACCCCCAAGCCTGGCTTTATAGGGCACGAGCGCAAGCTCAATTGTTCTCCAGGTACTATATGGACGCTCAGCAAAACGCTGCATCAAACGTGCGGCGTTGGTTTGCCGATTCTCTCCAGCCTCATTCAAGGCCCATTCTTCCAGACTGTCGGCCAAAGCAAGTAATCTACCATAAAGATAATCTCTGGTCTTCCTTTCGGGATCAAGCGCCATTTCGTAATTCTCCTTTCCTTCTTTGTGCTTTCTGAACAATGCACATGCTATGCTCAATGTCTTTTCCCATTGCCAATCTTCCAGAGCAATGCGATTCGATGCTTTGCGTACCGTGGATTCAACAATGTCGCGCGGGATTGGCTGCCCATCTATGATGCAGGGCAAAATGCGATTTGCTGTAGTTTTGACAAGATTATCGTCCGCTTTGAACTCTCCTGCTTTTCCTTCGCGTTTGCGATTCGTTCCATAGGCGGCTAAGGCAATGTCTTTTGGGGCAGGAGCGCCAATAAAGGGAACACGTTGGCTATCAACAAATCGGTAGGTATGCAGCCAAGCACAGCTTTCATGCCAATTTTCTAGTCGTGCAAGGAAAGCAGAGCTTTTTAGTTCACGATAGTAGGTGATTGCCATTCTTCCTGGAGTGGCTGAATCCAAGCCCATGACAACGACATCGGCGCTGGGATTAATTTTTTTGTTATACCCTGCTATTTTCTTGCTAAGAGCAATTCCCAAATCTTGTTCTGTGTCGCTAACATCATCAAAGGGTAGTGGGATATCATCTCCGGTAGTTGCCCAAGCCACTACTGCTTGATCGTCTTTTCTATAACCTTGACGACTTATAAGCCACAGCAACGCATAATGTGCTTTTTGGGAAACTTCAAGGCTTACATTACACGCTTGCTGGTCATCTAAAAAACGTCCTCGGAAAGTGAAGCCGCTCGTGTCGTTTGACGAAATGAGTTTTGCGCCATCTCCTTCCCGCCTCAGGTATTTGGGATGATTAGATGTTAATACATCATTTTCGCCTGTCACAAAACAAAAAGGCTCTTTATCTTTCGACGAGAGATAATAATTTATCCAGCTATGCCACAAAGTGTTGTCTAGCCAGACTTTTGTTTCAAGTTCTCCTGGTATTTCGACCATCCAGCGAACAAAAGCCTGCTCTTGATCGTTGAGAACCGAGAAAATATCTACAGTGTTTCTGTCTCTCTCAACATCTTTTTTTTCTGCAAACTCTCTTGTGTTGTGATCTATGATGAGAATTTGAGCTTCTTGCAAATCTTTAACAACGGTTCTTTTCTGGATGTATTTCAAAACGGCGTTGGCTTTAGGATGTGTGAATTCAGATTGACACCACCCTTCGAGCGTTTTAACAAAACTTAGATATGGTTCATCTTCCTCCTTTGAGAAGCCCGAAGTCACCGTTCCGCCATAAGAATGGAAATCCCCTGCAACATATTGAAGTTTGTCGCAAAGAGGATGATTGGCTGGTTTACTTCCTGCTCTACTTGCAGAGCTTTCACTGCTCGGAATAATTGTTGCTACATCTTCTTTGTTCGTAATTAAATGGGCTTCCAGGAAATTTCCTTCATCGTCAATTAGAATTTCGATATGTGCCTGCGTAGTGATATGGCAGATGGGAAGTAATGGTCTTTCTTTCGGGTTATTGGAATAGCCGATTTGTCCCTCGCAATTGTTGTAGGTTTCGTACAATTTTTGCATCCAGCTCATTTCACCACCTCCTCATAGCCTTCAAGCAAACCTTCTTCTTGCAGTCCTATCGAGTTAGGTGGTGTGGCTATCATCTTCCGCACAAATTTCACCAAGTTGGGGTCACATTCATCCGGGCGGGCAAACTCCACAATACCTTTTTCCATTCTAGGGTGCCAAAAACGAGCCTGGAGTTCGTTCTTTCCTAGCTCATCGGGATAGTTAAAACCATGAAACATCATCCCGAAGGCAAGTTCGCCGGGGTAGTTATCGTAAAACCCCTCGCCTTCTCCGAATTCACACGGCTCCACATACGCCTGACATTCTCTTGTGCCAAGAAAAACATCCCGCCTTCCACCGCGCTCAATCATGCGTTTGGCGACATCCCAATGTTTATGATCGTTGCGATCATCTTTCAAATCTTCACGATACAGATTCCATTCAAAATGCGCTTGCACCTGATATTCGATATCTGCCAAGTAAGTGTAAATCGAAAGATCGTGTCCCGTGCCGCCATATTTGACGGGTTTGGCGCTGCGAGTTTGTGTGTAGATGGGTTTCATCACCCGTACTTTATCTACAAACCAAACAAAAGTTGGTTTCCAATATACCGAACTTAAGATGCCTTTCAGGGCTTCATACGTTGGTATTTGATAGGAATACTTCTCGCCACCGATTTTTGTGAGCGGGTCGGTGAAGAGCGCATATTTTCCATACAATTTGAACGAAACGATATTTGAATATTTCATAAGCACCTCCTTAAATCACTTGTGTGTCCATCTTGTTTACAATTTCATCACTCCAGCCAACTTCTTCGCTGTAGTATTGCTCATCCAGATAGTAAATCCCCGCGCCTTGTTGTACTTCTCTGATAATGCCAGCTTTGGTCATTTTCTCGAATTCATAGCTAAACAAGTTAACAGAGTACCTTTGAGCTTTTTTGATTAACTCGTATTGTTTTTCTAGTTCAAAGGCACTGCATAACTCGCCAACTAATTTCTTGCCCTTTTCGCCATATTGGACAATGACACCTTTGGTTGGTGAATCTATGGCTTTGAACTCTCTGCCAGCCGTTTGAAAGGCTTGACTTAAAAAAGGAACAATCCCGCCTTTATTTGCATGTCTATTTGTCGCTGTTTTGTTCTGTGCCAAAAGATTAAATAGCGTTTCATTTCTTTCCACCGATGAGTTCGCTCCAACATTATATTCCATCTCATCTTTTCGCCCATAAAAATAATATTGATAATAAAGCTCCATTGATTTCAAGCCAAGCCGATCATCTCCGTATTTTTCAGGCGTTCTTTCAAAATCACGCAAAACTCGCCCAGTGATACTCGTCCCCTCTTTGATGTCTTTCAGGCGATCAATATTCTCATTTGCAGGTTTTATAATATGCACATGCCCCAAAATTTTATTTCCTTTTTCATCTTCCTGTTTACCGCTACGATTGCAACGCCCGGCAGCCTGAGCAATTGAGTCCAAACCGGCTTGATAGCGAATAACTGCACCGAAATCAATATCCACGCCTGCCTCGATCAATTGTGTGCTGACACAAATTACAGGTTCTTTTTTATCCAGCTTTTCTCTAATTTCAGCCAAAACTTGAAGGCGATGAGCCGGGCACATTCGAGTGCTCAAATGGTAAACATCTGCATCATTGTCATTAGCAGAAATTGCATCATATAGACCTTTTGCAGAGTTTTTGGTATTTACAATAATTAACACGCTGCCTTTTTCAATCAATTCTTGGCTTGCGAGTTGCGCTACTTCATCCTCGTTCCAGCTTGCTCCGTTTTTTCTTTGATCAAAGACTTCGACCCTTCGCAATTTTCCATACAGAGCATTTTCGTCAGCGATGATTTTGCCAGTAATCCTGATCGCATGTTCTTCTGGCTCAATTTTGTCTAAAAGGGGCTGTGTCGCCGTACACAAAACAACACTTGATTTGCCACCATCCACTAAAAATTGCAATGCCGCATTAAACATTTTCATCACCCGAATCGGAATGGTTTGTACCTCGTCAAAGATGATGACCGAATTTGCCAACTGGTGCAATCGTCGCACGCTTCGGGTGCCTGAACCGAATAAGGCTTCCAAAAATTGAACCTGTGTCGTAAAAACAATCGGAGCATCCCAATTTTCGGACAATAGTCTGCGGCGTTTCTTGGGAAGCCAGCTTTCGCCTTTTTCATCATCTTGATTTTTTTCTTCCACAATATTCGAGTGATGCTCCAAAACAACTTTATTCAAATATTGCCCGTTTTTATCTTTATCTTCCAAAATTTGCCTGACTGTATCGGCATTTTGATCAATAATGGAGGTATAGGGGATGATGTAGAAGATGCGATCCATCTCATGCTTTTTAGCGTGATTAAGAGCAAAGCGTAAACTCGACAGAGTTTTCCCGCCGCCTGTTGGGACGGTTAGTTGATAAATACCTTTTCGTTTTGTTGAAAAATCAAAGCAGGCTTGAGAAACTTCTTGACGCAATTCGTCTACATCATTTTTATCCGCTTTGTTTTTAAATTCAAGTAATCTGATGTCCAGTCTGTTTATCAATTCTTCCCAACTGCGATAACTTCCATAATTACGGATACGGTAATTGGACGGAAACTCGAAATCAGCCGTATCCAGTCGGTCAGCGTCGATTAGGCAGCTAAGTAAATATCTTGCAAGAAGTCCATATTTGAAGTGCAAAGTTGCTTTTGATTCGGGGAGAGATTTCAAACTATTTAACGCATTAATCATTTGCTCTTCAACATCAGTTGATAAAAGCTCGCTTACTTTTCTCTGAATTTCCGGGAGTTTTGACCAAGCCTCTGTTACATGGGTTCTGTCATCTTCCTTATCAATGCGTTTCTGAAAACTATTTTCGCCATTTGGAGCAAGGCAATCAATTAATCCTGAATGGTGGGATGCTACACACAAGGATAAGGCCTGCCCTGTTTTCAAATCCCTTTCTTGTAGTTTTTGATATACTACTTGCGCTCCTGCCGTAGAGTGATCAACTTTGCCTTTCAGGGAAACAAAATCAACCCAATTTTCAGAATCTTTTGCGATTTGTTCCGTTGCAGAACCAATATAATTTTGAAATTCTTGGCTTGCTTTTCCAACATCGTGCAACAAGCCTGCAATTTGCCCAATCTCTTTCAGCCCGATTTTCTCAGTGAACTGACCAGCTAATCTTGAAACACCTTCAAGGTGTTCTTCTAAGGTTTGGATTTCCTTATCTCTTTCGCGTACATGAGCAACAAGTTGTTTTTCCATTTTCCCAACCCCATACATCCCCGCCAACAATCTCGCTTCGCGGATCAACGACTTGCGCAACCCCTCCGGGGCCAGCGCCTCCACATCCGCGCCCCAGCCGCGGATCCAGGGCAGCATCTCCTGCCACTCGGCGATGGGCGCTTCCCAAATGCAGCCTCCGTCTTCGGTCTCGGTGACGGTTTCCAGTGGATGCCAGGCGCTCTCGCGCAAGCGGCGTGTCGCGCTACCGGGGGCAAATTTCAGGCGCACAATCTCGGGTTCAGCCTCCCGGCTCCAAATGCCCCAGGCGTGTTTGAGCAGTGTATCTTCATCGAAATCTTCGGGGAGAGTGAACTGCCCGGTAGCCAGCGAGGCCTGCTGCATGCGTTTGATCTGGAAGGGCACAATATTTTTGATGACATCACTCTGGGCGATCACATACACGCTGTCGCTCCAGGGGGAAGGCTCAATCAGGTAGGGTTGGATATGGTGGATTGTCGTGGATCGGGCGCTCAGACCGCGGTAGTGAATTCTGACGGGGATTCGCTCGACCCAACCGCGGGCGATAGTTTCGAATATCGCCACCCGCTCCGGGTTTACCTTTTGCGCCAGGACTTTATCGGCGGCCTTGACCAGGCGGTCGGTCATCGGCTGGCGCAGCGTCCCGGATAATTTTTCTAAAGCGCTGGCGGCGTGCAGGCCCGCAATCTGGCTGTGCTGCGAGGCGCGCCGTGAGGCCAGATACAGGCTCAACGATTCGTACAGATTGACCCGGATATTGGAAAGATAGCGCGTGCGGTCAATTTTCCAACGGCCTGTGTCATCCTGAATAATAAAATAATCGGGAGTGAGTTCTATGCGATAGCGATAGGCAGTCGTGCGGTCAACGCCCAGGCGTTCGGCCATCTCTGCATCGCTGTAGGCGCGCTGCAGGTAAAGGCGTTCCATTTCAACCAGACATTCGGCTTTATTCATGCTGCGGCTCATGGATTTCTCCTGTACGAAAAGCAAATCCGTTTTGTATATACCATAGCACACCTGGGGGGTGAATTCTGCAACAATTCGAAAATTCGAATGCAAATCAGAATTGTTTCTGTTTTTCGAAGGGCCATAATCTGCCTTTCTCGTCTTCGCAAAGCAAATAACCGCAATCTTCTAATGCGGGCAAGGCGCGTGTGACCTGAGATCGCTGCGCTCCCAATAAACGGGCAATGCTCCCGGGTTTTCGCCCCGGGTTTTTCGTAACCGTTTGATAAATTTCTTCCAGCCGATGGGTTTGATATTTGCGCGCCATGGCACACCTCCGTACAGTTGAATTTCCCCAACTGTACAGGGTGCGTGTTGCAAGTACTGCAACA
>JACNJM010000177.1 GCA_014382605.1 Anaerolineae bacterium
GTCACCTTTGACCCCAAAATATTAAGATGATACTTTCAATTCATATCTTCGCGCAGTTCGCCATAATCCACTGTATTCAGACGATGGGGTTCTTCCTCAAGCACATCAATATGAGTATAGGTTAGTTCAGACATCATGGGCGCCAGCGGCACTGTTGCAGGCACGCGCACACGCGGTTGCGGCTGGGGCGGCGTAATGCGCGGCTTGGAAAAATCATACGAACGTTTGCGCAAAATACGCGGATCATCAGTCAGCCAGCCAATATAATGCCCCAATACGGAATAGATTTCACGATCAGGTCTTACCCAACCAACCCACTCGCCCATATAATTATAGAGATAGGGATAACGCAAAAACGCGCCAACTTCGCCCGAAGTCGTGTAGATAGGGATTAATGGTTTTGATTGTGTCATAAAATTATTATACCGGGCAGTCTCGCTTATTCCACATCGTTATACGTCCAATACCGATTCACAAAATAATTCCAAAACATCACCAACACCACGGCAATACCCAGCGCCATATTATGCCCTAAAAATTGCGGCTCCAACAGTGTGGCGCTGGGAAAAAGATTCAGATTGGCAAACATATCTACCAGGGGGGTGTCAAGTCCGGCAAATACCGGGGTGCGAATCCCTACTCCAACAATATTGACAACGGCAAATTCCGAGAGTTGTCGAACCAAAGATTTTGAGCGCGAATCAGGATAGGTCCAAAAACGATTCCAGGTAAAATTACTAATAATTGCCACCGTGAAAGAACAAACACTGGCGATAACGGGATCGATAGCCACAAAGCGAGTGAGTGCATTAAAAACACCAAAATCGACCACAGCGCCAATTGTACCGACAATAGCGAATTTTAAAAAACGTATCCGCTCGGCAGGATTCGAAAGGGATTTGGTGAGGATCATTGCAGCGATAGTTTTTCCCGAAAATAAGGAATGGTTTGCCGAATTCCATCGACCAGGTCGATATTTGGTTCCCAATCCAAAACTTCTTTGGCGCGGCTGATATCGGGGCGGCGGCGCTGCGGATCGCCCTCGCCGCGTCGTTGTGGCTCAAATTTCAAGCCCTCATTCTGGGTCATCGTATTAATGGTTTGAGCAAATTCAAGAATGGTCGTTTCAACCGGATTACCAATATTTACCGGGCGATGCTCATCGGAAAGCAGCAAGCGATAAATACCTTCGATCAAATCATCAACATAGCAAAAGCTGCGCGTTTGCTGACCGTCACCATAGATCGTTAGCGCTTCGCCCTGCAGGGCCTGTTTGATAAAATTCGGCACGACGCGCCCATCATTGATGTGCATACGCGGGCCAAAAGTATTGAAGATGCGCACAACGCGGGTATCAAGATCATGAAAACGATGATAGGCCATCGTCAGGGCTTCGGCAAAACGTTTCGCTTCATCGTATACGGAACGCTCCCCAATCGGGTCTACATGCCCCCAATAGCTTTCTTCTTGCGGATGCACCAATGGGTCGCCATAGATTTCACTGGTGGAAGCCAGCAAAAAGCGCGCTCCATGCGCCTTGGCGACACCCAATGTATTGTGCGTTCCCAGCGCTCCCGCCTTCATCGTCTGGATGGGTAAATTAACGTATCCATACGGCGAATTGGGATTGGGGCTGGCCGGAGACGCAAAGTGCATCACCGCATCCAGTTTACCCGGCACAAATATAAAATTCGAAACATCGTGCCGAATAAACTCATAGCAGTCATGGCCCGCCAAATGCGCCAGATTTTGTGGATTACCGGTAATAAAATTATCCATGCCGACAACTTCATGGCCTTCGGCCAACAAGCGGTCACAAAGATGAGAGCCTAAGAAACCGGCTGCGCCCGTGATAAGTACACGCATAGTAACACCTTTCAATGACGATCACCCCAGGGACAAAACAAAATTACGTAATTCTTTTTAGCCTGCGCGGTGATTTTTAGAAAATTTTGATAGAAGTACAAAAATAATAACAAGGGCAACCTGATTTCTGCAATCAGCGCCAATCCACGCGGTTGATACGCCCATCGCCGGTGATCTGCCAGGCTTCACCAGTGAAGCTATCAACCAGCCAGATATTGCCCTGATACAACACAGCCAACGCGTGTCCCCGGCTGCCCTCACTTACCTGGGGTGACCAGACGCCCCAATCGCGTTGCGGATCAATACCTTGTGCTTCTTCGGGCGGAAATAATTCGCGACGGTTGGAACCATCGCGATCCATTACCATCAAACGGTAGCGGCTGGTATCGCTCTGCTCCGGGAAAATGGCCTGCAAATAGGCTACCTGATAAGCGCTCTCGCCAGTGGGCTGTGCCTGAATCGGTGATGGTCGCGGATAGGCGAACATACCCACCTGCGAGATCAGGTCTAAGGCGCGGCCGCTATTCACGGGGATCACGGTCAGGTTGAAGTTTTGTGCTTCTTCAGGAGAAGCGGATCCGGGCGGCGGCGCGTGGCGAACAGTAAAAAGCAGCTCACCATCAGGGGCCCAAACCAGCCCCGGAACCCAGGCCCAATCGCCGAGTGTCTTCAATGGGACAAGATCCAATATTGGGGAAAAGGCGCCCTCCTCGAGATCCACCAGCCCCACCTGATCGGGTGTAGCATACGCCACCGAGCCAGCGTTCGGCCCATAGGCAAAGCTTGTCCCCCACCAACCGTACACGCCACCAGAATTTGTTTCCAGCAAGGTGGTTGGACTAGGGTCTACCCATCCGCTTTCGCTAAAATTGATCAACTGCAAATCGTTATTCGCCTGCCAGCCAGGTGCGGCCTGACGCGGCTCTACCGTGGAAACAACCGCCCAGGCGAGCGAACCGGGTTGCCAATCGGCAAAATGGATCACATTAGCAACGTGCAAATCAATCTCTGTTTCCGGATTTTTTATACTGACCACCCACAAGGTATTGATAATATCTTCGGCCTCGGCATGGCGGGTGAATAATAGCCATTCGCCATCGTCTGAAAGGCGAAAAACGCGCCCATCCAAATCACCCGACGACACAACTGCCGAACGGTTCGCCGTGGTACCCTCCATCATCCAGGCATTGCCGTCTGAGAGATATAGCAGCCGCCCTGGAATCGTGCGCGGCGAAAACGAAGTTTGTACCCCCACTAACATGATCTGCGGCACGGCTTCCTTCAAAATGGATGATTTAATTTCAGCCTTCGAAATCTCAACACCGTCTTCATAGACGATGCGATAGGTAATTTCCTTGATTCCATTTTCGCCCAATTGCAAGCGTTGCCGCTCGCCTTCGGGCAAAAATTCGCTGGGTTGCATTTGCTCTTCGAAGGGGATGACGACTTGTTCGACTTCAAATTCTTCGTAAATGCGCGTGATGGTAATTTCAATACCCTCGACAAGTGGGATATGCAAATCGGGTTCGATATGATCTAACACGCCCAGAGTGATTTCTGCCGATACAAGGGCATCCTGGACTGTACCCGCGCGTGGCGCCTGCACAGCGAGGCTTTGACCATCTACAAAGATGTGTGCCTGCACCGAAGCTTCGGCGGCTGGGGCGATGTCACATGCCCCGAGCAGCAGCCCCAGCCCCAGAAGAAAAAGAATAGAGTGGTATAATTTCATCTTGATTTTTTGATCGAACACTGCTCAGGCCAGGCCTTCGCAGTCGAAATTCTGAACACGCCAATAAACGAAGATTATAGCATGAGCGACCCAAATCAACCTGCATTAGAATCCGAACTCAGTCTAAAAGCCAGTATTGAAGCCTTGCTTTTTGTGGCCCCCGATGCCGTCAGTAGCGGGCATATTGCGCGCGTACTGGAACAAACGCCACGCGCGGTAGAAAACGCGCTTGACGAGCTAGAAGCCGAATATGCCGAACGCGGGTTGCAAATTCAGCGTCACGACAAACAAGTGCGATTGACTACAGCCCCGCAAGCCGCGGCGCTTATCGAGCATTTTCTAGGGCTTGAAGCCAGCACGCCACTCAGCCGAGCCGCGCTGGAAACGCTGGCAATCGTCGCCTATCAGCAGCCGGTCACCCGCCCACAAATCAACGCAATTCGCGGCGTCAATAGCGATAGCGTTATGAAAAGCTTGTTGCTAAAAGGCATCATCGAAGATGCCGGTCGCGCCGAAGGGCCTGGACGTCCGATATTGTATAGCACCACCAGTGAATTTCTAAGCCATTTCGGGCTATCATCCACAGCAGAACTGCCCCCATTGAATATCGATGACATCATTCAAGCTGATCACTCGGATGATGACACAAATATTCTCAAAGAGTGAACCATTTGTGACACTTAGCGGTAATCCGAATACGAGCCACACGGCAGCCTGGCTGCATTGTGGCGGTGTCGCGTAGTTAGCCCGCATACACACAGAGGGCACAACCATAACCATGATTCGTTACCTCGTCAATCAAACCCTGCTGAGTATTTTCAAGCTTTTTATCTTTATCAGCATCATGTTCTTTTTCATCCAGATCATGATGCCCGGGGATTATATCGATCAATTTTCCATTTATTGCAATGCCGAATGTAGAGAAGAGTTGCGCACCCAATTGGGATTAAATTTACCCATCTGGCAACGCTATTTTCAGTGGCTACGTCAAATCGCCACACTGGATTTGGGAAATTCACTCAACGGAGAACCGATTGTTGATATTCTAAAAACAGTATTGCCAGCCACCTTGCTGGTTTTTTTCATTGGCACCATTATTGCCTTTATGCTGGGTCTGTGGCTAGGAAAACGAACTTCCTGGACGGGTTCGGCGTTGTTATCGCGTTCAGTGACTCTCATCGGACTAACCCTGAATACCTCGTTTCCACCCTGGCTAACCTGGCTTTTCACTTATCTATTTATTAAGGGTGCAGGTTTTGCTGTTATGGGGGAAGTCGGCGGGCTGAGGACGGTCTCTTTTATGGGGCTGGATAATTTGTTATGGAAAAATATTATCACCACGCCCAGCCAGATTGCCTGGTATATGGTAGTTTCATTTGCCTTTAGCGCGCTGTTATTTTATTTCCTCAAAAACATCATCGACGGCCTGTTGCATAAATCTACACCCGGATTAATTTACTTACTACTGATTTTGGTGGGCACTTATGGCCTTTGGCGCTATTTTGGCTTCGAGCCGTTGGCGATGGATATTATGCGTCTGGCCTGGATTCCGCTGGCAAGTTATATTTTGCTGACTTTTGGCGAAACGATGATAATTATGCAAACCAGCATGGAAGAGATTATGCGCTCGGAATATATCTCGACAGCCCGCGCCAAAGGCTTGCCCGATTCGGTGGTACTCGAACGCCATGCAGCCCGCAATGCGCTCTTGCCTGTAGTCAGTCGACTGGTGATTTCGCTACCCTACCTGATCACTGGCGTTGTGATTATCGAAAGTTCGGTCGATTGGCCGGGGATGGGCACATCGATGTGGAATGCCCTGTATTGGCAGAATATGCCTCTGGTGATGAGTACACTTCTGCTCGTAGGAATTGTCTCACTGGTTGCTCGCCTGGCGCTCGATATTATTTCAGCATACCTTGATCCGCGCATTCGTTATAGCAGTAACAAAGCACCCGCAAGATAATCACGCAAAGAATAGATCATGGACTTAAACAATCACCCAATTCTAGAAACTGCTGCGAGCCAGATCCGAGACGGAAAGCGCGAAGACGCAAAAAAATTACTGGCACAGTTTTTGAAAAAAAATCCGCAAAACGAGCAAGGCTGGGTTTTGTTAAGTTATGCTCTGGACGATAATAAACAGAAAATTTACGCCCTCAAGCGCATTTTACAAATTAATCCAGCCAATACGCATGTGCAAGCGCGGTTAAGTCAATTTTCAGCGGAGCTAATTGCCCCACGTTCAGCTCCGCAGTCTCAAAGGCGTCCAGCATCTACTCGTTCCGTGCCACCCGTCGCGGCGCCCAAGCCCAGTCGGCCGATTCAGGCCGATATACTGCAACCCACCGCGAGGGCATCCGCACTCCAATCCGACAAAAAATCACTCCTTCAATCGGTATCTCAAAGCACGGGCATCCCCGTTCGGGGAGCAACGCAGGTAGCGCCACCATTTATAGCACCCAAACCGGTTATCGCCGCGTATCAACACCCAAAGAAATTCGGTTTTTTACGCCAAATCCAAACCCGTCTGACGATTTCATGGCGGCGAACGCGGATGAATTGGCGCTTCTTCTCACAGAGCAAACTGGCTTTAGTGGGGGTATTGCTGATTGTATTGTTTGGCATGATGGCGCTGGCCTTTCCGATTTTGATCAATTCAGTTTGGCCGCGGGGGGTATACGATCCGGTTACCGGTTTTGATATTAACATCTTTCAGCACCCATCACCGCCGGGGCCAGGTCATATTCTTGGAACCGATTCTTTGGGACGCGATGTCTTGAGCATGATTTTGGCCGCCACCCCACCCACGTTTGTTGTAGGACTGACAGCGGCGCTCTCAACCGCTTTTATTGGCACACTTCTAAGTGTAACTGCGGCTTATTTCCGCGGACGTGTTGACATGCTGATTACGAATTTAGCGGATGTTTTCTTGCTTTTCCCGGCCCCGATAATTATGGTGATTATTGGGGCGCGCTATCGCGACCTGACCCCTCTGCAATTGGGATTGATTTACGGTTTTGTAACCGGAATGGGTGGAACTACGATTGTCATGCGCGCGCAGGCGATTCAGGTGGCAGCGAAGCCGTTTATGGAGGCGGCGCATATTGCCGGTGGCGGCGCCTGGCATATTATCACCAAACATCTGATTCCGTCGGTAATGCCGCTTGCCGCGCTTCAAATGATGTTGGCTGTAACGGGCGCTGTCGTGGCGGATGGGTTTATTTCGTTTTTCGGAATCACACGCATGTCGAGCAATTGGGGGACAATTATTTATGATGCCTTTATTTATGGCAATATCTCCGGATCATATGGCCCCCCCTGGCACATGCTGATTCCTGCCGCGGCTTGTTTTTCCCTATTTGCGATGGGATTCTATCTGGTTTCACGCGGCTTGCAACGCGTGGCATCCCCCGCGACGCGCGAAGAGTATCGCTAGGCAATTCGCTAAAAATCATCTATAGAGTAATTATGCAAACCATAATCTTCGTTGATTTGTAGGATGATTTTTTCTTGAGCAGGGGTCGATTTTTCAGTTTTAAAACCTACGGTATAAAAGTTGGGGTCGATATCGCGCTCACACCAGACGCTTCGGGCGATCAGATTTAACACATTGACCGGATAGAGATCTTCGGGCAAGTCAATTCGTAAGGGAAATATTTGTCCAACTTCCAGAGGGGTATCACAAATAATCATCACGCCGCTGGGTGTTAGATTACCTAGATACCCTAAAAATGCTCCCGTTTTACGGTCAAAGACGCGGGAGTAGAACATAATATGCTGACGCTTTAACCTTCTGCGTTCTTTCATCGGACCCTGCCTTTCCAAATTTCCGGGTTTTCGCCGCGTTTTAAAAATGTCGAAAACCTGGTAAAACAATCTATCACTTCAATTTTGAGCGATAATACACCCACAGACAGAAAAATGCGGCGAAAATCGCCAGTACCAGCCAGCCCATCAAAGGGCCGCCACCCGACATACTGATGCCGATCCCCGCAACTGCAAAAGCTGACCAGATTATTTTTAAATTCAACATTCCCCGAAATACTTCACCACCCGCATTGCGGGCCAAGAACGATTCAGCCCCAATGCCAAACAGAGCCGCTGCAACCAAACGACTGGTCAGGGGGTCAACAAAATCCCAGCCAAATAATCCTAACATCCACACCGGAGCAATGAACAGCGGGATGGCAAAAAGCATATCCACTATAAAGTGAACCACAAACCAAGCGCGTAATTTATCCGATACCATCGCAATCTCGCTCCTACTTCTTACAAATAAACTCGTTCGATGCCTTGTACAAATTTCGAGCTACGCGTCATGCGGAACGGAAACGCTGACGCAATTCGCCCAGCCTGGAGATCATCATCGTGTTGATATTTCAATTCTACAACAATATCCTGATAATCTACCTGCCGATGTAAAAAACGGTTGCTGAATTTATTCAGATGGTAGAACGTCAGTTCTGTATCGACAGTGACGCGGAATCGTCTATCGGGGGTGGCAAAATACCAGCGCAAATAGCGATTGACTAATACCGGCTCGACAGAGAGTAGATATTCCAGCACATCTTTGGGTAATTCGGAGGCTTGAATAGCAGTTTTGAAACTGCGTCCTGTGAAAGTCGTATCGAAGTCAAAACGCGGAAAAGCGTATTGCGCTTTGGTACCCATCAAGCCGCGCTTAATCTTGAACTCTAAGACCGGATCATCCACCCGACGAAATAGATCGTGATACCAACGCACGCGCGCCTTACGCCGCGCATCGACACCATCCACATTGTCGAAGAAATTCGCCATCAGAGGCGAATCCATATAGATATTGTTGATATAACGCGGCGGATAAAGCTCCGAAAACATGGCCGGATGCTGCTTGATTAGCGCAATCGCCTGACGCGCATCCAGTTGGTCTACAAAGAATTTCCGCTCGTAGCGGTACTCACGTGCTGCTTCCATTAACTGCTCACCATTTTTCGATCATTGTGTACATCAATGTGACTTCATTGTTTCCAGGACTTACGCACTCTCTTACGAAAGTGCGTAAGTCCTGGTTTCTACCAAATGCCTTTATTATCTAAGAACGTGATTTCCAGCGCATCGGAAAGATTGCGTAGAGCTGCCTTCCCTGCTCGAAGTTGCGCCATATTGCGAAATTCCGCCAGGAAAGAACCTTCCAGGCTTTGGGCTGTGTCATCAAAGCGCATCAACTTTAACTGGGTGCAATGCGGTTTCAGCGCATCCATAATCGTCTCCAACTCCACCTTCGTCGGGCCGTGGCTGGCAACCGTGACATGCAAATTGAAATCTGCCTGCCGCCCGCGGAAGAGACGCATCAATCCCAAGACAAAAATGGCTACCACCAGCGCAATCACCGTAATCAGGCGCTGATTATCCCCCAGGCCGATCCCGATACTGATCGCAAAAAAGAGATAGGCTAATTCTTCCGGCTCTTTTATCGCGGCGCGAAAACGCACAATCGAGAGCGCGCCGACCAGACCCAACGAAAGGGCAACCGACGAGCGCACTACCAAAATAATGAACGTGGTCGTCACCGAGATCAAAATAAAGTTGGCCGCAAAACGACGCCGGTTGGAGAGCGACGATCCCCAATGCACGTACACCCGGCTGAGAAGATATGACATCACCACCGAAAGCAGTAAATTGACAACAAAAGTGGTCAGTTGTGTGGGATTGGCCTGCGAAGTGGATAATTCGGCGACTAAGTCGTTGATGCTGAGGCGAGCAGCAGGCGCAGCGGGCGCGGCCGGTTGGGTCGATTCTACTCCCGCGGCAGGGGCTTGCTCCGGGGGCTGCTCCCCGCCCGCGAGCGAGTCCGCCGTCAGCGTCAGGTCATCAAATTCGACCGCGGCTTCCCCCTCCACCCAAAAGCCAACTCCGCCGCCTTGCAGGGGTTCCTCCTCCACGGCCTGAATGACAACTTCCCCATCCAGACTGACCTGATGGCTGCCCGAACTATACTGAATTTCAATCGTCTGCCACTCACCTGACGCGCCACTCCAGGGGATTTCCCCCAGCGCCAAAGGTTGGCTGTTTTGCGCTCTTTCCAGCACAAGCATATCTTCATGGAAAATTAAAGAGTACTCTCCCTGCTCGCCCATTGCATAGCGAATGAAGATCACGCCGGGGGCTGTTTGCCTGAATTTAACACTCAGGTTTCCCGCCGCGAAATCGCCAAATTTGACGGCAAAATGGCCTGGCTGAATCTGAAGCACGCCAGCCTGCACCGCCGCGCCTTCCGAGCGTTCCCAGCCGGAAAGGGCTTCGTCATCGAAGGTTTCGGTCGCTGCGCCTTCCTGGGCCAACGCGCTGGTGAGCGGCGCGAGAAAAAGCGTCATCAAAATGAGTAATGCAATGGCCTTAAGAAATTGTTGTCGTCTCATACGTATCCTCCGTCAATACTATCACTATTTACTCTGCAGCACGCCCTGTACATACTCAGCACGCCGTGCGGTCAGATCAACAATCTGCTGCCAGGCGGAATCGAATTCATCAAGCGAGGATTGCGCCGTATCGCCCAGGTACATTTTGTCGCCCTCGCCCTGAAGCAGATACGGGCGCACCAAATCGTGCCAGGCCTGCGCCTGAGCGCCAATCTGCTCCTCGTTGAAATAGTGCCGGATGAGCAAATCCAAATAGGCCTGATAAGTCTGGCGGTATTCTTCGACCTCGAACACATTGGTAAATAGAGGCCTGTACTGCAACGGCCCGATGCTCTGCTCTTGCCCGAAGATTGGGTAATCATAGTCGCCGCCGAACATCCCCCACGAGTTACCCATGTCCCAGGCCACCCACTCGAATTTGTCGCTGCCCGGATCATGATAAAGATAGTAATTATTGCCCGTGTCAGGGTACTGGTCAAAATTGAGCGTCAGAAAGATGACCGCCAGATAACGCAAATACCCATCCACATTGAAAACCTGTTCGAGCGCGGCGGCAAACTCTTCGGGGCTGGCGTACTCCACGCCGTCAATCACATAGCACAGGTGAATAATATCGCTGTAATCGGCTTCTGTGGGGTCTTTATACATCAGGGCGTAGGCCAATTCGCCGCGCGGCATGGGATAGTCGGCGATATTTTCTCCATAATAGGCCAGATCGGCCGCGCCTTCCTCAAACCAGGCATCGGCTTTGTAGAGATTGCCCTGGTCGTTCTCGCGTCCAAAGCGATTCGCCAAATATTTCGTATCCGGGCGCTCCACCATAGTATACACGCCCAAAAAATCGGCGGGGCTTTCATCGTCGGTAATATCCACCCAAAATTCTACATAGGCTGTGTGACCGGCATTCACTCCGGCAAAACGCATCATATCGTAGGCCATTTTTTCGCGCAGCATGGATGGGTCGCCAAAATTATTGTGGAAGATCAGCATTTTTAAATTCTGGTATTCCTGCTCCGGGAGATAAGCGTTCATATCCAGCTTGAAGGGTTTCTTATCTCCGGAGAACGCCAGGGTGCTGTTGCCTTTGGGGCTGATGCCAATTTGTGCAACGCGCTCCCCAAAGATGACCGCGTCTGCCGGGAGCATGAGTTTCGCCCCCGGGTTAGCCATCATAGCCTCCCAATTGGCTTGTGTCAGGCGCACTTCCACCTTGCGCACACGGCTATCATCAAAAATTGTCCAATAATCCACACTACTGGAGGCCGGATGCTTAACCTGCACCTGCACCTGCGTCACCGACGACGCGCCCTCTGCGTTGGTGACGCGCAGCGAAATCGTGTAATCCCTCGGTTTGGAATATACATAGGTTGCATAGCCCCCTTGAGAAGTGGCATCGGTTTCAAAGGAGCCATTGCCGTCTAAATCCCACTCATAGCGAAGAGATTCCCCCTGGGGGGAACGCGTGCCAAAAGCGCTGAAGTAAACCGTCAGCGGCGCCCAACCCTTATTGGGCAAGGCATACGCAAATACCTGCATATTCGCATCGGGGGGAGGGCTGGTTGCCGGAAACGAAGTAGAACTGAATCCAACCCAAAGGGCAGCCCCCGCCACAAAGAGCAAGATCATGCCCAATTCCAGAATATGCAGCAACCCCCGGTCTTTCACCCAATCCCGCATGGCAGCCTCCTTGCCCGTAGCTACTCTGAAATTATACTAAGCTTTTTCGTAGCTACACAGGCTAACCCTTCGTAGCGAGCATTCCGAAAAAAAAAGGGGATTATTTGGCTATTGATTTTTGGGTGGAACTTGTTATAAAGAGCGAAGTAGCACGTCTTTGGGATTCACTAAAGGAGATAATAATGAATACAAAAAAGCTCTCTGGTCGTTTGTTTTTGGTGTTATTCATTCTATTGCTGGCGAGCTTGGCTTGTGGCCGCGAGCAAAATCTAACGCCCGCAGAAAACGAACCGGCACAAGCGCCATCCCAACCGGTGCAGTCAGAAACAGCTCAAGAAGGAGATATTCTCTTCCAGGATGATTTCCAGGATGGTCAGCCTGACCGTTGGGAAATTACCGCCGCCTGGGATATACAACAATCTGGGGATATGTATACCTTTGCTACCAGTGGCAGTGGTGGGGCCTGGGTACCCGAGGGGAGTTCCTGGAATAATTATGCCTTTGAAACCTCCGCACGCCTGGATGCGGGCAGCTTGCTTCTGGGCTTCAACCTGAGTCAGGCTGGTCGTTATATCGTACGCCTGGATGAGGTCGGTCTCTATCTAATTAAAGAAAATCCAGCCAAGAACTACACCGTCGTGGCGCAAACAGGCCCTATATCGTTGAGCGAATGGCACCAGTTAGACACACGCGCCTATAACGGCCAGATTCAGGTCTATGTTGACGATGAGCTATGGGTTGATTACACAGATAACGCACCTTTAACCAGAGGATCAATCGCTGTGACTGCCCAAGACGGGTCTCAGGGGGCAGTGGATAATATCCTGGTGACTAAAATCGGTCCGTTGCCCGAGGGAGTAACCGTACACGCGCCGCCACCGCTAGATGTGGAAACTGATTTGGATATGGGTGACGATGGCATCATCCTGGAACAGATTCCCGAAGCAGAAAACCAGGGCGATCCACAAGAAAATCAAACCTCTTCGGGATTGCCCGATCTGATTGTCGTAGAAGCAACCTACGATCCTGATCCGGTTATCAGCGGCCAGCCATTTGTAGCCAGCTATATTATCCAGAACCAGGGAGATTCCCCCTCAGGCGCTTTCACTTTGCTTTGGAAATTCCACGAAGCAACTGGAGTTGGGGTTTGCTCCTGGGATTACGCTGAGTTGGGCGCAGGCGAAACTGTTTGGGGCGGATGCACAAAGACAACCAACGCCCAACCAGGACAATCGCCAGCGCGCCTGATTGTAGATTTTGAAGGCGAAATCAACGAGAGCGACGAAAACAACAATGAACTCGCAACAACACTACAGGTGATCACATCGGCCCAAGACAGCGGCGGCGAAGCAGAATCTGCCCTCCCTGACCTGGTCGTAGGCACAATGGGTTATGTACAGCGTAAATTTCGGTGCGAACTGGTGAATTATGGCAATGGCGTTGCTCCAGCAGGCGCACGCGTAACAGCCTTTGCCAATGGCAATAAACTCAGTTGGGAAGAAACTACTGAGCCGCTCCCCAGTGGCGCCAGTGTAATAATGTATTTCCCAGTTGACCTTGATATAAGTGAAATCGAAACAGCACGCTGCATTGCTGATCGAGGAAACTCCATCGCCGAATCAAACGAAGACAACAACGAATTTATATGGTGGCCTGAATAGTATTGGGTGCGCGCACGCCAATACAAATGTGATGTCGTAATATACGAGAACATGCGGCTGTTACTGGCAGAGCTTACGCACTGTCGCAAAAGAAAGCCCGAAAACAGGGGTGCGAAGCACTCCTATTTTCGGTATATTCCTCATCATTTCGCCTAAATCCTAATTGGTATACTTCAGCCTGCTACGAGGAATATTCGATGCTATTTGAAATCTTCTTCCGAAAACTAATCTCACTCATCCTGCGGCTGACCTGTAAGCTTGATTTTATCGGCATCGAGAACGTCCCCGCAGAGGGCAAATGCATTCTCGCCGCCAACCATATTGGCCGTTTGGACGCGACACTGGTATATCACCTGATTGATCGCCGTGATATTATCCTCACTCCCGCCGAAAAATATAGCAAAGTGGCCTTTTTCCGTTGGGCAGCAAAGTCGCTGAATGCCATATTTTTAGACCGCTTCAATCCGGATATTGGCACATTGCGAGCAGTAATGAAACGTCTGCAAAACGGCGGGTTGCTGGCAATTGCACCCGAAGGGACGCGCAGTAAAAACGAAACCCTCATCGAGGGGCAGCCGGGAACAGCCTATTTGGCTGCAAAAACGCGTGCCCCAATTCTCGCAGTGGCGCTCACGGGGACTGAAGACCGCCGCGTGTTGGAAAATTTGCGCAAACTACGCCGTTCAGCCGTACGCGTGGAAATCGGCAAACCTTTTACACTGCCACCGCTGGAGAATAAAAAGCGCGACGAGCAACTCCAGCAATACACTGAAGAGATCATGTGTCAAATTGCCGCGCTGTTACCCGATTCGTATCACGGCGTGTATGCCGACAATCCACGCATTTCAGCGATACGCGCGGCATAAAGGCGGGATGCACTTTGATAAAAGCTATGGGGGCGATCAGAAATTTTTCAGAAGGACAACCCACCTCTGGAAACACGATTATCCGAAATACAGCGCGCCGTTTATTGACGCACTTCCTCCCCTGACGTATAATTCCCCAGCCGGGGAAGTGCTGGAATTGGCAGACAGGCGTGACTTAGGATCACGTGCCGAGAGGCGTGTGGGTTCGACCCCCATCTTCCCCACTGAATCAACAGGGCGTCAAATTCGACGCCCTGCTGCACGTTTTTAGGTAGTTCGTTAGAAGCATATAAAAACTTCTCAAAACAATGCCCTGAAACATCGGCTCCGCCAGGGGCGTGATATAATCCACGCGATTTTGTAAGCAATAAAGGACGTCATCTTGAAAATTGAAAAAGAATATACCGACGATCATCAGATCAAAATTAATGCCGTAATTGAAGCCGATCCCTGGGAAAAAGCTAAGTATCAGGCCGCCAAACGCCTGGCCAAGCGCGTAAAAATTCCGGGTTTTCGCCCCGGCAAAGCCCCCTACAATGTCATTCTACGTACCGTTGGCGAAGCCGCAGTCACCGAAGAAGCGTTGGAATTACTCATCGACGAAATTTACCCACAAATTTTGGATGAGGCCGAAATTGAACCCTATGGCCCTGGCAGCCTGGATGAAGTCACATCCTTTGATCCACCAACCTTTGATTTCGTCGTTCCATTAAAGCCCGAGGTGGAATTGGGCGATTATAAATCGCTTGAAATCGCTTACGAACTACCTGAAGCCAACGAAGAAGAATTCGAGCAGATGCTGGAAAATCTGCGCAAACAACATGCCCAATATGAAACTGTTGATCGTCCCGCCGAAGATGGCGATGCGGTTTATCTGCGCGTGAACGCCAGCATTCTCGGCGTTGAAGACCCCGAAGAGGCTGAGTTATACGATCAGCAATTTTCATCGGCGCGTCTTGGGGAAGAAAATAGCGCAACAGATCGTCAATTCTTTGATGGCTTCTCCGCCCATCTCATCGGCATGGCGAAAGACGAAGAAAAATCTTTCACGCACACCTATCCCGAAGATTCTGAAGATGAAGAGCTGCAAGGCGCCGAAGTTGAATATACGGTTTTCATTACCAATGTGCAAAGCTATTCGCTGCCCGAATTAGACGATGAATTCGCCAAGACGGCCACAGAATTCGAGACCATCGAGGAAGTGTACGCAGACCTGCGCAACTATATGGCAGAGCAGGCACAAGAAAGCTACAATGACGAGTACGAAAATCAGGTCATTGATCGGCTGATCGAAAGCAGCACCATCAAATTCCCCCCCCAAGCTGTCGAAGACGAAAAGAAGAATATCATCAGCAATCTCGAATATCGTCTCTCGCAACAAGGCCTCACACTGGATATTTACAAGCAATTCCGCGGGGGCGATGAAGGCATATTTGATCAGGAAATTGCCGAAACTGCCGAGAAAAATGTGAGGCGCGAATTGGTGCTTTTTAAACTCATTGAAACCGAAGACATTCAGGCAGATCAGGAAAAACTTAGCGATACGACCGGACGCGCCATCGATAGCGTCACCGCACAGATGACCCCCAAAGAAATCAAAGAGTTGCAACAAGATGGACGTCTGTTTAATATGGTCAACAGCATCGCAATGGATATGACCTTCCGCAAAGCTGTGGAATATTTGAGCGCGATCGCCAAAGGCGAACCGCTGCCCGAAGCCAGCGAAGCGGACGAGACCGAAGCTGGTGAGGAGGCTGCCCCGGAGAGCGATTCCACCCCCGAGGAAGCCGCGCCCACCCCAACATCTGAGGATGATACGCCCACCGAGGGCGTCGAATCCACCCCCGAAGAAGACGAAAGCGAGGACGCATGAACATCCAATTTCCCAATGCGTTAACCCCCTATGTGATTGAATCATCCCCGCAAGGTGAGCGTCTGTATGATGTCTTCGCCATGCTATTGAAAAACCGTATCTTGTTTTTGGGCACCCCGATCAACGATCAGGTTGCTAATCTCGTTGTGGCGCAACTGCTGCACCTGAGCAAAGAAGATGCCGAAGCGCCTATCCAGATGTATATCAACTCGCCGGGTGGACAGGTCTACGCCGGGCTGGCGATTTACGACACCATGCAAATGATCCCCAACCAGATCAGCACTGTGGCTGTGGGCATGACGGCATCTTTCGGCACCGTGCTGCTGACGGCTGGCGCCAAGGGCCAGCGTTACGCGCTGCCGCACGCCACGATCCACATGCACCAACCTCTGGGCGGCGCGCAAGGCCAGGCTACGGATATTCAAATTCAGGCCAAAGAAATCTTACGCTTGAAAACGCGCCTGAATGGTATCCTTGCCAAACACACCGGCCATGATGAAGATCAGATCGAAAAGGACACCGACCGCGATTTCTGGATGGATGCTGAAGAGGCCAAAAACTACGGTCTGGTCGATGAAATTTTAGAAGCGCCCGAAAAATAAGCCGCCAGGTTGAAAAGTCTCATATAGGACTTTCTTTTGCGAACGTGCGTAAGTCCTGTCTTACTTTCAGACCTCCGAGATTTGACCAAATACCTGCCCATTTTGGTGTTTTTGTCGGATAATCTCGGAGGTCTTTTGGATTAAAAATTGGAGAGAACGATGCCAGAACTGAACCTCAAGAACATAAACGCCCTGATTCTGGATATGGATGGGGTGATCTGGCGCGGCCAGGAGCCGATTGGCGATTTACCCCAGATTTTTGCTACGATCCAGCAGCATGGCTTGGGCGTAGTCATGGCAACTAATAATTCCACAAAAACGCCCCCACAGTATATTGAGCGCATGGCTGGGTATGGTGTGTCGCTGGAAGCCTGGCAAGTGGTTAATTCATCGGAAGCCACGGCGGCATATTTGCACGAGAAATTCCCCGCGGGTGGGCCGGTGTATATAGTCGGTGAGGGGGGGCTATTCAGCACGCTGGAGGCACAGGGCTTTTATCACAGCGAAACAGAAGCTTTGGCCGTGGTAGCTGGGCTTGATAAAAATCTGACCTATGAGAAACTTATGCAGGCCAATGCTTTTATCCGCGCGGGAGCTATCTTTGTAGGCACCAACCCCGACCGCACTTTCCCCACGCCAAATGGACAGGTTCCAGGCGCAGGCGTGATGCTGGCAGCCATTGAAGCAACTTCGTATGTGGCTCCGATTGTTGCTGGCAAACCCCAAACTGGCATGTATGCATTAGCCTTGCAACGCCTGGGGGTTACTGCGGCAGAAACCCTGGTTGTAGGCGATCGTTTGGAAACTGATATCGCTGGCGGTCAGAATATTGGCGCGCCCACCGCGCTGGTGCTATCAGGTGTAACCACGCGCGCCCAGGCCACCGAATGGCAACCGGCGCCTGATTTGATTGCGGATGATTTGACCACGTTGCTGGCAATGCTGACCGAGGATTAATGACTGACGATCAAAAATCAACCGCGAAACCTTATATCTACGATCTCGATCTACACGAACTGACGGCGCTGCTCAAAAGCTGGGGGGAGCCGAGCTTCCGCGCAAGGCAGATTTGGCAGGGTTTGTATCAGCATTGGTGGCGCCAGCCCGAAGACTTCACTACGCTCTCAAAGACATTGCGCCAGCGTCTGGTCGATAAAGTTGAATTCAGTCATTTGCGCCCGATTACCGAGCTGAAATCATCCGATGAGGAAACGCTGAAAACGCTATTTTTTCTGCCCGATGAGCAGCCCATTGAAACGGTGCGAATGCGCTACAACAAGCGCCGCACGCTATGCATCTCTACGCAGGCAGGTTGCGCGATGGGCTGCACTTTCTGCGCGACGGGGCAAATGGGTTTCTTGCGTCATCTCAGCAGCGGAGAAATTGTTGAGCAGGTCATCTATTTTTCTCGCCGTCTGGCAGTGCAAAAAGAACGTGTGACCAATATTGTTGTTATGGGGATGGGCGAGCCGCTGCACAATTACCAACCCACGCTGGATGCGATCCGGCGATTGAATCACCCCGAGGGGCTGAATTTGGGCGCGCGGCGTTTTACGATTTCGACAGTGGGGCTGGTTCCACAAATTCGGCAGCTTATCACCGAAGATGTGCAAATCAATCTGGCAATTTCGCTGCACGCTGCCGACGACGAATTGCGCGCCACGATGCTGCCTGTGAATCGCCGTTATCCCATTGCCGATCTGATGGACGCGGTGCGGGAATACTCCCGCACCACACGACGACGCGTTACCTTTGAGTGGGCGTTGATTCAACAGATTAACGACACGCCAGAACAGGCCCAAAAACTGGCTGCCATCCTCAAGGGCATGTTAGCCCACGTTAACTTGATTCCGCTCAACCCAACACTAGGCTTCAAGGGCGAGGCTTCCAGCCAGGGCCGCGCGCGCCAATTCCAGCAAATCTTGGAAAACGAGGGAATCGCCTGCACAATCCGCCTGCGCCGCGGTATCGACATTCAGGCCGGTTGCGGTCAACTCGCAAGCCGATAAGATTCAAGAAAAGCATAGCGGATTGACTGTCAAAATCAGGGGGGTTCAAAATAAATTCGTGCTAAAATCAACTACACATTTCCCCCTGGCCCACGCTACAGGAAAGGAGAGCCAACGATGGATGCTCAGATTATTCGTCTCGTTTATCCGCCTCACTTGCTGGATGTCCCCATCATCAATCAGCTCATCCGCCGTTTCGATCTCACGGTGAATATTCTCCAGGCGCAGGTGACCTCGCAGGAGGGCTGGGTTGAAATGCAACTCACCGGCAAGGCGCACACTATTGAAACCGCGATCACCTGGCTGATTGAAAGCGGCATTGAAACGCAGCGTATTACCCACGAAACAAACTAACGGGGAGTATTTTTCTCATGACCGACATCGCAAAACTCACCCCATTGGTAGAGCTGATCCACAAAGCGCTTGAATCGGAGCACCTTGCGCAGGCAGCGATGCTATTCTTGCGCCTGCACCCGGCAGACCGCGCCGATGTCTTCGAACTGCTCAACGAAGAGGACCGGGGGCGCATCCTTGGACACCTGGATATCGCCACTACAGCCGATCTCTTCGATGAGTTGGAAGATCAGCAAACGGTTGAAGCCGCTGAAATTATTTCAGTGGAACGCCTCGCCGATGTGCTTGACGAGATGGACCCCGATGAGGCCGCCGACCTCCTGGGTGATCTAAGCCCCGAGAAAGCGGAGCGGGCGATTATCGAGATGGAAGATGCGGATGATGTGCTTCCGCTGCTCAATTACCCCGACGAGACCGCTGGCGGGCGGATGACGACGGCCTTTGTCAGCCTGAATGCCAACATTACCGCAGACCAGGCAATCCGATATTTACGCCAACTCAGCCCCGACAGCGATATTCCTTACTACCTTTTTGTACGCGATGACAACGAAAAAATCGTCGGCGTGATTGGCCTGCGCGATCTGGTCGTCGCCAACCCAGAGAGAGCTATCCGCGAGATTATGGACACTGATATCATTTCCATATCACCGTATACCGATCAGGAACAAGCTGCCCGCATGATGACACATTACGACCTCTCGGTGTTGCCAGTGCTGGATGAGCACAATCATCTGATCGGTATTATTACCCACGATGATATTCTTGATGTGATTGAGGACGAGGCCACCGAAGATATTTACCGCCTGGCGAGTGTGGCCGACACCGATTTGCAACCCGAAAGCGGCACATACGTGCAACTACGCGGCCGCCTGCCGTGGCTTTTGCTCAATACGCTGACGGCACTGTTCGCCTCGTGGGTTATCAGTATTTTTGGCGATCTATTTGTGCAAGTAGCGATATTGGCATTCTTCCAGTCCGTTGTTGCCGGACAAGGTGGCAGCGCAGCCAGCCAAAATGTCGCCATGATCGTGCGCGCATTGGCGCTTGGTAAAATAGAGAAATCCCGTATTATGCCAGTACTTATCCGACAGTTATGGGTTGGCCTGCTGCAAGGCATTGTGATTGGCATTATTATTGGGATGGGCGTTGGCCTTTGGCAGCATAATCCTTACCTGGGCCTGGTGCTCGGCCTGGCGCTGATTGGCAATATGCTGGTTGCTGCAGCCGTTGGCACACTTATGCCGCTACTCTTTCAGGCTCTCGGCCAGGACCCGGCGATGACCTCTTCGGTGCTCGTCACCGCAGCCACCGATAGTTTAGGCTTCTTTATTTTCTTGAGTCTGGCGAAAATATTTTTGCCAATGATCTTGCAATATCTGGCGTAGGTGAATTTCGAAAAGTGTTTTGAAAAAGACCTCCGAAATTTTCTAGAGAAATCCTGAATTTACTTGTGGATTTAGAGAAATTTCGGAGGTCTGGATTAGGAGAAAAACTATGACCGCAAAAATTATCCTCAACCCTTATGCCGCTCGCTGGGATGCCCTCAAGCGTCAACCCGAAGCCGAAGCTGCCCTACAAGCCGCAGGCATCGATTACGAATTGATCGTCTCCGAATATCCCGGTCATGCCATTGAGTTGGCTGCCGAGGCCCTGCAAGCTGGCTTTGATCCCATCATCGCCGCCGGGGGCGATAGCACTTACAACGAAATTGTCAACGGTCTGATCAAAGGCGCAGGCGAGAATAAAATCACCACGCGCTTTGGCATCTTGCCGATGGGCACCGCCAATGATCTGGCCGACAATCTGGGCATCTCCAAAGACCTTGAAATCGCTGCTCAAATCATCGCCGCCGGGAATCACCGTCCCATCGATGTCTGCCAGGTCAACGGACGCTATTTTCTCAACAACTCTGCTGTGGGGCTTGAAACCGTGGTCAGTGTCACACAAACCCAGATGAAGCGCGTCAAAGGTATCGCCCGCTATTTGCTGGCAACCATCCTGACAATTCTCAAAAACCCACAATGGCAAATGAAACTCACCTGGGACGATGGCGAATACGAAGGCCCGGTGACATTGGTCTCAGTGGGCAACAATCCACGTACCGGTGGCATCTTCTATAGTGTGCCGCACGCCGACCCCTTTGATGGCAAACTTACCTTCGTCCACGGTTCCATCACCACCCGCGGCGAAATGTTGGCAACGCTGCCAAAAATTATGAAGGCGGGTGAAGGCAATTACACCGAACACCCTGCCATCCACGAAATTCACAGCACTTGGCTGCGTATTCACGCCGAACCCAGCACCCCCTTCCATACCGATGGCGAAGTCATCGACTATGCCATACACGATCTCGAATACCGTGTTGTGCCCGGACGCGTGCCCATGTTGCTGGCAAAATAACCCATCATATCGATGCCAAACTTTCAAAAATCACTGCGTAGCTGGTATCCATTGCTCCTGATTAGTTGTCTGGGGCTATTTTTTGAACTGGCCGTCATTCGATGGATCTCCGGTGAAATCCGGCTCTTCTCATATTTCAAAAATCTGCCCCTGCTCGCTGCCTTCCTCGGGTTGGCGCTGGGTTTTGGGCTGGTCGGCAAAAAACAAAACTATCAATCGGCCTTTGCCCCCCTATTTGGCATCTTTGTTTTCTTAGTTTTCCTTGTCGGGCGAGTTCTATCGCCGCGCGCATTGGCGTATCCTTCGAGAGGCGATGAATTTCTGTGGTTTACCGGCGATTTCTCGTATTGGTTGGCGTTGGGCTTATTCCTGGGGGTTGTATTCGTTTTCTTCCTGCTCACAATGCTACTCTTTATTCCCATCGGGCAGGCAACGGGCAAAGAAATGTCCCGCCACGTACCGATTCCAGCCTATATTGTTAATTTGTTGGGCAGTCTTATTGGTATATGGCTTTTCGCTTTGCTATCCTATCTGCAAACACCGCCGATTATTTGGTTTGGGCTGGCGCTTGCCAGCCTGTCCGTATTCTGGATTCAGCAGCAAGCTTTTTCCTGGAAGGACATGACATTATTTATCATCTCCCTGGCTGGGATATTCTACATCGGGCGAGGGGTTACCTGGTCGCCTTACCATCGCCTTGAATTGATTGAGCAAACCATCTCCACGGATGCAGAAAAATCGTCAGAGACGACCTGGTATATGCTCAATATCCAGCAAGTTTTTTACCAATCCGCAATGGATTTATCCGAGGCATTTTTAGCCAGTCTCCCCGAAGCCAATCAGGAGTTGGAAAACGCGGTCTACTCGTATAATTTGCCATACAGGCTCCATCCTCCCGGCGATCAGGTGTTAATCGTTGGCGCAGGGATGGGTAACGATGCCGCTGCCGCGCTACGCAACGGAGCCGAGCATATTGACGCGGTTGAAATTGACCCGGCTATCCTCACCTTTGGGCAAAAATTCCATCCCGAATACCCTTACAGTGATCCACGCGTCACCACGATCGTTGACGATGCGCGTTCCTATTTCAAAAAAAGCACTCAGCGTTATGATTTAATCTCTTTTGGCTTACTTGATTCACAAACGCTCCTCTCCGGCCTTTCGAATATCCGCCTGGATTCCTTCGTGTACACGGTTGAAAGCCTGCAACAGGCCAAAGCGTTGCTCACCGAACGGGGCCTGGTTTCGCTCACTTTCGGGGCCAAAACCCCTTGGATCGATGAACGCCTCGGACGCATCATGGCCGAAGTCTTCGGGCCTGAGAATGTTTATGTCTACTACGGCGACATCGGCACCACTTTTGTGGCGGGTGTATCACCCGTAGACACAAGCGATACCGAATTAACCCGCTGGGAACCCAATAGTCAGTACAATGATATTCCCAGCGCCACAGATGATTGGCCGTATCTTTATCTGCGGAGCAACAAAATTCCCGCGGCCTATTGGCAAGCAATCGGCCTCATTCTGGCGCTCAGCCTCACGGTGATCGCCCGCTCATTCCCACAAGCGCTAAAACCCAACTGGCATTTCTGGCTGTTAGGCGCGGCATTTTTGCTGATCGAATTTAAAAGCATCACTGAATTGGCATTATTATTTGGCACAACCTGGCTTGTTAATGCCCTGGCAATCTCAGGCGTGCTGAGCATGGCCCTGGGCGCAAATCTCTTTGTTCTGTCGCAAAAGAGAATTAACATTAGTATTAGCTATATGTGCTTGTTTGCCAGTTTGATGTTTTCTTACTTTTTTCCGTTGGATATCCTCAACACAATTCCGCCAACCCTGCGGGCCATCACAAGCACAACTCTGCTCTCGTTGCCCCTATTCTTCGCCGGGGTCATCTTTAGCGAAGCATTGCGCCGGGCAAAAGAAACCGCGCAGCCGCTGGCCTCGAATCTCAGCGGAGCGGTGATCGGCGGGATGCTCGAATACGGCTCGATCCTGTGGGGCATTAAGAGCCTTTATCTCATTGCCGCTGTCGTTTACCTGGGAGCCTGGATCAGTTCCCGCTTCCAAAGTAAATAGGTTTCACTCATGCTGCTGGCGCGTTTTTTGCGATTCTTTTTCCGCCTGCTCTACCAACCTTTCGCCTGGACGTATGACTTTGTTGCCGCGGTTGTCTCGCTAGGGCACTGGCGGGATTGGGTGATGAGCGTCCTCCCTTATTTACCGGGAGGACGCGTTCTGGAGCTGGGATTCGGCCCCGGTCATCTGCAAGCCGCACTAAGCTCGCGCGGGGTTGCCGCCTTCGGGGTAGATGCCAGCCCCCAGATGGCATCCCTCACTCGGGGTCGCCTGCGCAAACTTGATTTCACCGCGCGTATCACTACTGGCTATGCGCAGTCTCTCCCTTTCCCGAATAGCACCTTCCACCAGATCGTGGCCACCTTCCCACCGGAGTTCATCCTGGCTCCAGAGACTTTGCGGGAAGCGTTGCGCGTACTCTGCCCCGGCGGCGAGTTTGTGGTATTGCCCAGCGCCTGGATCACCGGAAAGCGCCCCCTCGAAAAAGCCGCCGCTCAGCTCTTTAGGATCACGGGGCAAGCTCCCACATGGGATAACCGCTTCCTGAAATATTTCACCGCGGCTGGCTTTGAAACCCACAGCGAGGAAATTACCGAAGCATCCTGGAAACTGCTCGTCATCCGTGCCAGAAAGCCTAAAACCAATCTACATCAGAAACCAGTTTGTTGGTAAAATTCAGGCATGGAAGTGCAAATTGCAGTCTCCAAAGTAAAAAAATATGCCACCTCGACCAGCGGCGACACCGTAGAAGTTATCGAGCGTCCCAACGGCGGGGTATCGGTTGTGATGGCTGATGGACAAAGCTCTGGCAAAGGGGCCAAGTGGGTTTCATCGTTTGTTGTGCGCAAAATCATTTCGCTGCTCGCCGAAGGCGTGCGCGATGGCGCCGCAGCCCGCGCCGCAGCCGACGCGCTACACACGGAGCGCGGCGGCAAGGTTTCGGCTACGCTCAATATTCTTTCTGCCGATTTGATGAGCAACACCCTGGTGTGTACCCGCAACAACCCGGCCCCAATTTTGCTGGCGCGCGATGAAGAAATCACGATTCTCAACGAAGAAAGCGTCCCGATCGGGTTTTACCGCAACACCCGTCCGGTGATTACACAGGTAGAACTCAAACCCGGCCTCACCGTGGTCATCTTCACGGATGGTATCACCCACGCTGGTTCACGCGATGGACACTCGATGGACGCGGTAACATGCCTGCAATCCACGCTGGATAACGACGAAGATCCCTCCCCCCAATTTGTTGCCGATTCCCTGCTTAAACACGCGCTGAAATTGGATAATGGCCGCCCGGTAGATGATATTAGCGTAGTCGCGCTACGCGTTGTCTCAACCCCCGACGAAGCCACCCATGACAGCAGCGTCATGATTCGACGTATGACAGTGCGCTTGCCACTCGGGCCATGAGATGGCGTTCAAAATCCTTGCTGGGTCGAAGATTACGCGCGGGCTTGCGCGATAGCTGGCTGCTTTTTCGCCAATTCCAGTGGCCGCTGGCCTTATTCATCGTAGCCATTTATGGTGGGGGATTGTTTTATCAATATCTGGCGCGCTTGGCTGGCGAACCCATCGGGGATGTCGCTACCTCAGCTTATCACATCCTCACCCTGGTTTTCCTGAACCCGATAATCAGTTTCCCTCAAAGTTGGTATCTACAGATATTCTATTTTCTGATGCCGGTCATCGGCATTGGAATACTGGCGCAAGGCGTGGCCGACTTTGGCGTACTTTTTTTCAATCGCCGCGCCCGCGGCAAGGAGTGGGAAATGGCCGTTGCATCCACATTCAACCGTCATGTTGTTTTAGTAGGTTTAGGTCATTTAGGCGTTCGCGTGGCGCAGCATTTGCACTCGCTGGGGCGCGACGTAGTGGTAATTGACCTCAGCCCCAAGGCAGACCTTGTCAATCGCGTGCGCGACCTGGGCATCCCCGTGTTGATCGATGATAGCGCCCGTGAAAGCGCGCTGGAGGCCGCCGGAGTTGCCAAAGCCACAGCGATCATTCTTTGCACACGGCAAGACGGACTGAATTTGCAAGTCTCCATGAAAGCGCGTCGCTTGAATCCAGACATCCGTGTGGTGGTGCGCATTTTCGATGATGAATTTGCACATGAACTCAAAGAGCAATTTGGCTTTCAGGCCATCAGTACCTCGGCTACGGCTTCGCCGATTTTTGCAGCTACCGCCGCGGGCGTAGATATGACCCGCCCCATCACGGTAGAAGGCCAGTCGCTTTGCCTCGCCAGTCTACAGGTCACAGAACAATCGACCCTCAACGGCTTGAGTGTTGAAGCTATCGAACGCGATTATGATGTCAGCGTGGTGCTACTACGCCGCCAAAACGAAGCGCCCGAATATCACCCTGGCCCCCAGCAGTGCGTTCAGATGAATGACGCGCTGGCAATCCTCGGGGGAGCCAGCGAAATCAGTCGCACAGCACAAGATAACGGTCAATCCTAATAAGATGGTTTCCGAGGTAAATACTACTTCGCAGTTGCGGCAGTTTGAACAGTTGCCGCCAGCGCAGATATGGATGATAAAAACACACGAATTGGAATCGTAGGAGCTTGCGGCTCTGGAAAGTCGGAACTGGCCCGCCGGTTGAAAGCGCGCGGTTTCAGCGTACGCCACATTGCCCAGGAGCACTCCTTTGCCCCCAATATGTGGCAACACATCACAAATCCCGATATTCTGATTTTCCTCGAAGTATCGTACCCCGTCACAATGACGCGCAAAAATTTCAACTGGACCGTACAGGAATACCAACAGCAACTCGAACGTCTTGCGCATGCCCATCAACATGCCGATCTGCACATCGACACTGATGTTCTGACCCCGGACGAAGTTCTGGTACGCGTATTGAATTTCCTGGAATAGAACAAAACCTTCGTCTTTACGGCAAAATTCCCCACATAAAATCCTGCAAAAAGAGCAAAATCACCCCGCTGGCAACCAAAAAGGGGCCATACGGAATAGCCGCAAACGCCCGGTAACGGCGTTCCACAATCAACATTCCCACCAAATACAGCAAACTGAACACCCCGCCCAACAAAACTGCCAGCACCAAACCGCCAATAACTCCCGGCCAGCCCAAAAGCAAGCCCAAAATCCCAGCCAGATTCACATCGCCAAAGCCCAGTGCCACCTCTTCCAGGGTTTCAGCGCGCAAACGCGCCATCCATTTCGCAAACAGGTCGCCGAAGAAATATAAACTCAGCATCAGAGCAAAACCAGCCGCGCCGCCCAGCAAAGTAGCCACAGGACCGCGCCACCAGATGCCAAACCCTAAACCCATCAGCGCACCAACCCAACTCACCGGATGCAAAATCAAGCGATGCTCCACATCAATCACCGTTACGACTCCGAAGAACAGCATCAGCGCCATACTCACCCCGTACGGCATCCCCGCGGGCGGCACGCCCCCCAGCCAAATACTGATCCCCACGAACACAATATTAACTAGCAGATAACGGGCGCGCCATCGGCTGCATTGCGAACAACGCTGCAACCCTGTCAAATACGCGCCGCATTGCTTCGGCAAAACACAGGCTTTGCAAGGCACATCAGCAAGAAGCGAATCAAGCCGCAGCGAACACAGCACATCCGAGAGCCAGTTCACCAGCGCCCCCCCACACCAGCCCAGCAGCGCAAATAATAAAATCTTTGCTAACATGCGAATATTATACAGGCATAATGCACTAATGCCGAGATCATCGTATAATCTGCGCTATGCACAACCCGATTGTTTTGCTAACCGATTTTGGCACGCGCGATGCGTTTGTGGGCATCATGAAAGGCGTGATCGCCCGCATCAACCCCACAGCCCGCATGATTGATCTCAACCACAATATTCCCCCCGGCGATATCCGGCGCGCGGCGCTCACTTTGTGGCAGGCGGCTGATTTTTTCCCAAAGGGCAGCATCTTTCTCAGCGTGATCGATCCCGGAGTTGGCACGCCGCGCCGGGCCATCATCGCCGACAACGGTACGTATCGATTTGTCGGGCCGGATAATGGCAGCTTTAGCTATGTGATGAACGAAGATGCCGCCGCCTGGGAATTAGCTAATCCCCAATATAGGCTACCCACCCCTGGGACGACCTTCCACGGGCGGGATATTTTCAGCCCGGCGGCGGCACATGCTTCTTTGGGCGTATCCTCCCCGAGCTTTGGCCCCGCCGTGCCAGACCCGGTGAGGCTGCCCCCTCCCCGGCTGGAGATTACCCCCGAAGGCAGTATCCACGGCGAAATCTTGCACGCCGATCATTTTGGCAACCTGCTGACCAGCCTGGGCCAATTCATGCACACTGCGGATGGGCAATTACAAATAACGCCCTGGATGAGTACGTCCCCCAAACAAAACATCAATCCTGCACAATACCGCGTTCACCTCCCCGATGGCCGTGCGCTGCCCTGGGCCAAAACCTTTGGCGAAATTCCAGCCGGAGCTTGCGCCGCGGTGATCGGCAGCGCTGGGCTGATCGAGATTGCCGCCAACCGGCACAGCGCCGCCGACCTGCTAGATTTACATGGCGGAGAGATCGTTACGATTAAGTCCCTCAAAACGTAGACAATCCGATACAAATACCGAATACGGAGATCAACATGGAACGCTTCATCATTCATGGCGGGAAGCCGCTCAACGGCGAAGTTATCCCGTCGGGAAATAAAAATGCCGCCCTGCCATTACTGGCCGCCTGCCTGCTAACCGAAGAACCGGTCGTTTTGCATAATGTCCCCGAAATTCAAGACGTGTTGTCTATGCGCAAATTAATCGCAAGCCTGGGGGTTGAAATCACGACGATTGGCGATCATACCTGGCGCGTCCATGCCAAAGAGGTACGCACCCACGATCTCAACCCGGAGGAGTGCCGCCGCATTCGTGCTTCGATATTACTGGCCGGGCCAATGACGGCGCGCAGCGGCGAGTTGCATCTACCCCCACCGGGCGGCGATGTGATTGGCCGCCGCCGCGTCGACACGCATATTCTGGCGCTTGAAGCGCTGGGCGCCGAGATCGAATACGACCGCGCAGAGCGAGTTTTCCACTTTGCGGCGCCAACAGGTTTGCAAGGCAACGACATTTTGCTCGATGAGGCCAGCGTCACCGCCACCGAAAACGCCATCATGGCCGCGGCAACAGCACGGGGCACAACCATTTTGCGCAATGCTGCTTCGGAACCACACGTTCAGGAGTTGTGCCACCTGATTAACACACTCGGCGGCAAAATCACCAACATCGGCTCAAATACACTCAGTATTGAAGGGGTTGCCAAGTTGGGCAGCGGAGAATTTACCATCGGGCCGGATTATCTCGAAGTAGTCAGTTTCATCGGGGCAGCCGTCGTCACCGGCGGATCCATTCGCATCCGTAACGCCGGGCCGCGCTACCTGGATATGGTGCGGCTGGTATTTCGGCGACTGGGGGTAGTCTGGGAAGTGGATGGCGATGATATTCTTGTTCCCGCAGAGCAAATTCTTGAAATTGAACCTGATATCGGGGATGCCATCCCGAAAATTAACGTGATGCCCTGGCCCTCTTTTCCTACCGATTTAATGAGCATCGCCATTGTTGTTGCCACCCAGGCCCGCGGGACGGTACTCTTTCACGACTGGATGTATGAAGGCCGTATGTATTTCACCGACAAGCTAACGGGCATGGGCGCGCAAATTGTCTTATGCGATCCACATCGCTGCATTGTCCAAGGGCCAACGCAATTGATTGGCGAAACGGTGGATAGCCCAGATATTCGCGCCGGTCTGGCATTAGTGCTGGCCGCCCTGGCCGCCGACGGAACCTCAAAAATACGCAATGTCGGGCAAATTGACCGGGGCTATGAACGCATCGAGGAGAAATTACGCGGCCTGGGGGCCGATATCCAGCGCGAATCCAGCTAATACAAAAAGAGCCTGAACTGCTTTGCGGTTCAGGCTCTTTTTGTGAAAATTAAAAACTATTATTCGGCAGCCTGATTGGCAACCACATTCAAGAATTGATCGAGTACATTGCGCAGCGTTGGCTCTGGCATGGCGCCCACCTGTTGGTGAACAATTTTTCCGCCGGCCACAAAAAGCATCGTGGGAATGCCCTGAACGCCATATTTCATCGCCCATTCGGGGTTTTCGTCGGTATTGACTTTGGCAACCACAATTTTGCCTTCGTATTCTTTGGCAAGTTTATCCAGAATCGGCGCAACCATGCGGCACGGCCCACACCAGGGGGCCCAAAAGTCAACCACGACCGGGAGCTCGGATTGCAAAACAGACTTCTCAAAAGCGGCGTCGGTAACATGGATCGGTTCGTTTATCATGATGTCCTCCTGATTTAATAATCAGATATGCTTGACGCTGTGGAAACACAGCGGGGATTTTCTACATACAGCCAGATTAGATGCAAATAATAGCCCAGCGTTACATGCGATTTTTTATTTACGGAATGCTTCCCCGGGAGCCAGGATTCGATATGTGGAATTAATTTGTGCCTTTGCGCCGAGCATGGCGCTGGCCGAGCAGTATTTCTCTTCCGAAAGCGCAATGGCTTGCTCAATGGCTTTTTCGCTCAGGCCTTCTCCCCAGAGCAAATACTCAATTTCAATTTCTGTATACACTTTGGGGTGCTGGTCGGCTCTTTTTCCACGCACGCGCACCTGCAAATCATCCAGGGGCTGGCGTTTCTTTCCTAAAATCAGAGCCACATCAACACCGGTACAACCTGCCAGTCCGGTCAATAATAACTCCATCGGTGAGATGCCCGGCCGTCCATCCACTTCGCCCATTTGGACGGCGCCTCCCATCAAGTTCTTGCCAATAAAGGCGGTGTTACCCCGCCACTCAGCAACCACTTCTTTCCACTCGGCACTCATACGGTTAACTCCCAGAATAGATACGCTTCGCCTTTCTGCGGGGAAGTATAGCATGGCAAAGTGTAATTGTCAGGTATAATCACGGGCATGAAATTTGACTTTGCCACCCAGCAAATCGGCAGCTATCAGGTTGTGACTCAGGTCTACGAAGGTCCTTTGGATTTACTGCTCCAATTGATCGAACAGTCTGAACTCGATATTACAAAATTAGCTCTGGCACAGGTGACAGACCAGTATCTGGGGTATATTCGCGCCATGCCCGAACAATCGCCCGAAGATGTTTCTGCCTTTCTGGTGATTGCGGCAAAATTACTGCAAATTAAATCTGAAGCGTTGCTACCACGCCCGCCCGCTCGCGAAGAAGGCGAAGAAGACCCTGGCGAAGCGCTGGCCCGGCAACTTTTGGCCTATAAACGCTATAAGGAAATTGCAAATATTCTTGAAGCGCGCGCATCTGAAGGCTTGCGCACCTACTTGCGGCTGGCAGCCCCCCCAACGCTCCCCGCGCGTGCCGATTTTGGCGATTTCAGCCTGAACGATCTTCACAATCTGGCGGTTGAAGTCTTTGCTCAGGTAGATAACCGAACGCCGCTCGGAAAGGTAGTTTCAGCGCCGAGAGTGACGATCCGCGAAAAAATTGGGCATATCGTCCAACTACTGAAGCGCAGCCGACGGGCTACTTTTGGTATTATTCTCGGAGAGAATCGTTCGCGCCTGGATGTGGTGGTTACTTTTTTAGCGATGCTGGAATTGGTCAAACGGCACTTTGTCAACGCCAATCAAGATGGACTCTTTAGCGAGATTACGATTGAAACGGCTGATGAATGGAACGATGAACTTAACTTTGACCTGGAATTCGGGGAATAGGACAGCCAGACCTATCTGGTATCTTCAACAAAATATCCAGGCTCTAACAGCGGATCATTTGCGATTGGCTCCATTCCAGCATCACTCAATTGTTTTCGCAATTTTTTAATGGCCTTCTTTAGCTCCGCCATGCGCACTTCTCTTCCGGCCATCAGGTTGACGAAGGTTTGTAATTCTTTGGTTCGCTCGGCAACCCGTTTTTCCAACTCGAAGGCATGGCGTTGGGATGCCTCATATAAACGAACATTCTCGATGGTCAGAGCGGCCTGATTTGCCAGACTCAGATACAATTCAATTTCATCGGGCAAGAACTCATGCACGCCATTTGTGGAAGCCAGAATTAAAGCGCCAACAAGCCGCGCGCCAGCCAGCAAGGGAACGTAAAGGATTGAACACAACATCCTGAGTTCAGCAACCGCGCGCTCCGCCTCAGACAAACTCGTCTCAGATACATCTGAAATAATCACGGGTTTTCGAGATGAGAGCGCCTCGGCGATATGAGGATGATCGGTCAGATTTGCACGCCGTAATTCTGGGGGGAAATCCGCAGGCAAGGGTGGTGTTGTTGCACCCAATAACAAGAATTCACCATCGACAAGATATATCGCCCCACTGCCTAAACCCCGAAGTTGCGTAGCGTATTTCGCAATCAATTGGAGGACGGATTCCATTTGCATGGTAGATGCCAGCAGTTGACTGACACCAAACAATATGGATAAATCTTCCTGGCGCTTTTTGGTGGATTCAAATAACCGCGCATTATCGACAGCAATCGCAGCCTGAGATGCAAATGCTGTCGCAAACTCCGCGTCGGCTTCTCGATAGGCATTCGGTATCCGGTTATCCACCGACATAAAACCAATCACTTCATTGCGGACAACCAGGGGCAACAACATCCAGCCGCGAATATAATCTACATCGCCCCACTGCTTAAAGCCATCCTCTGTTAGCGCATCTTCCAGTACGAGAGGTCGGCGCGTTTCATACACCTGATTTGTAAACTCATCTTCCGGAAATTTCGCGCCCAGCAATTTCGCCGAGTCCGGAAAACCGCGTCCGGCAAGCAGATGTAAGCGCCCATCGCGCCGTAAAAACAAGGCCGCACTGTCGTAAGTAATCACTATAGCCAGGCCATCCAGAATGCCTCCCAGCACTTCTTGTAAATCTAATCTCGCTGTTATCGAACTGGCCGCCTGCCGAAGCGCTTCAGCCTCGCGGAGACGCTGTTGCTCTTGGGTGAATAGCAAGGCGTTATGTATGCCGTTTGCGATCACGCTGCCCAGCGTTTCAATAAAATCTTTTTGCTGGTCGTAATTCCGTTCTGCCTCAGTCCCTAATCCCACGATCCCAAATACCTGATCCCCCCGGATCAATGGAACCACAGCCGCAGAGCGCAGACCAATCTGCTTGCATTCATTCCAGGTGCAGCGCTCGTCCGTATCGATTGGGCAAGAAAAAATCAACCTTTTTTCGGATACTGCCAATCCACACAAACACTGGCCGATTTTATGCGTGGGCAGCCCTTTAAAAGCGCGCTCAAAATTCCGATACCGAACCGAAATCGGGATCAGATCATCTCCTTCGAGCAGCATGATAAATCCAACATTGGCTTGGGTTGCATCCAGTATACCTTCGGCAGCTGCCTCGGCACAGTCTTCCAGCGATAATGTCTGGCTGACGCGCTGGCTCAAAGTGTTGATGGCCGCCAACTCTTTGGCTTGGAGCCGGGTATCTTGAAATAAACGCGCATTCTGAATCGCAACGGCGGCCTGGTTTGCCAAAATCATGAGCAGGCGTTCGTCGTTTTCATCAAAAGCGTCGGGTTTTTCACTCTCAACATTAATCGCGCCGATGGTTTCCCCGCCAACCTGTAAAGGAACCGCCAATTCGGATTGGATCGCCGGATCGGCGCATAGATAACGCGGGTCGGCATTCACATCCCCCAGGCGCACCACTTCGCCATGCAAAGCAACCCAGCGCGTAATGCCGCTTTCCATTTCAAAGAAACGCTGCACCCGTACGATTTCATCGAGAAAATCCTGCTCCGCCAACCCCATGCGCGCATGAGCCAATAATTGGAATTTTCCGGCCTCGATATCGTACAGCACGATCGCTCCGCGGCGATAGCCCATTTGGTCTTCTAGTATCGCCAGCACATTTTCGGCTACTAAGCGTGGTTCGCTCAGGCGCGCAAATGTTAAACTGGCGTTAAAAAGCGCTTCAAGCTGTTTGGCTTTCTCATGCAGAACCTGCTCATTTCGCTTCAGCGCTAATTCGGTAAGATGGAATTCTGTAATATCGCGGGTAAAGCTGGCTAGCATGTAGCCAGATTCAGTTTGAATGGAAAAGTTTAACCCCTCGACATACAACGAAACTCCATTGGGCCGGATAAGCTCCCTGGAAACGAGCTTATTCGCAACGGGCGATTCGCCGGTTTGTAAAAAATGGGTCAAATTTGTTTTCAATTGGGTCAGACGTTCTGGAGTCTGGTCGGCTTCCGGAAGGAGCGCAAATTGCATCTCCCAAACCTTCAATCCAAGCATATCATCGGCGAGAATGCCCGTAATACGTTCCATGGCGCGGTTCCAGACCGCCATGATCCCATTTTCATCGCAGATTGCAATCCCATCTTGCGATTGTTCAATTACACTTTGATACAGGCCAGTGTTCATTTGCAGAATATCTCCGGTTTATACAAGCCATAAAAATACCGCAAACTTCGGATTCTTACGCCATGCCAGCACCCACCCCGCACACTTCAATTGCAATACTATTTTAGCGTATATCGCCTTGAAAAGATATGTATCCCTCGCATCCGCCACGGCTTTCTAAAAGTCGCGCCTGGTCAAATATTTACTGCAGAGTCGGAAGATATTTGTTTTTCGCAGCATCCAGTATAATGGATGCCAACCGCGCAAGGAGATCATCGAAATGCCTAACCGATTATCCAACGAAAATTCCCCCTATCTGCTGCAACACGCCAACAACCCCGTCAACTGGTATCCCTGGGGCAAAGCAGCCCTCGAAAAAGCGCGCCGCGAAGACAAACCCATTTTTCTGAGTGTCGGCTACGCGGCTTGCCATTGGTGCCATGTCATGGAGCATGAATCCTTCGAGGATGTAGAGACCGCGGAAATTATGAATCAGCACTTCGTCAACATCAAAGTGGATCGTGAAGAACGCCCCGACATTGACACGATCTACATGCAGGCGGTCGTGGCGATGACCGGGCAGGGTGGCTGGCCGATGAGCGTTTTTCTAACCCCAGAGGGCGAACCCTTCTACGGGGGAACCTATTTCCCCCCGGAGCCGCGCTACCGCATGCCCGCTTTTCGACAAATCTTGCTCAGCATCGCACAAATCTGGCGCGATGAGCGCGACAAAATTCTGCAAAGCAGCCAAACGCTCACCCAACAACTGCAACAAACCTTCAATACGCCCGACACCGCAGAGAACGAAATCGGCCCGCAAACCCTGGAGCAAGCCACCGCGCACCTGATGCAAGCCTACGATCAGAAGTATGGCGGCTGGGGGCAAGCGCCCAAATTTCCGCAGCCGATGGCAATCGAATTTCTGCTCCGACAGGCCACTCGCGGTAACCAAGCTGCTCGCGGCAATCAGACGGCGCTAGAGATCGCCACACACGCCTTGCGCGCCATGGCTCAAGGCGGCATATACGATGTCGTCGGCGGCGGCTTTGCCCGTTATAGTGTGGATGCGCACTGGCTGGTGCCGCATTTCGAAAAAATGCTTTACGATAATGCCCAGTTGGCGCTAGCCTATCTGCACGCCTATTTACTCACCGGCGAGGCATTATTCCGCCGCATCTGCGAAGAGACATTGGATTTCACGCTGCGCGAAATGACACACCCCCAAGGCGGCTTTTACAGCAGCCTGGATGCCGATTCCGAAGGGGAAGAAGGCAAATTCTACATCTGGACACTTGAAGAGATTCAGGAAGTCATCCCAGACCCCGGGGAGGCCTCCTTTTTCCTGGCTGCCTACGGCGTGACACAAAGCGGTAATTTTGAGGGCAAAAACATCTTGCAACGCGTTTTGGACGATGAACAACTCGCCGAAGAATTTGATCTCCAGCGCGATGACGTGCCCAACAAATTAGCCCAACTACATAACCTGCTGCTCAAAAAACGCGCTAGGCGCATCCGCCCCGGCACCGACGACAAGGTACTCACCTTCTGGAACGCCATGATGTTAACCGCCTTCGCCGAAGCCGGACGCTATTTGCACAGAGATGATTACACCCAGGTGGCTGAACGCAACGCCGATTTTTTGCTTGAAAATCTCTATCGGGAGGATCGCTTGCTGCGCTCGTGGCGCAACGGGCAGGCCCAATACAATGCCTATCTGGAAGATTATGCCAGCTTGATCCTCGCCTTGCTGGCGCTCTATCAGACCGATTCAAATCTCCGCTGGTATGCAGCGGCGAAAAAACTGGGCGCTGAAATGCTGGCCCACTTCAGCGATCCGGCAGGGGGTTTCTTCGACACGCGCGACGATCACGAAGCGTTGCTGCTACGCCCCAAAGACCTGCAAGACAATGCCACCCCTTCTGGAAACGCGCTGGCAGCCACGGCGCTGTTACAACTTGCCGCGTATGAACTAAATACCCAATGGCATGACCACGCCGAAAAAATGCTCTCCACACTGGCTCTCCAAATGGTTCGTTATCCAACCGGCTTTGCTCAATGGCTATGCGCAGCAGACCGGGCAATTGGCCCCAGCCGCGAGGTCGCCATGATTGGCGAGCGCAATCACCCAGAGACACAACAGCTCCTCGATGCGCTGTGGCAGAGCTACCGGCCGCGCACGCTCAGTGCGCACACCCCCTACCCGGCTCCTGAAGCAGCCCCAGAAATTCTCAAGAAGCGTCCCCTGCAAAACAAACGCCCCACCGCTTATGTCTGCCAGGGCTTCACCTGCCAGAATCCTGTCAATACACCCGCCGAGATGCTGGCGCAATTAAATCCAGGCTCCGATGCGTAAAATCATCACCGACCTGATCCGCTGGCGCGAAGAGGGAAAAAACGCTGCCCTGGCAACCGTCATCCAAGCCTGGGGTTCTGCCCCGCGCGGCACAGGCGCGAATATGGCTGTCTCCGCAACAGGCGAAATGCTCGGCTCGGTCAGCGGCGGCTGCGTGGAAGGCGCGGTCGTAGAGGCCGCGCTGGAAAGCCTCGCAAACCGCCAGCCGCGGCTTTTGCAATATGGCATCACCGACGAAACCGCCTGGGAAGTTGGGCTGGCTTGCGGCGGCCAGATTTCAGTTTTTGTGCGCCCTTACGATCTTGCACAATTGGATTTCTGGCCGAGAGAAAAAACAATCGCCACGGGGATGGTCGTACGCGGGCCGGAGAACTTGCTAGGCAAAAGCTTACTCCTGGACGAAGACGGGCACAGCGTTGGCGCGCTCGAGGGTGAGCTACACGCACAGGCGCTGGATTCCCTCCGGGGGGCCTTGCAGCGCAACCAGTCCTCCGGAATCATGCATCTCACCCCCGAAGTAGATTTCTTTCTCCATGTCTCGCACCCACCCCCCACGCTGGTCATCATCGGGGGTGTTCATATTGCCGTTGCGCTGGTCGCGCTCGCCAACACACTTGAATTTCGTATCATTGTCATTGATCCACGCAAAGGCTTTGGCAACGCGCGACGTTTCCCCCGCGCCGACAAAATCATCACCGCCTGGCCTGATCAGGCTTTGCGCGAACTCACACTCACCCGCACCACCGCCGTCGCCGCGTTGACCCACGACCCCAAACTGGATGATCCGGCTCTCATCGCTGCCCTGGACAGTCCGGCCTTCTACATCGGCGCGCTGGGCAGCCACAATACGCAAGAACAGCGCCGCCAGCGTTTGCTCAACGCAGGCATAAGCGCGGTGCAACTCGACCGCATCCGCGCCCCGATTGGGTTAAATTTAGGGGGACGCAAGCCCGAAGAAATTGCCCTGGCAATTATGGCCGAAATCGTGCAAGAATTTCCCCGCTAGAACTGGGCACCGCAGCATCAAAGGTTGCAGAGGCTAAAAAATACTAATCGCCGCGCGCCAAAAATTCCAGCGTCAATGCCGCAACCTGGTCAATCTCCCGATCGAGAATCACCACGTGCCCCGACTGTTCCATAAAATAAATCTCAACATGGGCGGCGCTCACTTTTTCGGCAATTCTCTCAGGCACATCTGACGGGATACGCCCATCGTGCGCGCCCTGGATGATGAGCAACGGTTGTTGAACAGCGGGTAAAAGCGGCCAAGCCCAGCGTTGCAAAGCGATTAATTGCAGCAGCGCCTTGAGGGGGGTTTCCGTGTATCCCTGCCAGGGCAAATTATCCTCGGCAAGATGTTTGTCCAGAGCGGGAATAAAAGGCGCGGCCAGACGTAACGCCAGAATTTCCCAACGCGAAAGGCCAAGGTCCATCGCCGGGGCGTATGCCAATACTCCACGGATTTCAGGGTGTTGGCTGGCGAGATAAAGCGCCAGCACGCCCCCGGTTGATTCGCCGCCCACATAAACGCGCTCACAACGGGCGCTGATTTCCTGATAGGCCGCTTCAGCCGTGGCGATCCAATCTTGCCAGGAAAAGCGATTGGCATCCGCGGGGGTGGTGCCATGCCCCGGCAGCAACGGCCCTGAGACCGTGTACCCCTTGGCGTGCAGTCGCTCTGCCAACAAGCGCACTTCGGCGGTCGTGGCGGTAAAGCCGTGGATTAGCAATATTCCGGTAGAACCGCCTTCCCAATAAAAGGTATCGCCGGGAAGATGGGGGTTTCGTAATGTGTATTTATTGGTCATAGTGAGTATCAACTTCAGGGCTTACGCACTTTCGCAAAAGAAAGCCCGAAAATAGGGGCGTATCCCTCATCGTTTTGCGTAAGTCCTAAACTTATAGAGATGTCTGGGCGCCACGGCGTTTTAGCCGTTTCAGGCGATGCTCTAATTCTGGCAGCCAATGGGCGCGATCAACGGCGGGGTGGCTGGGGGTAGAGATAATGTCAACGGCAACTTGAGTCCAACGGGAAGCTTCCGCGTAGTCCTTGCGCCGATGTTCGTAGATTTTGGCAATTTCGACATGGGCATAAATCTGCCCCGCTTCGGCAGCTTCCTGCCACAATTGCATGGCCTCATCAACTTCGTCTTGTTTTTTATGCAAAAACGAGAGTTGTTCCAATGCCCGCCAATAAGCATCTTGTTCCAAATCGGCATAGCTCAGGCCGCGGCGATAAATTTCGGCTGCGGTATCCAGATGCCCCAGATCGGCGTAGAGTTTTCCAATCGAAATTAAATCCAAACCGTGCTCAATATCACCTTCCACCGGATTGGTCAGCAGAGCCGAAATATAATTGAGCAAGGCCGCCATCGAGACCACGTCGATCTCGTTGTGGTAAAAAACACCCCGTAGCGGGCGCGCATCGCCAGTGTGCAAATAATCATAATACAGGTCAGCAATCATCCAGCCAGGGACATCTTGCTCCGAGCGGCGCAATCCCAAAATACGGCTTTCCAGATCGCCAAGCGCGCGGCTGGGCAAACGCGCTTTCCATAAACGCCGCGCCAGATGCAAGAGATCGAGATGTCCGGCATCTTTGAGCGGCAGCGGCCAGCCATTCATCACAAAACGATTATTGAGCATAGGCATATCAAACGACTTGCCGTTAAAACTGACAATCGCTTCGCAAGGGGCCGCGAACTGCTCGAAGGCAGCCAGTTGAGCGCTCTCTTCGCCAGGGTCGCGCAAAAAGAACTGCGCCATACGGAATTCATCTCCTTCAAAACGGCCTGCGCCGATCAGGAAAGTGTAAATGCCCGTACCCCCATACAATCCGGTAGTTTCGGTATCCAAGAACAGGAATTGTTCAAGATCAAGCTGGCTGAGTTGCGGCGCTTTCGCCCAGGCCGCGATAATCCCCGGTGGAGAATCGCCTCTCAGGGGAACAGAACCCTGCCGAAAGGAATCCGGATAGCGCTTCTCCACAACGAAGGCCTCTCCACCGCGGGTAGACCGCCACTCCCCAGCGATGACTTTCTCAATCGAAAAATCCTTGCGCGCCGCGGGCGGCGTTTGCGGCAGATGGTCCATCCCCAGGTTGACACCCAGCGATTTGAATTGGTCGGCTAAAGAAGGAATATTTGCACCTCTATGCTGCGTAATCTTTCTGCGCGGCGATGAAGTTTTTGAGCGCGTCAGGACGCGCCTGACAAAACACTTTCAGCGGGAATAATAACGAGGCAACTCACTCAAAAGCGGCCAGCAGCTTTTCAACCTGATATTCAGAAGCCTGAGCCGCGGCGCGATACACTTGCGTCCGTTCAAATAGCTCGGCAATTATTTCTTCTCTATCGGTTTCGTTAACCGCTGAGTCGGCGTCAATTTCAATCAACGCCACGGCCAGCATCCAGCGCAGGAATTTCTCGAAAGATTCTTTGTGGAACCAGCGCACGCCTTGATAGCGATTAACTCGTAATAGACGTTGGACATCAGCATCGCGCAGCCAGTTTTTGAGGGTGTAACCGGCTTCGCCGGGGATCGCGTACCAGCCCTGGTGTTGAACCAGCGCATAGAGCGCGGCCACCCCCTGAGCAACCGCTTCAGCGCCCGCGCCCAAGCCCTCCAGCGTTTGCCCAACGATCTTGGCGAGCAGCCATTCGTCGAGCATTTCGCGGCTGCGCGCCGGAATTTCTTCTTCGTCCGCGCCGACGGCAGCGCCCAGGTTATGGGTACAGAGCCAACCCAGCAGCACCCCTTTGAAGGCGGGATCGGCTTCTTCGGGCAGCAGCCAATCCGCGAGGGCGTTCGGTGTGCCTTTCTCGGCAACGGGCAAATCCCAAAAGGCATCCAGCCGGTTTAAAGTCACTTCGACAATGCGCTCCTGCTCAACTTCAATTTCGGTCATGCGCTCGATTTCAATTAACAAACTCAGCATTTTTTGTTCAATTTCGTCCAGGGTTGTCTGCAGGGTGATGGGTTGGCAGGTTAGCAAATGCTCAAACATGACCGGGTTGACCAATTCGCGAAATGGCGTCAGCAACGGCTGGAGCAGAATTTCTTGCATGGTTTCTTCGATATTCGGGGTGCCGCGGCCATCGAGGTATTCGGATAATTGGCGGTATTGACCCCATTCGTTATCGGTCACCTGACGAAAATCGACAAAGACCTGATGTTTATACGCGCCCATTTCGATATACAGACCGCGCTCGTGCAACTCGGTATTGGCGCGGATATATTCCAGCCCGTTGACATGGTCGCGGAAAATCGTATAGGTATCGGGCTGATAGTCGAGCGCCAGGCCCTCGGCGAGATGCGTCTGGCGCAATTCATCGCTGGCTTTATCGAGGTATGCCGCCGATGCTTTGATCCAGCCGCGGGTGTCGGCCCAACGGTTATGATAAATAACCAGCGAGCGCTGTCCTTGATCGATATTGGAAAACACGAAAACATTTTCATCCACCTGCCCGTGCGGCGTGTAAAAATCGTACAGGAAGAAGTTTTCAACTTCAGCAAATTGGGCGCGGCGATGCAGCAAGGGAAAGACCTGTTGTTCGTGGCGCTCAACCAGATGGGTGTCGGGATATTCGTCCCAGTAGGCGCGGCGGTATTCCATGCCATATTTTTCGTGAAAACCCTCCACTTGACCGTGCCCGAACATAGGCAAGCCCGGCAGCGTGGACATCAGCGTACAGATGCCGAAATATTTGTCGCCGTTGCCAAACTGGTGGATGGCGGTCTCTTCATCGGGGTTGTTCATAAAATTGACATAACGCTTGAGAATCTGGGGGTCAAACTCGAGCGTATTCTTGATGAGTTGGCGATATTCGGCGTTTTTCTCGTCGCGCAGCATATTCATGAAGGCGCTGTTATACACGCGGTGCATGCCCAGCGTACGCACAAAATAGCCCTCCATCATCCAGAAGGCCTCCGCCAGCAGCAAGGTATCGGGGACTTCCTTGGCAACTCGGTCAACGACTTCGCGCCAGAATTCAAGCGGCATGGCAGCATCAAATTGTTCACGGGTGAGGCCATATTCGGCTCGCGAGGGAATATCGCCGCCGGTACCGGGCTGCGGAAACCACAAACGCTGAAAATGTTTCTTCGCCAGCGTCATGGCGGCATCAAAACGAATCACGGGGAATTGACGCGCCACGTGCAAAATCGTCTGGATGACGGTTTCGCGCACTTCGGGGTTGAGATAATCGAGTTGAGCAGTATCGTTCCAGGGCATAGCGGTGCCATCATTGCCGTGGTAAATATATTTGGCATCCCCCGTCCAATGATCGACGCGTTTAAAAACCACGGCGGCGTCGGATTTATCGTAATAATGATCGTCAATATAAATACCCACGCGCTCGTCGTGCGAGAGATTTTCGCCATTAAACGAATAGGTTGGGAAGGGTGGCTCATCGAGGGCGACAAACCAGTCAGGGCGCTCAACCACCCATTTAGAATAAATACCAACGTGGTTGGGCACCATATCGGCAGCCACGCGGATGCCACGCTGCCAGGCGCGGTGACGCAAGTTGTCATACGCGGCTTCACCACCCAGGTCGTTGGCAATGGTGTAGTCGTAGAGCGAATAGGCCGAGGAAACCGCATCGGGGTTGCCACAAAGCTGTTTAATCCGCTGAGAAGCGGCGCTGCGCTCCCACAGGCCGATCAGCCACAGGCCGGTAAAGCCCCAGCCTGCCAGTTTGTCCAGTTCTGCGTCCGGCACCTGATCCAGGCGCTTGATCTCGCGCTGATATTCCTTACTCAACTGGTCTAGCCAGACATAGGTATTCTTGGCAAGTAGCACCAGGCGCGGCATCCAATCGCTATCGGGGCTGAAGCGTTCTTCCTCAAAAAGCGGATAGTCGCCAACCGCCTGCCCTGGGGCTGGATATTGCGGCACCTGCACCGGCCCGGGGCCAAAGAAACCTGGTTTGGTTTCCTCTTTGATAAAATCAAGTCCCTTGAGCAGGCGCTGCAAGAATTTACCCAGAACGGATGACCATTGTTGGCGGATGAAATCTAACTGCCCCTCGAGGGAATCGGGCGCAGCCAATGCGGGGGCGCGCAAGACTTCAATCAGGGTTTGATTAGCGGACCCGAAGCGGGGCTGTGTCTCAAAGAATTCCCCCAGTTCTTGAATAATCTGCGAGTAGGCTGTTTCTGCAACCAGAGTTTGATCATCAAAAAGTTCGCTATAGGGTTTAAATGCCGGGTTGGTGTTTGCCAGCCAGAGCATAAGCAACTCTTCAAGCGCAATCTGGCGGTTGAGCAACCCATCGCTGCGGCCTTGCAAATAATCTTCAGGTGAAATTTCGCCGCGATAGACCGCGACGGGTGGAAATTCTTTCACAAAGCGCAACAAGCTCTCGTCCACCGTATCAGCGCCTACATGTTGCTCCAGCCAGGCCAGCGCCTTCTCCAGCGCCAGAGGGTTGGTTTGCAGACGATACTGGCGCGCCAGTAAATGCAAAATCTCATCGATCAACCCCATGGCATGGATATGTCCGGCCTGGACGGTCTGCTCTGGACGGCGTTTGACATTCATTTTCTGGGCAAAGAGCCGCGCGGCGCTAAAATCGGCAAAGATAACATTGCCGCTCAAGCTGAACAGGGTCAGGTCAAATTGATAATTTTGGCGTGACTGGCGAGAAATGTGGAATTCAAATTGAGGCATGGGATATACTTTTTGGGGTCGTTTCGTTGTGGGTTGACTGGCCTAGTTATACCATGCTTTGGGCAACGAGTGCGACCCATCCCGTGGCCCCCGCGTGGTTGGTAAATTTTATAAAAAACAGGCAGGAGTTGAGCCTGCCTGTTTTGAGCAATCATCTATTTTCCAAAACTGTGCAACTGATCACCGTCACTGGGGCGGATTTCAAGCACTTCCACATTATCCAGTTTTCCCAACTCCGCGCGGATTTTCTGCTCATCCCCGCCGCGCTCCTTGAGATCAACATACGAATAATCGCCTGAATCATCATAAGATATCGCCACCGAGACAATGTAGGCCCCAGCATCAGTGAGCGCCTGTGTCAGGGCTGCCAACTGGCCTTTTTGATCTGGGACTTTGGCCTCCAGGCGAGTCCCCGCCTGTCCGCCGCCAGTTATCTCAACAAAAGTTTTGAAGATATCTGTGTCGGTAATAATGCCAACCAGCGCATCATCGCGCACCACCGGCAGGCAGCCAATATCGTTATCCAGCATAAATTTAGCTGCGTTGGCAATGCTGCAGGTTTCTTCAATCGCCAAGACAGGATGGTTCATAATCTGTTTCATGGTGACTTTTTCCAACAGGGATGCAATTTCGAAAACGCTCAGGCTTGTCACAGGCGAAGGCTCAGCACGCAACATATCGTTATAGGTAACGATGCCTATTAATTTATCGTGGTTATCAACGATGGGCAAGTGCTTGATATTGTTTTGCTGCATCAGCCGCAAGGCCTGGTTATAATTGGTTTGCTGTGAGGCCGTGATCGGGTTGGGGGTCATACGATTTTTTACATTCATCTGAGTACTTACTCCTTTTGGAATACGTTGGGCAATATCACTGGCACTAACTAACCACTGCCCGCGATACTTTCCGCCCACTTTTTGAGCATTTATTTTTTTTTCGGCCACTAACTGTCGAATACGGGCGGTTGTAATGCCAAGTTGTTGGGCCGCTTCCTGGGTACTGATCCACTCTTCGCTCATCGAAACTCCTTACGCTAGCGAAAGTCAACACTCTAAATATAGCACTTTCGCTAGCGTAAGTCAATATGATATTCTCGAAATTTCCGGGGAATCTTGTCGGCGCGCAGCTTTTGCTCTACAATGGGGCGATATGTTAAATCTCGACTTACTCCACGAATTACGCCGCGCCGGGCTAGAAATCCGCACCGATGATGCCACACGCGTTATCTACAGTACCGATGCTTCACTCTACCAGATTACGCCGCTGGGGGTAGGCTTTCCGCGCACGCTCGATCATCTCAACGCGGCGGTAGAGCTGGCAGCCAAATACCGCGTGCCTGTGCTGGCGCGCGGGGCGGGCAGTTCACTGGCCGGGCAGGCCGTTGGCGAAGCTCTGATTCTCGATTGTTCGCGCTATCTCAACAAAATCCACGAAGTACACAAAAACCATGCAGGGGCTGATGGTTGGGTAACTGCCGAACCGGGGGCAATATTGCGGGACATCAACCGCGCCGCGGCGCCCCACGGCCTGATGATCGGCCCCGACCCGGCCTCCGCTGACCGCGCCACTTTGGGGGGCAGTCTCGCCAACAATGCCAGCGGAGCGCACTCCATTGTCTACGGCATGTTCGCCGATCATGTTGTCGCCCTCGAAACCATTTTTGGCAATGGAGAAATGGAAACCCTTACTGAAACAGCGATTTCAGCGCTCAAACCTGCCAACCTTCAACCTTCAACTATTAACGCTTTCTACGCTGCCGCCCTCGACATCCGCGAAACCCTCGCCGACGAAATCCGCGCCCGCTGGCCGCGCACCTACCGCCGCGCCGCCGGATACAATCTCAATTATTTGCTGCCCTGGTCCCCATCTGCACCGCCGCAATTCCGCCCTCCGTCTTCCGTCTCCGGTCAGGCCTACCCCCCCATCTCGCCCAACCACATCAATCTGGCCCACCTACTCGTTGGTTCTGAAGGCACGCTGGGGGTGATCCGTCAGGC
>JACNJM010000277.1 GCA_014382605.1 Anaerolineae bacterium
GGCGCGTTGTCGATGTGCTGGCCGGGGAATTGCTACCGCGCATTTGTTAGTCGGATTTTCAGCAGGGAGGCTTTATGGAAGATAATTCGCAACCGCACAACAACCAAAGCGCGCTGCCAGAGCATTTTCTCTTGCAGCAGGCTACCGAGCTGATGCGAGAAAAACGGATGCAGGAGGCGCGTCCGCTCTTGATGCAATACTTACGCCTCAATCCAGACTCAGAAAAGGGCTGGTTTTTATTAAGTTATGCGGTTGCAGAACCCGAGCGCAAAGCAGATTGTCTGCGGCGCGTGCTGGAACTTAACCCGACGCATTTGCGTGCCCAGGAGCGCCTGGAGCAGGTCAAAGCCAGCCAGGAAAACGCCGATGGGCGCAAACCAAAACGCAAACGGGGCAGCTTCCCGATCTGGACTATGGCTGGGTTATTCACAATTTTGGGGATCATAGTCGTGGCGATTGGGGTTTGGGGGTTTCAAATTTTGCGAGATGCGCCACGCCCGGAGCCACAGGCGGTTGCCCAGGCCACGCCTACGCCTTCGCCCACGCGCCAAGCTTCGAGAGTGGCCTCCACTTCCACAGCAACGATCACCCCCACGCCGAGTCCGCCTGCTCCACCAACTCAGGTGCAGCAAAATCCCCAGGTCGCCGCCCAGATGGACAGTATCCAAAATCAGGTAGCTGAATTGCGCGGGCTTGAAGCGCTGTATCCAATACCGCGCACCTTGCTGGAAGAAGGGCAGGTGCAGCCGATGCTGGAAGGCTTGTATCTGCAGCGAAATACGAAAGATACTGTTACCGATCAGGCGCGCGCGCTCAGCGCATTAGGGCTGATCGATCCAACCTACGATCTGTATAGCAAAACCATCAACCAGCTTGGCGAAGGTTTGGGCGGATTTTATGTCCCCTGGGCGGATGAGTTATTTGTGATCGGCAACCAATTTTCGGGCATCGAACGGCTGGTCTTCGCGCACGAATACGGGCACGCGCTGGTAGACCAGCATTTTGCGCTGGAGGCGATTGGCGTTTATCCGGAGTGCCTTACCGATACGGATCGTTGCCTGGCGATTACGGCCCTGATCGAAGGCGATGCCACTTACCTGATGTATGCCTGGCTGGATGCGTATGGCACAGAGGAGGATGCAAACGACATTCTTGAAGCGCAATATACGCCCACCGACCGGGTGATTTCCAGCACCAATTTACCGCCGCTGTATCTGGTGCGGGAAACGCAATTCCGCTATGAGGATGGATATAATTTTGTTCAGTATCTCATCGAGCGTGGCAAGTGGCAAATGGTTGATCTGGCTTATGGCAGATTCCCTGCAACCAGTGAGCAAATTTTGCATCCCGAAAAATATCAGGCCGGTGAGATAGCGAAGACGGTAGAGACTCCTGATCTACAGGCGGTTCTGGGCGACGATTGGCGCATGTTGGCCTTCGACACGCTGGGCGAACTTGGTACGGAGATGATCTTGGGCTATGGGGCTAATTATCTGGCAAATGTAGACCCAGCCACAGCCAAAGAAGCCGCGCAGGGTTGGGGGGGCGATAATTATCAGATGTACTACAAAAATACGACCAACCAAAAGGTATTGGTGGTCAATTGGATCGGCGATTCGTGGACAGATACCTACGAATTTACAGAAGCGCTCGAGACACGCTTGCACATCCACTACCGCGGCAATACGGTTGACCACGATAGCGGCGCATGCTGGGAACTGTTGAACGATCATTTTTCATGTGTCTTCAAGACCAAGTATAAAGCCCTATGGATCTCGGCCCCCAGTATGGAGATACTCGAACAAGTCCATGCGTTATATCCAGCATTTCCGTAATCGAATTCGCACTCGAATATAAACAAAATGTCGCAAACACGTTTCAAAACCCTTTGGCCCTTGCTGGTATTGCTGCTGCTCGAATCGCTGGGGTTGGCTGCCGTAATGCTGTTCTCGGATGCACCGATTAGCATCTTTTCTGCAACCATAGCAACGATTATTCTGGCAACCGGTTTGCTGCCCGCGGCGCTGCGTCCCAGCTCTGAGCATGTCCTGGCTGGATGCCTGGGAATTGTCTTTGGAGCTTTTTTGCTGATCCCCTTTGACCCTCCGCTCAACGAAATTTTATCGATTGGCCCCCAACCCAAAGATTTGTCCAGCCACCTGCTATTTCGCCTGTTCAACGGCGCGGCCATTGGCCCGTTGGTGCTGCATCTAACCAGCCGTTTCCCACGGCGCAGCCAACTTTCAGGCAAAATAATTGCCAGTGTTTACGGCGGCACGGCTCTACTGCTGCTGATTTTTTTCCTGCTCCCTGCAAACGAATTCAAAAAATGGCTGTTCGCGCTGATGATCATCTGGCTATTTGTGATGGTCACCTGGGCTATCGTTCTGCTCGTGAGCGCCAGCCGCGATTCGGCACCTGAGCAGCGACGTTCAGCACAACAAGCGCGCTTATTGATTTTTAGTATGCTACTGGCAAACAGCGGTCTGCTGATCCGGCTAGGAATTATGGCGCTACAAAACCAACCGGTGACCTATAACCTAGCACTGGCGCCACAGATTTTTCTCCCAATTGGGATTTCATATGCCATTCTGCGGCACGATCTCTTTGATATTGATGCCGCGTTGCGCCGCGCGCTGGCCTACACCCTGCTCTCGCTGCTGCTCATCGCTGGATACCTGGCGCTCACCGTCACGCTTACTGCACTACTGGCGCAAATCTGGCCGCAATTTCGCGGTGTGGCCGCAGCGATCGGCGTGTTGCTCGCCGCGGCAGCCTTCGAGCCGCTACGCGGGCGGGTGCAACGGTGGATTGATCAATCGCTCTACCCGGACAGGTTGCGCTTCGAACAGGCCGTCGCCAACGCGGGCGCACAACTCTCGCGCGTCGTCAATCGGGAAGAAATTATCGATCTATTGACAGAAAAAGTGCCGCGAGAAATTGGGGCGGAATGGGGCACGCTCTCCCTGGCGCCCGCGCCGGATATTCCCGGCAATTTTAAAAGCACCCCTTCCTGGAACGCGCAATTGATTGTCGGCGGGGCGTCGCTGGGACGATACTGGCTGGGCGCGCGCCGCGCCGGGCCAACATTCAGCCGTGAAGAGCGGGCGCAACTCAACGCGCTGGTCAGCCAAACTGCATTGGCGCTGGCCTACGCCGAAACAATCGAAGCGCTGAATACGCTCAATCGACAGCTTGAGGCCCGCGTCAAACAGCGCACCAACCAGATACTCACGCAGCAACGCGCCCTGGCGGTTATCGAAGACCGTCGCAGGCTGGCGCGCGATCTGCACGATTCCGTCACGCAAACCCTATTCAGTATCAATCTCAGCGCGCGCGCTATCCGCGGAATGGTGCGCGAAGATACAGCGACCGCCGAAAAAGAACTCAGCGAATTGGAGAAATCAGCCCAAAGTGCGCTGGAAGAAATGCGCATCTTACTCTCTCAACTGCGCAATCCGCGAGAAGTGACCGATGTTCCCCGTTTGGTAAATTTCAGCGTGCAATTGGAAGAGCTTTGCACACAATTACAGAATTCCCACGGGCTGCAAATCACACTCAATCAGCCCCCTTCGCAATTGCTACCTTCTCCTTTGAGCGACGAAATCCTGGCAATTCTCCGTGAGGCCTTCATCAATGCCCGAAAACACAGCGGCGTACTTGATGCCGTTTGCGTTGCCGAGCAGCAGGATAATCTCTTTCTGGTGCGCGTCAGCGATCAAGGACGCGGATTTTCGCCTGAGACTATCGAAACCGCTCCGGGGCATTTTGGCCTGCGCGGGATGCGTGAACGCGCCGCAGCGCTGGATGGCACAATCCTGATCACATCGCAACCCGGAAGCGGCGCCACCATCGAAGCCAGATTTCCGATTCAAATCACAAACTAAAGGTTGGTTATTCAATGATTCGCGTACTCATCATCGACGACCACGAAATTGTCCGCAAGGGGTTGCGCATGACCATCCAGGGCGAAAGCGATCTGGAGTTTGTTGGCGAGGGCGCCAATGGCAACGAAGCCATCCAACTGGCAGAGTCGGCACAGCCTGATGTCATTCTGATGGATGTCAAAATGCCCGAGATAGATGGCATCCAGGCCGCGGGGGCGATCCATGCCGCACATCCAGACATTGCCATTCTCGTACTTAGCAGCTTCGGCGATGACCCGGAGTTATTTGCCGCGTTACAAGCCGGAGCCAGCGGTTACCTGCTCAAAGATATCAGCGGGGATGATTTGGTCAAAGCAATCCGCGGCGCGGCAACGGGCAAACCACAACTCCACCCCAAAATCGCACGGCGTTTGATGCAACGCATGCCTGCTCCTGAAAATCCTCTGGATGCATTAACCGCCCGTGAAGCTGATGTGCTACGCTGTCTGGCGCGCGGTATGAGCAATAAAGAAATCGCCGAGGAGTTGGTCGTCGCTGAAACTACCGTTAAGGGCTATGTCAGCACGATTCTGGGAAAGCTGCACCTCAGCGACCGCACCCAGGCCGCTCTGCTCGCTGTGCGCTATGGCCTGATTGAGGTCGACGATTTACCAGATATTCCAAGATAAGCTGACAACAAATAGGGAAACAGATGGGGGATTTTTTCGCTGCACGACGAAACCCAAACGCATGGCCCCTCCAAAAGTAGGTCAATAAAACCCTCCCTGCGCAGGATGCCAAAGCATGTCGCCGCGCCTATACTATAGGCACGCAACAAGGAGAACGATATGCACACTCAGGCGCAAAATACATATCCACCCGGCCCCAAACTCCCCTTCCCGTGGCAATTCATCGGCAGGCCATTTGCGAACCTCCCCGATACATTTTTGAATCTAGCCGCACAATATGGCGATATTGTCCATTTTATGCTGGGCAGGCAGCATATCTATCTCATCAATCACCCCGATTTCATCCAGGAAGTGCTCATCACGCAGCAGCGCAATTTTACCAAGGGGCGCGTCCTTCAGAATTCCCGCCAGCTTTTAGGCAACGGCCTGCTTACGGCAGAAGGCGAGGCCCACATCCAACAGCGGCGTATGGTACAGCCGATCTTCCATCGGGAACAAATCAACAAACACATCCCCCAAATCATTCAATTGGCCGAAGAAATGAGTCTGCGCTGGCAAGCCAATCAGCCACTTGACCTGTCCGCCGAAATGACACGCCTGACCATGAATATTATCGCCCAGGCTTTGTTCGGCACAACCATCGATGCACAGACCCCGGCGCTCAGCAACGCGATACAGGTATTGCTTACCACACCCCATGCAGTGCTGCGCCGTATTCGCGCGGGCAGCAACAAGCGGGAGTTTCAACGATCGCAAGCACATCTCACGGCCTTCATCGAGACTTCGATTGCCGAACACAAAAATGGCGCCGGGCAATCCGATATTCTTTCGCAACTCCTACACGCTACGGACGGACAAGGGTGTCTGCTGGGGCAGCAACAAATACAAGATCATGCGATGACGTTTTTTCTCGCCGGACATGAGACCATTGCCAGCGCGCTGAGTTGGACGTTTTACCTGCTGGCTCAATATCCGCAGATCGCCGAGAAATTGAGCGCCGAACTGGACTCCGTTTTAGTGGGTTACAGCCCCTCGGCAGAAAACTACTCCCAATTGGAGTACACGAAAATGGCGCTCACCGAAAGTATGCGCCTGTACCCCCCGGCGTGGATCATGGGTCGACAGGCTCAACAAGATGTTACCCTGGGTGGGTACCATATCCCCCAAGGGGCAACCGTGCTGCTCAGTCAGTGGGTTACGCATCACGATCCGCGCTTCTACCCAAACCCTGAGCTTTATAAACCCGAACGCTGGCTGCCCGCGGCGCGTGCTGTGCGCCCGAAGATGGCTTACTTCCCCTTTGGGGGCGGGCAACGCCTGTGCATTGGCGAACACTTCGCCTGGATGGTTGGCATACTGACCATCGCCACAGTCATGCAAACCTGGCGCTTCAAACAAATCCCGGGGCGTAGAATGACCCCCGAGTTTACAGTGACACTACGTTCACCGAACGGCTTTTACGTCAGGCCGATTCCGATCAAGTTATAATCAATACTGAAGAACAATCGTATCGATACACAAAGGAGAAAGCCCATGTCCCGCAAACAACTATTTATCCTAATTCTGATTGCCCTGGTATTTACAAGTCTGGCATGCAGTCTTTCGAGCCTCACCGGTGGGCAGGCCGAAGATACGCAGGCCACCATCGATGCCGCGATTGCTGCCACCGCGACCGCCCAGGCCGAGCTGGAAACGCAAATTAACGAGGCGGTAGATGAAGCCATGCAAGAGCTTGAAGAAGAATATCTCCTTATGACTGAGGAAGAATTCAACCAGGCATTGGATGAAGCCATCGCCGAGGCCACCGCAGCCACCGAGCAAACCGTGTATTATGTCGAAGAGGCTTCATCGGATGGCGCTCTGACCCAGGAAGAGATTGAGCAAATTGAATATTATGCCTACTACGCAGACGACCTGATTTATCTGGCCGAAGATATGATCTATGCTTATTATGGCATGTATGCCGAATTAGCCTACGAAACGATCTATTTACTTGAAGCCATCGAAGATGATCTTTCACAGATGGCCTATGCCATGACTGAGATTACCGAGCTAACCGTGGCTGCTGCAGAAACGCTCGCCGCTGGTATGGAAGTGCGCCAGGAAACCATCGACGGGATCATCACCGCAGCGCAGGGAACTTCGGAATATCTCCAGAATATCACCCCCGAATGGCAATCCTGGGCCGATGCGATCCAGGGCGACCGCGAAACCCGATTACAAGGTGTGCAAGAAATCGCAGCCAATTTCATCCCCGAAGATCGTCTGGCAGCCCTTAATGAAACGATAAATTTCGCCGATGCAGTGCGCAATGCGCTGGGCGATTACTCTATTTCACAAACAGAACTTTTCAATATCGCCCAATTTGGGGCCAACGCCATCGCTGGCTTACAGGCTCACGGCGGCCCACAATTGCAGGAACTCGCCGGAAATATTGGTAATATCACCAACAATCTGGCCCTCGGACAAACGCCACACGCTATTCATAATCTCGGAGCGCTTGAAGGTTCTATCCGCAATATTCCCGATTTCAGCGTTCCTGACCGGCCCGAGTTTTCACCGCCTTCTGCCCCCTCGCTGCCTCGTCCCGGTGGCGGACGCGGCCGACCCTGATCCACAAGAACGAAACAGGTCTGCATGCTGATAGCTTTTGCGTGCAGACCTGGGTTTCAAGCTCACCGATTGATACCAACGTGCTTTGCACTTTCGCATGCTCATTTCCGCTGATCACAGGATACTGCTATGAAATATCATCAGCTCCGCATAAACGTATATCTCTCGATTGTCATCCTGATAGGTTTACTCTTTGTTGCGGCTTGCAAATCGACGAGCAAGCAGATAGTGCACACACCTGTACCTTCATCTACAGCAACAACTATTCTCACCACGCAAGCACCAACCTTTCCTCCACCACTTACCCAAACGATAATCGTTCCGACAAATACGCCTTCGCCCGCAGTTCTGGCCGAAGCAAGCCGCATAGCCTTTGATGGCGAAGATGGCAGTCTATGCATCATTAAGCCAGATGGCTCTGCAAAGCAATGCTTCTCAACAGCAATCGAATCGGACCTCCAGTACGAAAATCGTAACATCACGTGGTCTCCCAAAGGCACGCATGTCGCCTTTTTGAACGGGTATCATTTGATGGTCACCCACCTTGATTCCGGCGTATCTCAGCAAATTTATCAAGATCAAGGCAATGACAATTCAACCGAGGGGCGTATCGTCGCCGGGCCAGTCTGGAATCCGGACGGCACAATATTAGCTGTCATCATTGGCCGCGAGGTATACATGTTTCCGATTGATGCACAAAAGTTCTATCGGATGGAAACAGATGCCTGGGAATTTGTTTCAGCCTACGACTCGGCTGCCAATTTAGGTTGGTCGCCGGATGGGCGCAATTTGTTATACCTGCGTGGCGGTAGTGACGCCACCGAATTGGATGGAGTGGCTGCATCATCTCTTCGCGGAAGCGGCGAAACGCGGCTCTTGCTCCCCGGCGCGATCAATTATGCCATTTCAATGGATCAAAGTCAGTTGGCTTATCGTTTGAAAAACGGTGGAATCATGATTACCGATGCAAATTGTCTGAACGAAAATTCTCCGATCGATTGCACATCTGCATCACGAGCGCTCGTAGCACCTGAAGATGAACCGGGTGGTGGACTCTGGGATTTACGCTGGTCACCCGATGGAAAAAAGATTCTGGCACAGTTCTATGGATCACAATACCTGATTGATGTTGAATCTGGCGAGATAGAAATGATTAGCCAACGCAGTTCTTACCAAACCTGGCCCTGGTCGCCTGATGGCAAACAACTCGTTCTGGCTCATCAAACCGATGGTGGAATGGAAAATAGCCAGCCATATATTTTCGATCTCGCCAGCAGAGAGGAAACCTCACTCGAAGGGCTAGGTCAGTTCGCTAAATACAGTTTCTTTGCATGGGGGTTTATCGCGCAAGCACCATGAGCGCTCACAGGAGATCCCGAGGCTGGCCATGTTCCCACTACAAGCTTCAACAAAAAACCACGGAAGTTTTCAACTTCCGTGGTTTTGTTTGGGCGGACGACGGGGGTCGAACCCGCAACCACCGCAGCCACAGTGCGGTGCTCTGCCATTGAGCTACATCCGCCATAGCGGGCTGTATTTTATCACACAGATTTTTCTGTATCAAGGATTTTGCGGATGATTTGCGGGGCTTCGCTTTGCGGCACAGTAAACTGTTCGCGCAGACTCAGGTTCTTGATCGTGACCTGTTTTTGGGTCATTTCATCGGGGCCGAGCACAAGCGCGATGCGCGCCCCAATGCGGTCGGCGTATTTGAATTGTTTGCCTAATTTTGCGGGCACAGGGTAACAGACCACGTTCAGGCCAGCGCTGCGCAATTCGGCAGCCACTTGATAGGATGCCAGCAGCGTATCATCGTCAAAAATTGTCATCAGCACCGCAGCCGGGGAAACGTCCAAATTAGCGGGCAAATTTCCAGTTTCATCTAACAGCAAGGCGATAACGACATCCCCCATCGCAAACCCGGTGCCGGGCAGCGCGTCGCCGCCAACCTCGGCCAGCAGATTATCGTAGCGGCCACCTCCGGCTACTGCGCGGCGAATATCTTGCGTGGTGGCGCGGCCTTCGTAAACCGTGCCGGTGTAATAATCCAGGCCGCGGATAATTTGAGGGTCAAACTGGATATATTCACTCACCCCGAGGGCATCTACGGCATTGAAGAAGCGCACCAATTCGTCAGATTTCTGCCAGAGTTGGCGGTTATCCAACAGGACCAAAAGTTGGTCGAACTGCTCCGGGGATAGTCCCAATTCCAGGGCATATCCGCGCCACTTCTCAGGCGCGAGCTTGTCCCGCCGATCAATCAGGCGAATCACATCGCCGCGCTGCTCCCCCGTAAGGGCAAGTTTCCCCAATTCAGCATCCATCAAACGGCGATTGTTTACCAAGATTATGACTTCATCGGGGGATAATCCAGCAGACCGATAAAACGAAGCCATGACAGCCACCATTTCGGCATCAGCTTCGGGCGATACTTCGCCGAGCAGGTCAATATTCCACTGAAAGAATTCGCGCGAGCGGCCTTTTTGCGGACGTTCGTAACGCCAAAAAGGGCCAAACGACCACCAACGCAAGGGAAAATTGAGTTGTCGTTGTTGCTGGGCTACCATGCGCGCCAGCGTGGGGGTGAGTTCGGGGCGCAAGGTGATCAGGTTGCCGCTGCGATCGGGAAACACAAAAGACTGCTCTTTGACAAGTTCTTCGCCAGATTTGGCAGCGTACAGGTCAATGGTCTCCAGTATTGGGCCTTCATATTCCTGGTAGCCAAACGATTCGGACACCTGGCGCATTTTGTTATAGAGCCAGGTGCGCACAGCCATTTCGCGGGGATAAAAATCGCGGGTACCTTTTACGGATGAAATAATGTCGCTCATAAGCCTACTTTTTTAGTCTGAGGTGAGCCAAAAGGCGCACTGTGGGCATTCTTCGTGCAGCGGATAGTCGACACCTTCTTCGTGCGGACAGCCGATAATTCCTTCTGTCATTACCACTTCGGATACACCCAGCTGCTTGAAGAATGCGCCAATTTCGGCCACTACCAGCGGATCGGAACAAACATTATCAGCAGACCAGCTTCGAGCATCCGGACGCGCATTGGGAGCATTGATAACGCTGGCGATGACCTTCGTGCAGGTTTGATCGTCTGGGCCATAATAGGCCAGCGCCCCCAGCGGATAATTTTCCTTTCCTGCCAGGGCGTAAAGAATTTGTTCGGGAAGCACATTCGGTAACGGCATAATCAATCTCCTGACGCATTTTAGCACCGGAGCATGTGCAGCGTCAACAGCGAACGCGCCGACTTGACAAGAAGGTGAATAATGCCATAATACAGACACACAAATTCCTG
>JACNJM010000215.1 GCA_014382605.1 Anaerolineae bacterium
CCAAGTCGCCAAGAAATAAGAGAGAAAAACAGCTTTGCGGCTCTGCGTCTTTGCGTGAGATGTGTTCATACTACTATTGACCAGTACAGAATCCAGAAAAATCTCTGTGAACTCTGTGGCTTTGTGGTAATTTTTAACGGAGAATGATGCCCATGCGCCACGAGTTTCTTTCCTGGGATGAAGTTGACCGGTTGATCGATCACCTGATTCCCCAATTTGATGTTGAGTTCGATGGTATGGTGATGATTACCCGCGGGGGCATTATTCCGGGAGGATTATTAGCAGAAGCGTTGGGCATTACACATGTGCTCACAGCCGCGGTGAATTTTCCGGCTGAGATGGAGCGTGATTTTTCGCGGCTCTTTGCCTGGCCGGAATTTATGCAGTTCCCTGAGGATGAGTTATTGGAAGCCCGTCGAATTCTGGTTGTGGATGATGTCTGGGGGTCTGGACGCACCATCACGGCAGTGCGCAATCGGGTTGGCTCGGCAGGGGGCGTTCCTTATACCGGTGTATTACATTTCAATCCGTATCGCAATTTATTTGGCACGGCACGCCCCGATTATTATGCCGCTGTGACCGATGCACATATTGTTTACCCCTGGGAGATTGACCGCGGCCCCGATCGTATTTTGGGCGCGCCAATGGGCGAGGGCTAATCAATATGCGACGAATTTCAGCCAGTAAAATGGAAAAACTTGCGGCGCTGCGAAGATGCCGTTATTTTGCCAATACTGGCGATGAAATTTTAATGCCTTTGGCAAGCGCTACGCAGTTGCATAGCTTTTTGGCCGATGAGATGATTTTTTTGGAAGATGATCTCAGCGAAGGGTTGTACATTATTCGCCGCGGCAGTGTGAAGCTATCAAAAATATCACCTCAGGGGCGCGAGTTGGTGTTAAACGTGCTGGAAACTGGCGAGTCTTTCAACGAAGTGCCGGTTTTCGATCAAGGGGGCAATCCGGTGACGGTTTCTGCGCTTGAAGAAAGCGAATTGTGGATTGTCAATGCGGCAGCCATTCGCGCAGCGTTGTCTGAACACCCCCAATTAGCGCAAACGATCATACTAAATTTAGCACAAAATTTGCGTATGTTGGTAAGCATGGTTGAGGAACTATCGTTTTACCAGGTAACAACGCGGTTGGCGCGCTTGTTGAGCAGCTTATCGCCCGAACAGTTGACCGGTCATCCGGGACAGCGTCTGACACAGGATGATTTAGCCGTTCGTGTAGGGACTGTACGCGAAGTTGTGGCGCGTTCGTTACGCAAACTGGAACTGAGTGGCGCTATTTCAGTTTCACGCAACAAAATTGCTATTCTGGAAGCAGAAAAACTGATGGAATGGGCACATTCGCCCGACGGAGATGTTCAGTAGCCGGATAGGTTAATGGATCTGACCAACTCGCCCACGAAACCGAAACGACCAAAATAATTGCAAAACCAAGGCCGTGCGCCAAAAGGCCACCGCCGCCATGCCATGCGCCAGCACAGCAAAGAACGGGGGTGTTTCAAGGGTGTAATATGTCCAGCACAAGCGCGTGGTTCCCCACAACTCCAAAAAATAGCCCAATCCGCTTCCGGCGATGAAGGTTAGTACAGCGATGCGATGATCTGTGGGCGTGAGAATCAGAAATGCCACCAGAATCAATGCCATGATCGTTAACGATTTATCCAGCGTCGGCCAGACAAAGGCAAGCATCAGCGCGTAGAAGGCGGGAAATATCAGCCAATAGCCGAATTTTATAAACCACGCAGGAACACGAAGAAAATGGCTTTGTGACTTTTCGTGTTCCTGCGTGCCCTTTGTAGTTTCACCCATCCAGCTTCGTAATAAGCGCACAATGCGGTCAATAGACAAACTCGCAATCGGCCAGGCGGGAATAATCCACAGCGGCGGGCGCTCGGCGGTGTAATAGGTCCAGATTTCGGTTTGCGTACCCCAACTCTCGATTACCAGACCGCCGACCATGCCCACAAAGACAATCCACACATCTTTGCGCAGGTCCGCCCCGGCCATAATCAGCAGCGACATCACCAGAAAAATGCCGACCAGCAGCCAGTCAAAGTAGCGCCACCACGGGCCAGACCAGTCAATCAGCGCCAGATAAGCCTCAGCCAACGGCCACCAGACATACACAATCAGAAAAACCGTCACCAAAAAAACGCTCATCAGGTAATAGCTGGCGCGTGTCCAACCGAGCGCTGCGGCTATGCGGTGGGGGATAGATTGTTTCGTCTTTGGTGCCGTCATGGCAAAATTGTACTATACCCCCGTTGCTTTGTTATAATCAACCTGCCAACCTTCAACTTTCAACTCGCCAACCTTCAATTCATTCATGATTCCCATCTCTCTTACACTTTCTGGTTTTCTCTCCTATCACGATCCTGTCGAGATCGATTTCACCGCTTTCGATCTGGCATGTATTGCCGGACCCAACGGGGCAGGCAAATCATCCATTTTGGATGCCATCACCTGGGTTCTGTTTGGTCAGGCCCGCCAGCGCGGCGATACCATCATCAACAATCAATCCGAACAGGCTGAAGTTATCTTTAGCTTCCACTACGAAGAAAACCGTTACCAGGTCAAACGCAACAATCCGCGCGGCAAGGCCGGGATGCTGGAATTCAATATTGCACAGCAAAGAGCGGATGGCGAGTCAGGTGTTAGTGTCCCTGATGCCCCCATCTGGAAGCCTCTCAGCGAGCGCACGATTCGCGAGACCCAGCAACGTATTGAAGAGACTCTACGCCTGGATTACGAAACTTTTGTCAACGCGGCTTTTTTCTTGCAAGGCAAGGCCGATCAGTTTACCCAACAACGCTCCAGCGATCGCAAACGCATTTTAGCCAGCATTCTTGGCCTCGAAGTGTGGGAAACCTACCGCAAACGCGCCAGTGAGCAGCGCAAACAAATCGAAAACCAGATCGCGGCCCTGGATGGGCGTTTGTTGGAAATTCATGCTGAACTCTCTGAGGAAACTGCCCGCAAAAAACGCCTGGAAGATTTAGATGGCGCGCTAAAACAGATTGCCGAAGGGCGCGCCCTGCAAGAAGCGAGTTTGGAACAGATCAAACAACTCAATCAATTGTTGGAAGAACAGCGCAAAGGGCGCGACGCGCTCGCTCAACGCCAGGTTGCCGAAAAAGAACACCGTTCTTCATTGACTGAAAAATTAGTGGATCGGCAAAAAGAGAGCGAGTCCTACGCTCAAATTTTGGCGCGTGCCCCCGAGATCGAGCACGACCATCAGCGCTGGCAGCAAATCCGCGCAGACTTGGCCCGCTGGGATGAAACCGCCGGAGAATTCCGCGAGCATGAAAAACGCCGTCAGGAACCGTTGAGCCGCATCGATGCCGAACGCGCCCGCCTCACTCAGGAATTAAGAACCCTTCAGGAACAGGAAGTGGCGATTAGCGAGCTGCGGTCAGCGGGTAGCGAGCTGGGAGCGCAAATCGCCAATCTTCAATCGACAATCAAAAATCTTCAATCCCAAATTGAAACGCGCCAATCCCTTGAAGTCGAACTGACCGCTGCGCACGAGCGTCTGGCCGCGGCCAAGGCCGAGAATCCGCGGCTCAAAGCCGATATGGACGAACTCAAAGCGCGCATTGATCGTTTAACCGCCGCCGATGAAAACGAGTCGTGCTGCCCACTTTGCGAACAGCCGCTCAACCCAGATGAACGCCAACGTCTGATAGATGATCTCACCGTTCAAGGAACTGAGATGGGCGACAAACACCGCGCCAACCGCACGCTATTAGAAGAAGCCGACGAAAAGGTGTCGGGCATCCGGTTGAAGGTTGAAGGTTTGTCGCATGTAGATGAGGAACTGCGGGGCAAAACGCGCCAATATGACCAACTCGCCGCACAGATCAAACAGGCCGAAGCTGCCCAAGCCGCCTGGGAGCAAGAAGTTCAGCCGCGGTTTGAAGAAATAACGTATAGCCTTCAACATGAGACCTTCAACCCCTCTGCACGCGCCGAATTAGCCCAGATTGACGCTGAACTCAAAGCGATCGGTTACGATGCCGCCGCGCACGACGTTGCCCGTAAAACCGAACGGGAATTGCGCAGCGTCGAAGAAATGTTGCTGACTTTGGAAAAAGCTAAAGCAGCCAACGAGCCTATTACGCGCGAAATCGCTGAAATCGAAGATCAGTTGGAGCATTTGGGGCAAAGTATTGCCGAACTGGAACAAGATTTTGCCACAGCCAATCAGGTAGTAGCTGATGCCGAACAAAGCATCCCCGACCTGCGTCAGGCGCGGTTAGCCTTGCTTGATCTGCAAGAACAGGAGAATCGCCTGCGCATGGAAGTAGGCGCAGCGCAACAAAATGTGCAAGTGCTGGACGATCTGCGCTTGCGCCGCAAAGAACTTGAAGCCGAACGCGAAAGCCTCGCAAAACGCGGCGGGCAATACAAACAACTCGAAACCGCCTTCGGCAAAGATGGCGTCCCCGCGTTGCTCATCGAACAGGCCTTGCCGCAAATTGAAGCCCGCGCCAACGATATTCTCGACCGGCTCAGTGGCGGCGAAATGTTCATTCGCTTTGATACACAACGCGAGCTAAAAACCCGCGAGCATCTTAAAGAAACTCTTGATATTCGTATCAGCGACAGCGCCGGTTTGCGCGATTACGAACTCTATAGCGGTGGGGAGGCCTTTCGGGTTAATTTTGCTATCCGACTGGCGCTCTCGGAGGTTCTGGCACAACGCGCCGGAGCACGGCTGCAAACTCTGGTCATCGACGAAGGCTTCGGCAGCCAGGATGAAGTTGGACGCCAACGCCTGTTGGAAGCTATTAATTTGGTCAAAGCTGATTTTGCCAAAATTCTGGTTATCACGCATATCGACTCACTCAAAGACGCATTCCCGGCGCGCATCGAAGTAGAAAAAACCCCGCGCGGCAGCGTGGTAAAGGTTATCTGATGCCCGTGCTGCTTTCTTCCATCGCCTGTCTGATTGCGCTCATACTCACCTATTGGATTCACAGCCGTGTTGCCATTGAAGTTGCCATCTCCCCGGCACCTCTGCCCCCGGATACGCCAGCCCCACTAATTTCCATCATTGTCCCGGCGCGCAATGAGGCGCGTAATATCCGTCGCTGCGTAGAAAAATTGCTGACCCAATCGTACCCCAATTTTGAACTCATCGTGGTGGATGACCGCTCTACTGATGCCACACCCCAAATTCTGGCAGAACTTGCCGCACAAGATACGCGGCTGCGGCTGCTATTGGGGCAGGAAAAACCCGCCGATTGGGCCGGAAAACCATACGCTTTGATACAGGGTGTCGATGTTGCCCGCGGCGAATGGTTATGCTTTATTGATGCCGATACTTTTGCCCACCAACATTTAATCGCCAGCGCCTATCGTGCCGCGGGTGAGCACCAGGCCGATCTGTTCACTCTGCTCACCGATCAGGAGTTGGGCACTTTTTGGGAAAAAGCCGTCCTGCCGTTGGTGTTCACCGGGTTGGCTTTTGGCTTTCCGGCGCGGCAAGTCAACGACCCCGCAAAACCCCAAGCGATTGCCAACGGTCAGTTTTTTCTCATTCGTCAGTCGGTTTATGCAGCCGTTGGCGGTCACGCAGCTGTACATAACCGCATCGATGAAGACAAGGCTTTCGCCGAAGTTGTCAAAGGCGCGGGCTATCGACTCTTCATCGCCGATGGCCGCGCCGTGGCGCGCACGCGTATGTATACTTCCCTGCCTGAGATGTGGGAAGGCTGGACCAAGAATATTTTTCTGGGATTGAGAGATCGTTTGGGATTACTGGCTTTTGGGGCCTTTGCTGCGCTGATGGGCGCTCTGGCGCTGCCCGCCTGGCTGCTGGCCGGATTGCTCTGGTTCACTGCTGCAGGTGGCCCGCCCGCGCTTGCAGTAACACTTGAAGCGCTGCTGGTGTGGGGTTATTTGCTTCACTGGCGTAGCCGCTCAGCGCAGGCCTTTCAAATTTCGGGCTGGTATGCGCTCACCCTGCCCCTCGGCGCGGCAATCTTCGCGGCGATGATGTTTGGCTCGGCCTATAAGGTGCTCTTTGGCCGCGGCGTCACCTGGAAAGGGCGCATATACCAATAAATAGTTGAGAGACAAAACTTGAAAGCAAAAAGGAGAGTGCGGCGCGTATTACACGCCGCACTCTCCTTTTTGCTTTTTTTACCATTTAATAATTTATTGGCTGCTGGTTTGCAAAACTGCGGGAGTGCCAGCAGCCTCGACGGCTTTCAATTGTGCTTGCCGTGCCATATCGGTAGCCGCTGCTAAAATTCGCAGGGCTTCCTCGGGGTTATGAAAACCCATGCTGTTTTCGGCGGCAATATAATCCCAGAAGAGTTGCGCTTCACGGTGAAGCAGACGAGCCTCAACGAGCAAAACTTCATCTACGCCGCTTTCAGCCGACGCGGCCTCGATGGTGGCAATCGCAGCTACAAGGGCATCTTCCGTTGCGTCCATAGTAGCTCGAACTTGCCCCTGAATAGTATTGACCCGATTAACAACATAACTCACATCGGTATGGCAGGCACCGCAAGCAACTTCGGCATTGAGCAGTGGGCTTTGAACATTATGATCGGAATATTTTGCTGCTCCGTCGCGTGTGTAGGGCATATGACAATCGGCACAGGCCACACCCGCGTTGTAGTGCGTGCTGCCAGCCGTGAAGAACTCATACTCGGGATGCTGCATTTTGATCATCGGTGCGCCCGATTGAGGGTGCTCCCAATCTTTGAATTCGATCGCGGTGTAATAAGCAGCAATTTCATCGACCGTTGTACCGCCGTCCCAGGGGAAGGTCAGATATTTGCCTTCACCGGCAAAATAATATTCCACATGGCAATTAGCGCAAACTACTGTGCGCATTTCCTGGCGGGTGAATTCACGCCAATCTTTTCCTTGGGCCGCGAGCGCCTCTTCAAGCGCCGGGTTGGTGACGATAAGGCGCATTGTTTCTGCTTCGTGGCAATTAGCACAGCCAATCGGCTCCGCAATATGATCGCCCAATTCCATAAAGGGGGTTTTGTCATACGCGGCCATGCCCATTTCGTCCCACAGGCTGGGATTACTGGCAGATTTACACGAGTAACAGGTTCCAGGGGTGCTTTCACCCACACGCAAGGTTTCGCGCACATCGGTCAGACTATTTGCGTGGCCGCGTTCCTCGTTATAATCTTTACTGAACCCGTAACCGGCAAATAAAATAACCAGCCGGGGGTCCGTTTCCAATTTAGAGTAAGGCTCAGAGCCGCCATGCTGAGTGCGGGTATTATTGGTTTCGGTCTTTAGGAACGATGAATATTGGTTAGGGAAATTAATCCCCCACTGCGAAGAGTCGGGCTCCATTACTGCAATTTCAACCAGCGGCTCGATGCCGCGTTCTGGGGGTGTTTGATTCTTTATAAAAAACAAAACACCAATCAGCGCCGCTGCAAGGATAATAATAACGCCCGACAGAATCAGACTTGTAGAAATTTTTTTCATTGGTCATGCTCCATATGTTGATACGGTAATAAAGAAATGCCGCGCTCGCCATGCGCCACACTACGATGGCAATCGAAACAATAACGATCCATAGCTTGCGCGTTCTCCAACATTGTCGCCACAGTTTCAGCGTGACAGCGTTCGCAATTCTCTTGCACAACGTCTTTTGAAGCTTCTTTTGCACGAATCGAATCGGGAATATTGTTGAAGACAAATGCAGTAACGTGATGGTATCCCGATTGGGCCTTGACCCAATATTTGGGGATTACCGCATGGGGTGTGTGGCAATCGCCACAACTGGCCCAAGCCTTATGGCCTCCGTGATACCAGCTTTCGTACGCTGCATCCATCACATGACAATTATTACAGGTGGTGGGGTTGTTGCCCAAATACGCGGTAAAGTCGCTGGCGTACAGGCCAACCGCGACAACAGCAATCAGGGCGACAGCTCCGATGAGCAGATGAATTTTCACAGGCAGCATTTCTCCTTGTATAGGCTGTAACTATCATAACCTATAGTCAAATCATTCACCGTGACTTTAGTTACATTTATCACATTTTCGGGATTTTACCTATTTCAAGAGATACCAAACCAGCGCGCTAAGAATCGCCCCAACCAATGAAGCGATAAAATTAACCCAATCGTTATTCAGCCAGCCCCAACCACGGATTTGCCTGGTTTCGGCTCCGCAAGAATGCACAGGATAGCGTTCGGTTTCCTTTTGACAATCAGCGCAAAAATAGATCGCCTGAACCGTAGCGCCCAGCAGCGAATCGAGCAGGGAACCGCCGACTCCCCCGAGGGTGGCTGCCAGCCACATAGGCCACGCGCCCACCCCGAGGTAGAACGCCGCTCCCACCACCCCAATGATCGCGGCTCCCCCTAGGGTTGCCAGCGTCCCGAAAAACGAGATGCCTCCCGAGGTGCCCGCTTCCACTACCTGACCGTTTGTTATCAGGCGCGGTGGCTTGCGGCTGAGTACACCCAGCTCGGTCGCCCAGGTATCTGCATTGACGGTTGCCATCGCTCCCAAATAGGCGATCCACGGCAGTAGATTTTCGGTTTGGGCGAAAGCCACAATCACCAGCAACGAACCCAGGCTGCTATTGGCGAGAACTTGCTGCCAATCGCGCTGGCTGCCTTTGGCAAATTTCTCGCTGAGGATTGTTTTGCGCTGCTTGAAGATTTTTGAAAGCGCGCTGGATGTGATGAAGAAAGTCAATAACAACGCCGCCCAGGGTAACCCGCCCAGGCCAAAAATCAACCCACCCGTCAGCGCGGCGGCGAAGGCTCCGCTGCGCGAAAGTGACCTTGCCCGCCAGGCGGCCAGGCTAATAAGGATACCGGCGAGGAAACCAATTAGAATTTGCATAAATTTGTGGATAAGTTGTGAATATCTGTGGATAAATGGTCATGGCGTGTGGAGAAAACATTGATATTTTAACTGGTTTGCAAGATCAATATAAACGCCAGTGAGAATAATAGAGCCGCAATACAACTAACACCCCAGAGCATATAGGCCCAGGGGCGTTCACTCGAATTGCGAAAGAAAACCAATCCGATCACGCCATTTACAATATAGATAAAACTGCTGAATACAGGTAAAAATAGAATTTGCACCCCGGGTAACGGTTCGCGAGGCAAGCCGCTGTACGTGAACCCCATCGAGATTTGGGGGTGTTTTGGAATTGATAGCAGGACAGCGGCCAGTAGCGCCACATTGAGCAAGGCGCCAATTAGAAATAACGCCCGCGCCGGGCGGGCTTGCCAGGCGCGTGAAAAGATAAAACTGGGATAGATCGCTTCTGGACGCGATGGATTTAGCGAGCCAAGTTCAACCACGCGCTGGTAGCTTTGTAGAAATCCCTGGAGATTGCTTGGTGAAATGGCATAGGCACGCTCAACAGTGCCAATTAATATAAGTTGTCGAGAAACAGAAGCAAAAAACTCGACCGGCCGGCTGTCGGGCAGGCGAGTGATCCCTAGCATGGCGCCCGGCCAACGCAAACGCGGCAGCGGCAACGGGATTTCCAGATCCGCAGCGGGGCGCACCCAAAGAATATCGTTGGTAGGGATTTTCTCGACGCGCCAGCCCCATTGCAGGCGAATATAATCGCGCTCGATGGAATAGCTCGAATTTTGCAGGGTATAGAGCCGGTAAATGAGCGTGGGGATCAGCGGGATAGCAATCAGCGCTGGTAGCAGGTAGAGCAAGAAAACCGGGCCAACTTGCGCTTCGGTAGCCATCCACAACCCCCAGATGGTTGCTGCAATCAGCACAATGATTGCGCTAACCTGGAAGATGCTGCCCGCGCGCCGCGGGGGATAGAAACTGCTACTCTCGTTCATAGAGAACATTTATACCACGGCTTTCTTAAAATTACGCCAGAGCCGATATTTGCCGCGGAGTACGCAGAGTTCGCTGAGATTTTCCAGGTTTTTCTCTGCGTTCTCAGCGGTAGAATTGCTTTTTAATTTCGACTTTATGAAAGCCGCGATTGTCTTTCCTGTCAATTTGACAAAAGGTGAGGATAGTAGTACTATGAGAAAGAGAAAGTACTATAGATATAGCTAATATGGTAACTACTCAGCTTTGAGGTAATAGAACCCGGATTCTCACAGATTTGGCTGATATACGCGGATTTAAAAACTTTTTTTGATTTTTATGTAATCATCAAGAGAAGTGTAAACACAAACGTTTTCACGCAAAGGCGCCAAGTCGCCAAGAAATAAGCGCGAAAAACAGCTTTGCGGCTCTGCGTCTTTGCGTGAGATGTGTTCATACGACTATTGACCAGTACTTTTTTTTGATTTTTATCTGCGAAAATCCGTAAAATCTGCGTAAATCCGTGTTCCATTTTTAATGGGCTGAGCAGTTACCTAATATGTTTTAATGTTGGCGCGCAGGG
>JACNJM010000280.1 GCA_014382605.1 Anaerolineae bacterium
TTGATCTCCCCGTTTGCGTTGCCAGAGACGAAGAGGGTATGCTGGTCGTAGATTACCGCCATGAACATTTGCGCCGCTTCTTGCCAGAAGTGGCCGAACTCGTTTGGCAACCCTCCGATTTTGAGATGATTGACTGTGATGCCGTTTTTTTGCAGGTTGAAACGCAAGTTGGTTTGCCTGCGACGACAAGGAGATTAGTCACAAATTATCTTGGGGAAGATACACTGGGCTTGCGCTATGCCGAAGGCTATCTCTGGGCCAGCCCGGAAGAATTTAGCTGGAACCCTGTGGCGAAGTTGGATGTCATCCCCCTGGGGGCTGAGATTGACCTCGTCAACCGGCAAGCCACCCTGTGGGCGCGCAGCGAGTCCGCCAATGCTATCGATGCGTATACCATCCCGCTTCCGCTGCAAACCCGCTGGGATTTCACATCCTTCCTGTTTGCGCTTGGCCGCGATCCCCAATATTGGTATCTGATTGGCGCGCTGGCGTTGGTTTATCTGGGGTATTTGGCAGTAATTTACGCGATTGCCGGGCAGAGTAATGGTATTGCGGCGCGGCAATTTTTTACGCTGGAATGGGAGACGCCCGATCTGCTGGGAAGGTTGTTGAGCCGCGGAGAACAGAGTTATACCGCCCTGCGTTTGCGCTTGCAGGAACTCGCTCCGCTGCCGCATCTGATTTGTGTGTTGCGTCCCGTGGGGGATGCGTTCGCCGTTGGCGATGTGGTGCGCGATCTACAAAGCCGAGACTTGCCCCTGGGCAAGGCCGCGGTTAATGCGGCTTTGGAGATGTTGGTTTCGCGTGGCCTGCTGCGCGGCAAACAAGGCCAGTACGAGTTTGGCAGCCCGCAATTATTGCGTGTCTATCAGCGCACATATCCGCCCGCCGCGCTGGACGAAGCCTTGGAAGCCGCGCGCGTGCGCGATCCAGCCTTTGCCGAAGCGGTTCGTTTCTTTGAGCGCGCCGGATTTTTGATTGACAAGCAGGCTGGCAGCAATCTGATGTTGCTGCCCCAGAGCCAGATTCAGCGCGAGCGCCTGGGCGAGCGTGTGCTGGCGCGTATGTTGCCCGGACAGGCGCTAAAGGCATCCACTGTGCGCCGGGTTGCCGACGCGGTGAGCAGCCTGTTCAAAGAAGATGCCGACCCCCTGCGCGGGCGCAAGGCCCTGGTGGTGATCGGCGAATCCGCAGATATGGCGGCCTCGGCGCAGATGTATGCTTACCGCTGGGATGCGGGTTTTACGGTTGTGCCGCTCACGCGGGCGCGTATTCGCACCGCACTGACCGCCGATACCTGCCATCAGGAATTTGACGCCGTACTGGGCGAATATCTCGCCGAAAGCCCCGATCTGTACGACCATAAATTCCCTGTGCGCGACGAGCATTATTTTGGCCGCGTGCGCGATACCGAAACCCTGCTTGTGTATCTGAACGAAAATCAACCCCTGGGTATTTTTGCCATCAACAAGATGGGCAAAACTTCGTTTGTCAATAACCTGGCTGAACGTCTTGCCGACCGGGCGGTAGCGCGCGTCGATTTGCAAAATCTATCGAAAAATGCTCAGGCTGTTTTCGCCGCGGTAATCCGTTCCTTGATTAGTGATATTGAAACTAAATGGCCGGATGCTGAAATCCCCCCGTTAAGCCTGACCAGCGCTTTGCGCGGCACTGGCGATTGGGCGCAAGATTTTTCGGGCGATATGAACGCCCTCTACGACTTATTGCGCAGTCATGCCCCCAATCCGCGCTTTGTGATTTTTGTGGATGAAATTGACCGCTTGATCCCCGGCGAAGATGCTGATCTGGTGGCTGGCTTTTCTGGTTATAACGATTTATTGGCAACCCTGCGCGGCATTCAGCAATTGGGTTTGCCCCTAACCTTTGTGGCTGTGGGCATCAGTCCGAATATCAATCGCAAGGCGCAACTTGCCGGGCTGGAGAATGCCGGATTTAATCTTTTCAAGGAATATTTCCTGCCGCCGCTCAGCCGTGAAGAATGCGATCAAATGGTTGTCACCATCGGCCATCAAATGGGACTGGAATTTAACGCTGAGGCCCTCGAGCAAATTTTTGTCGAAAGTGGCGGGCATCCTTTCTTGGCGCGCCAATTATGCAGCGCCCTGTGGAGCAGCCTGCGCGATGAGCGCGACGCGGGGGAAAAATTTAGCGTGGGTCTGTCCGAAAGCGCCGGCGCGCTCAACGCGTATATGGATGATGACGGCAAGCGTTCTTACCACGATCAAATTTGGGCAACTCGCCTGACCGCAGATGAGCAGCAAGTTGTCGAACGCTTGGCTGCCGTCGAGGGGCCGCAGCCGCTTCAACGCGGCGAGCAAAAGCCCTTGCGCAGCCTTTTGCAGCGTCATATTGTGATCGAAAAAGACGAGCGCTATCGGATTGCCTTTGGATTGTTGCGCCGTTGGGTGCGCGACGAGATACTAGAAATTTACGAGGATTGAATAATGCCCGCAAATCCCTATCTCATCACACAAGCTGTTACCAATCCCGAAATGTTCTTTGGTCGTTGGGAGTTGGTTGACCGTCTGGTAGAAGGTCTTACTGCGCATAGCCAAAGTTCGTTTGCCATTTATGGCGGACGGAGGGTGGGCAAAACCAGCCTGATGCGCATGGTGCAGCAACGCCTGGAAACACGCCTCAACGCCGGAGAGCAGCCGATTGTGGTGCCGCTTTTCATGGATATTGAACTGGATCCGCCTACCTCGGCTGCCGATTTCTTCGAGCGTTTGGTCAACCGCCTGGCTCAGTGGCAAGCTGGGGTCGTCGGCAGCCTTGACCCGCTGCCCCCGATTGACGAGACCAATCCCGCCCTGAGTTTTGCCGAATCCTTCAAAGAACTCTATCGCCGCGTGCAGCCCGAAGTCGGCGGCGTTAAGCTAGCGATTCTAATTGACGAGTCTGAGAAATTTCATCGCCCAAGCTGGGCGCACAGCCTCGAAGACAACCTGCGCTCGTTGCTTTCCAACGTGCCCGGGGTGAGTGGGCATATCGGTCTGATAATGACGGGCAGCGTGCAGTTCTATAAAGGGATGGCGGCTGGAGGTGGGGGATCGCCGCTGCGCAACGTGCTGGAAGAAGAAATTAAATTGCCAGCCTGTTCGGCGGAGGCGATGCGCGAGTTGATCCTGACTCCCACACAGGGGGCTATCCCCGAAGAAGTTGCCAGCGAAGTCATCCGCCAGGCCGGGGGACACCTGTTCTTGGGGCAATACCTCATGCGCCAGCTTTGGCAAGCGGGGTTGGCAAATGCCGCTGTGCAATCAGTGCGCGCCGCTGCACTGGAATTTGCAGACCGGCGGCGCGATTTCGAAAGTTGGCTGGAAGCGCTGGGCGAAGAAGGTGAAAAAGTCTATGCCTATCTGGTTGACCAGAACGAACCGCGCTCACGCGGCGAGATCAGCGCGGCCCTGAACATGGGGCGTCTAGATGTAAAAACGGCGATTGACGTGCTGAATTTCCATAATCTCATCCAGGTACAGCGTCATAAATATCAGTATCGCGGCGAGATGTTTCGTGACTGGTTTACCGACAGCATCGCCGAAGACGTTGAAGAATCCCAGCCCGTTGAGATATTTATCTCCTACGCCCATGAAGACGAGTTGCTCTGGGAGAAGCTTAAATCACATTTAGCCAGTCTCCGCCGCCGCAAGTTAATTGACGCATGGTATGACCGCCAGATTGTGCCGGGGCAGGAATGGGCCGCTGAGATTGATGAAAATATCAATTCCGCGCAAATTATTATTTTGCTCATCAGCGCGGATTTTATGGAATCAGATTATTGTTATGAGGTCGAAATGCAGCGCGCCATCACGCGTCATGAAGCGGGCGATGCGGTGGTGATTCCGGTAATTTTGCGCCCCACCGATTGGGGCGGCGCGCCCTTCAGTCGTCTGCAGGCTTTGCCCAAGAATGCCAAGCCTGTCACGGAATGGGAAAACCTGGATCGTGCTTTTTTGAATGTGGTGGAAGGTTTGCGCATGGCGCTCGCCCAATTAGGGAGTGAAGATGAGTGAGACTGGTAAAGATTTGCAGCCGAATAAAACAACACCGGCTTTTCAGTTTGGGAGCAACGGTCAAAGTATGATCGCTCAGATAGATATCTGGCGTGCCAGCGCGATTAATATCTTGCTAATTGTTTCGACAACTGCATTTGCGCCAGCGATTATTGCCTGGGGCTGGAATTTTAACTCATCCACTACTGAGAAGGGCGCTTTCTTTTTTTATCTGGCGATTTTCATATTGCTTGCTGGGATGGCTTATTTTCGCCAGCTTGATTATCGAATAAGGGCCTGGGGATTTCTTTTTCTCACTTATATTACAGGCACGGCCGCTCTGATACTCGGCGGATTGGCAGGTGATGGGCGTATATATCTCATAGCTTTGCCGGTAATCGCCTCGATTTTGGTCAACAAGCGTGCAGGTGCATCCATTCTCGGTGCGAGCATACTTACCTACGTACTTGTAGGATATTCTGCTCAGCGGGGATGGATTACCGACACACTTTTATTTCGTGAAAACCCCCTGGATCAAGCTATCTGGTTGCAGGAAGGAATTGTAATGGCTGCCAGCTTGGCAATGGTGCTCGTTTTGCAGTGGAGTTTCAATCAATTTCTTGAATCTACTGCTGCAAAAAATGCACAAATGTACGAACGAATCAAGCATTTTGCCGACGAATTGGAACACCGTGTCGATGAGCGTACCGCCGAGCTAAAGACAGCCTACGATACATTGAACGCCGCAAAAAATGAAGCCGAGCGCGCTAATCTTGCCAAAAACGAATTTCTTTCGCGCATGTCACACGAGTTGCGCGCCCCCATGAGTCTGGTGCTTGGCTTTGCGCAATTGCTTCAGATGAATCAAAAAGAACCGCTCACCCCACAGCAGCAAGAAAATATTGGTCATATTCTTGGCGAGGGAGAACATCTGCTGCGGATGATTGACCAAGTTCTCGATTTCGCGCGCATTGAAGAGGGCCAAATTGCTGTCTCATTGAAAACCGTAGACGCCAGGGCAGTCTTGCAAGAATTGTATTATCTGATTGCGCCATTGGCTGCGCCCAGTCAGATACAAATTGAGCTGAATGAATGCGCGCCCGATGCGCTTTTCGTGCGTGCCGACCCACAGCATTTGCATCAAGTATTGCTAAACTTGCTTTCCAACGCGATCAAATACAATCGCCGGGGCGGGATTGTCACCATTTCGAGCCAGTGCCCGGCGCCACAAAAGGTTCGTATCGTTGTAAGCGATACAGGCGTGGGTATATCGGAAGAGAAATTTGATCAATTATTCACGCCGTTTGTGCGCCTGGTTGACGAACCTAGCGAAGTTGAAGGCACCGGGTTAGGGCTGGCGCTCTCAAAGCGCTTAATGGAGTTGATGGAGGGCGAAATCGGGGTTGAAAGTACGCCAGGGCAAGGTTCAGCTTTTTGGATTGAACTCCCGTTGCTTGATCCCCCTGAAATTTCCCCAGAATCGGGTACTCACGCGGTGCAACCCGCTGTCTTCAACCCACCGCCTGGCAAAATACTATACATTGAAGATTATGCTGCAAATTATGAGCTGATACGACAGGCTTTGGCCGATTATTCACAGGTAAAATTGCTTTGGGCGAAAGATGCTCAAACGGGGTTTTCGCTGGCTGAACAGCAACAACCCGATCTCATTTTCCTCGATTTACAATTGCCCGACATGCATGGCTACAAGGTACTACAGGAATTGAAACAAACCGCGGGGACGCAAAATATTCCGGTGGTAATCATCAGCGCCGATGCAAGCCCTCGCCAGAAAAAATATCTGATAGAAGCTGGCGCTCTTGATTATCTGACAAAGCCATTTAACTTGAAAGCGTTGGTTCATAGTATTCAAGTTTGGTTAGCATGAAGTGAATGTGTTATAATCGGCACAAATGGCGATAAAAAAGACTATCGTCAGGATTATTAATTGTAGTTAAATTGGGCTTGCGAAAATTAACCAAGCGGGGTGTGGTTTTGGTTATTGGGTTTCATCAACTTCTCCGCACGCTTATTTACTTGAAGTTCCCTCAGAATGCTTCTGAGATGCCCGGGCGTTGTTCGTTTTGTGAATGACCACCCGGTTTTTGTGTGGCGCTATTTCGTTATTGGAGGCTAGTTTTGACTCGAGTAGATTTAAGATCAAATGAATCGCAACAATCTTTATTAAAACGATTTCGAAGGAAAGTTGTCCGGAGCGGCACCCTGGGCGCCGTGCGCCGCAAACGCTGGTTTACGTCAAAGAGTGAGTTGCGCCGTATCCAACGGAAAAAAGCTGTACGCCGCCAAAAACGCCTTCGCCAAAATCAGCGCAGAAAAAAGGGATAACTACATTGGCGTGTAAATAATGACAGACGACAGATTCGCGATTGGTAATTGGGTTGTGCATAGTCGTTACGGCGTCGGCAAGATAAAAGAAATCGCTGAGATGACTGTCTTTGGCCGGAAAAACGGCAAAGAAGCGTGCATAAAAGTGGTCACAAAAGATAGTGAATACTGGGTGCCACTGTCGATTTGTGACAATGAACGCATTCGCCCCATTTCGTCGCGCCAACAATTTGCAACAGCGCTGAAAACATTGACAGTGCGGGGGGAAAATGTGGATATGCACCACAATGCTTTTGTGCATCAAATTGATCAGGCCTATGCCGATGCATCTCTGGCGACAATGATGACGATTGTGCGCGATCTGTTTGGGCGCAATCGCGAGAAAACGTTGAACAGGAAAGAAGAGCGCTCGCTAAAGCTCTTTGCCAGTAATCTGGTTCACGAATATTCACTTTGTATGGGGGTGGATGTAGAAACCGCACAGAAAGCTATTTTCGAATTGCTGGCCGATGAAACCCGCGCTGCAAACTACAGTTATATTTTTGGGGTGGCTGCGCTGGACGATATAAGCACAGCAAACTAGCGGGGATTATTCTCGATCTAGCCATAATTCGCGGTATTGCCGATTCCAATCTTCAAAGAAACGCAGGGCGATTACCAGCCCGGTGGTCGCCCCGATCCAGATGGCGACGCTGGGGAATTTGAGCAACCAGAATACTGGGGCGAGCATCAGCCCGGTGAATAGCGCTCCGCGGGCGGAGTGACGGATAACAAGCACCAAGCTGAGCAATAGCCCCAAAGCAGCAGCAAACCCCAAAGGGTATACTGCCAAAAGACTACCCCCTGTAACAGCCAATCCCATACCGCCGCGAAACTGCGCGAAGATCGGCCAACAATGCCCGGCCACGGCTAAACCCGCGGTTAGTGCAATCCCCCAATCGGGGATGCCGTTGTGCGCCGCCAGATAAACCGGTAAAAACCCTTTGCCGATATCCAGCGCCAAGACCAGCGCCCCCCACACCCATCCGGCCTGCCGAATGGTATTGGTGGTGGTGACATGCCCTGATCCTCCATCGCGAATATCAACCCCCTTGACGGTTCGCGTCACCCACAAGGCGAAAGGCAGCGAACCCGATAGATAACCGAAGAGTGCAAATAGTAAAATATTCATGTTATGGTTTTTGCACGACAACCCAGGCAATATAGCCATCGCGTTTAATGTGGGTTTGCGCGTTGATGCCGTTGAATAATTGCGCAATCTGGGGGGGCGAGAGAAAATGACTGCGCATCAGGGCCAGTTTTTCAGCCACTGCAATCAGCTTGACAGCAAAAGTACGCAGATCAGGCTCTTCTATAACAAGATAGCCACCAGGGGCCAGCACCCGCCACAATTCCCGCGCGGTTTCTTCCTGATCGCAAACATGATGCAATGCATCGATCATAATAATGCGTTCAAAGTAGCCATCGGCAAATGGTAGTCTTTCGCTATGAGAACAGGCAGCCAGCAAACGATCTTTTTGTTTGGCTTGCCGTAGCATATCAAAGGATAGATCGGCGACAACCACCTGGGAAGCCTTTGCGCTCATGAATTGGGCAACTCGCCCTGTGCCGCCGCCTGCATCGAGCAGCGCGCCAGATGTGGGCAACCTGGCCAGTTCCCAGAGATATTCCGGTGGTTTGGGCTGGATAAATTTTTCATAAACTGGAGCTAAAATACTGAAGTGATCAAACATAGATAATTTTTCCTTGTCGGAGTATTTTTCATTGAATTGCGTAAGCTTGATTACATGAATAACAGCGCCGCGCCGCGGGCTGCTAACGCTGCTGCGAGAGCAATAACGACTGTCAATCCTGAGATGATGAGCATGTCGCGGCGGCCAAGTTCACGGCGTAGCGCAGCCAGTGTTGCCAGGCATGGTATATAAAACACCACAAACACCGTAAAAGTTATCATTTGCACAGGGTCAAGAGCCGCCGAAAAATCGGTGACGTTGAGCGCTTGCCGTAGCATGAGCAGTGAAAGTTCTTTACGGAAGATACCAAAGATCAGCGGCACACCCACCTCGGATGGCAGCCCTAAACCCCAGGTGACGGGGCGTACCAGCATATCCAGCCAGCGCGCCAGATTGAGACGGTCGAAAATTGCCAACGCCACGCTGCCGACGATCAATAGCGGCCAGGCTTCTACGATAAATTCGCGAATGCGAAACCAGGATTTATGCGCCACTGTTTTCCAGGTGGGCATGCGATATACGGGCACTTCAATAATTAACCCCGGCGCGCCTTCGGGGAGTCTGCTGGAGAGCAAGCGTCCTGTGAGAGCAATGACAACCAGGTTAAAAATATATATTGCGAGCGCCATTTGCGGGCCAAGATAAAAGGCCACCAGCCCGAAGACAACCGCTAACCGCGCGGCACAAGGAACCAGCGTTGCCATTGTGGCCGCCAAGAAGCGGTCTCTGCGATTTTCCAGCAGCCGCGTTGACATCACCGCAGGCACATTGCAGCCATAGCCCAGAATAAAAGGCACAATCGCCTTGCCGTGTAGCCCCATACGGCTCATCAGAGCATCTACCAGAAAGGCCAGCCGCGGCAGGTAGCCAATATCTTCCAGCAAACCCAGTCCAATCAGGAAGGGTAGCAGGTAGGGCAGTACAATCGCAACACCACCAGCGATGCCCTGAATTACGCCGGTGAGCAGCTGCGCCCCGAAGGTTTGCGGGCCAACCCATCGGGCGGCTTGCAAGGCCAGAGCATCAAATGCGGCGAGTAGCGGGGCTTCGATAAGGCTACCAACGCCATAGACAGTTTGAAAGAAAAGCCACAGGATCGCTCCGAGGGCGATATATCCCCAAAACGGATGCAGTAGTACGTTGTCGAAATGGTCGCGCTTGGTGATGCGAGGTTCCCCGCGCGATAATATGGCCGCGGTAATTTCATCTGCGCGTTGATGCCGTTCGGCTGTCAACGCCCAGATAGCGGGCTGTCCCTGGGCTGCGAGAATTTCTTTTTGGATTTGCTCAACAATGGGGCGTGTTTTTGGTGCGTCAACATCGACGCGTTTTAGCAATTCGGCATTGCCCTCCAGCAATTTAATGGCCATTAATTGCGGTCTGAGGGGAGAAGTCTGCGCGCCACCATTGATTTGAGTTGCGATCGCAGCGATGGCTTTTTCAAACGCGCGGCTGTATTGAATCCGTTGCGGAGGTTCCCCGGCGCGGGCTACAGCCATGGCCGTGGTGAAGATGGCCCGCACGCCGCGGCCTTTGCTGGCAATCAGGGGCAGTACATTGATGCCGAGAATTTGCTCAAGTTGAGGGCCGTCGATTTTCATCCCCAGGCGGGCAGCTTCATCCATCATGTTCAGAGCCACCACCAGGGGGCGTCCGAGTTCCATCAGCTCCAGGGTGAGATTCAAGCCTTGAGACAGGTGCGAAGCATCAAGTACATTGATTACAGCGTCAATCTCATGGAAGGCCAGATAGTGCATGACCTCGCGTTCTGCCGGATTGGAACCCGCCAGCGAGTACGTCCCGGGCAAGTCAACCAGGCTAACCACTTCACCAAGCACGCGTACCTTGCTTTCAGTGAAGGTGAGCGTGGTTCCCGAAAAATTACCAGTTTCGGCCTTGTAACCCGCGACCTGATTGAACAGCGTGCTTTTGCCACAATTGGGTTGGCCGATTAATGCGAATCGCATCCGTCTTTAGTTTCCTTTACCTGGATTTTGGCGGCAATCCCCCTGCCGATCGCGATGGAGCGTCCGTCGATTTCAAGCAACACTGGGCCGCCAAAGGGAGCCCGGCGTACCATGCGGACATAATAGCCTGGCAGCAGGCCTAGCTGGCGTAATTTGTTTTCGAGGGTTTCCCCGCCGTTGAAGCTGATTACCTGAACCGTTTGCCCGATGGATACCTCTAAAAGTTGCTTTTCGATCATCCGGACGAATACCTGTACTTTCTTTGTCTATAGCGAAACTCTTGTTGCGAATGGA
>JACNJM010000229.1:0-7957 GCA_014382605.1 Anaerolineae bacterium
GTTTGTGTTTACACTCCTCTTGATGATTACAATAAAAAATCACTTTCAGTTCAACTCACGGCTTTTTCAGTAAATAAGCCACCATTTCAGTTAAGGTTGACCAGGCAGCCTGAAAACTATCAAAATTAGAGACGCCAAATTCGCGCGGCGTGTATTCAATCGGAATTTCGGCAATCGAAAAACCATAGCGCCGGGCCTCGGCTAATAGCTGACCATCGATAAATACCGAAGTCGCGGTCAGATGAATTTTATCCAAAACTTCACGACGCACTACCTTGAAAGAAAAGTTCACATCCCGTACATGCACGTCAAAAAACAAACGCATCAGGAAATTATAAATGCGCGAATAAATAGCCCGTCGCAAAGTTTCATGGCGTTCAACGCGGTAGCCAATTACCAGATCGGCATCGGCCAACAGCGGGAGCGCCCGTTCCAGATCGGCGATATCGGCGGGTAAATCCGTATCGGTATAAAACACTACAGCTTTGCGGCTTTCCAGAAAGCCCGTGCGCAGCGCAGCCCCATATCCCTGATTATGTTCGTGCTGCACCATACGCACATGCGGATTACGCCGTACCCATTCGGCGACGATCTGATCGCAGCCATCGTGGCTGCCATCATCTACCAGTAAAATTTCATAATCATCGATCCCTAATTGCGAAACTTCTTGTTCAATATGCTCTATAAATTTTTCAATACTTTTGCGCTCATTGTACATGGGGAAAAACAACCCCAGGCTAGAAATCGTCATCAACATTGCTCCTTTTGCACACCCAGCCTAGCGTCCATACACTACCGCCAAATCGTCTTCATACAACAACTGCCAACCCTCAATTCCCAGTTCGCGCGCCAGCGGGCGAATTGGCTCAATCAACACCAGATTGACATCCCAGTCATCAAGCGCCGTCTGCCAACCTTCATCCGCCTGCACAACCTGAATCCACTGCAAAATAATTTCATCGCCATACAAATCTGTGCGCCCGTCCACAAATACCGGATACCCCGGCAACGCCCACAGTAAATAGCCGCCCCAGTTATATGAATTGAACAAACGCCCGGCGGGTTGTTCGATGCGGATATATTCCACCGCGTCGACTGGTAACGTGGCGCGAAAATGGGTTTCATTATCAGCACGCGGAATCACCAGGCTGGATTTCAGCCCCACAGCCAGAATCAGCGCCCCCAGCAGAATCCAGTTCAAGATAGACTGTCCCCGTGCAAGGCGCGCGGGGCTCCGTGTGGGCAGCCGAAATCCCCAACGCTCGCCCAACTCCTCGAGCAGCGGCGCGGCATGCCGCGTCAACACCATTGGCGCGACCAGCGCAAACAGGGCAATATTGCGCGCCGCCACAAATCCGAGATAACCGAACCCGGCCAGCAACAAGAAATCTACCAACCGAATGCGCTGCTTTGAGGCACCCAGCACCCCCAGCAAAATCAGAACCAGCCACATAAACGGCTGCACCGCCCATTCGTGGAAATTTGGCGACTGCCACTCCTGAATAAAATCTTGCAGCACGCCGATATTGACAGTTTTAAACGCATATAGCAGCATCACCGGCCCGGATGGATTGATACAAACTGCCAACACCATCAACATCCCAATCACAAACAATGATTGAACGTTTGAACGTTTGAACGTGCCAACTTTCCAGCTTGCCAATGCTCCAACGAAATACACCCCCCAAATGATGAAGCCCACCGCGAACCCGCCATGACTATTTGCCCACAACACCATCATCACAGGCAGCCACCAAAGTCGCCGTGAGACAGAGGGCGCACGATCGCCCGACCAATCATTCAGTATCCACAAATAGGCTGCGGAAAAAACAAATGTCACCAGATGCGGCCGCGCCGCCCAATACACGCCGGAAGATGTGGCTGCAAGAATCAACACGAAAGCCCGCAAAAATTCGCCACCGGTGAGCGTTTTCCAGATGAACCAAAACGTCAACACAACCATCGCCGCGGTCCACAAATTCAATCCACCGGGGCCAAACGCCCAATAGATAGCATACATGGGCACCTCAGCCAGCCAACCGGGGTAATGCCAGGCTTCTTCGTAACGTGTGTATGAAAAAGGATCCGTTTGCAATACCTGCCGATTTTCCACTATCCACTGCCCGGCGCGCAAGTGCCACCAGCTATCGGTATCGACGGAGATGCGTGCGGCCATCGCGAAGATTGCCAGCATCGTAATCCAGAAAACCAATCGTCGCGTCGTCATCCAGCGCCTGCCCATAGAATTGCATTCATCACCAGCCAAAGCGGTGCATAACGCAGCGCCTTCCGATGTTGATAGCGCGCCGCAAATAACAAACCCGCCAACATCAGGCCGCAAGCATAGCGCAACAAACCGCCCGGCTCAGCAAAGGTCGAGAAGGGCAGCACAATCACGCTGAGCGTCATTAGCACCAGTCCCAGGGTCCAGACATTTACATCCCCGGCGAGCAATTTGCGCCCGGCAGCAACCAATCCCCAGACTGTCGGCAAGATGATCGAGGGGCCAAATACCACCAGGTACACCAGCAACAGTGATGGATCATAATAACCCAGCCGCAGTAACCCCATGAAGGGAATCCATTCAAATGGAGTCGCATACGCGCCGCCCGAACCCAGCCCCGGCGCGCCAAACACTTGCCACAGCCAAAACTGGAATATTGCAAACGGCAGCCCGGCAACAAATGCCAGACCGATTGCCCGCCGCCACTCACGCCGCCAGAGATAAACCAACCCTAACGCGCCTGCAAAGGGCAATACCACATCTTTGGTAAAAATCGCCATCGTCAATAACATCGAGGCCAAAACATGCCGCTCATCATCAACCGCCAGCAAAGCCGCCGCCACCAACCCATAGGCCAGCGGCTCCGGCAAATCGAGGCGCACGGCCAGCACAAAGCCCGCCCACAACCCGTATACCAGTGCATACCACGGATTGATATTCCAACGGCGCAGCAGTGCGGCCACAGCCCACGTCCCCAGAGTTTGAGTCACCACCCCAAGTACGGCCAGCGCCCATGGGATGCGTCCCGCAGCGCCCCCCGCGAGCAGGCGCGCCAGCAACGGTAGCAGAATCCGCTGGTAGCGGTAGGCCGGCACATCCAAATGCTCGGCAACCGAATTTGGCTGCGGGTCGTTGGCAATATACACCACAAACTGACCATCATAGCCTTCGCTGCCCTGGGGATCGCCTTCACTGAAGCGGGTGCCAATCCGCGCCAACGCCAGCGGATCGCCGCCAGCCTGCAAGATGACAACCAGCACATAAACCGCCAGCGTCAAACCGGTGACCAGTGCAGGAGCCAGGGGATTATTTTTCAATCTTGTCAGCATAACGCACACATTCCAGGCTGCGCGCGGCAGCGGTCTGGTCAAACGATGGCAAACGCACGGGCCGCGAAAGCCCATAGAATAGATGATAATCGCCAATCTGGTGTTCTAAATACTCAACCCCCAACCCATCCAACTGCGCCCGCAACCAGTCATCCAGCGCGGGATGGTTGCTGGTGATATACGCCACGCGCTCGCTCTCCGCGACCATTTTAGTATAGGGCGCATAACGGTTATCGCGCGCCGTGTAGCGAAAATCTTCGTGGTAGGGCAGGGTAGGGATATAGATCAGTTCTTCGGATGATCGAAACGCCAGGGGATAGCTGATCCAATAATTGGCGTAGCCGCGCGTCTCGCCATTGGCCTGTAAAAATTCAATCAATTCATCCATATAGGCATGATCGACCTGGGCAACGTGATCAAACTGCGTGGTGATGCCCGGCGGGTTTAAAGCAACGCTTTGCAGCGTGCCCCATAAGTTGTAGCCGATCACCAGTCCCAAAAGTACCCACACCCAGCGTCCCTGCTGTTCTCGCAGCCAAAGAAGAAATTCAGCCGCGAAGAGCGCCATGGGGATATAAACCGGGAGGAAATAACGCCCCGAGGGATCCCCTCCAAAGGGGGTAAAAACGAAACCCAGACCCAGCGTGATCGTCACCCCGATGAGCAGCCCCGCCCCCAGGCGTTGATTCTGCTCCCTGCGTAGCCGCCCACCCATATGCACGACAACCGCCATCCAGAATACCAACACAACCGGGAGCAACGGCAAAGCCAGCCAGCGAATCCCCCACGAAGGGCGCAACCCGAAGAGCGCCGTGCTGCCAAATAAGATCAAGGTCCACGCGTGCTCCCACAATTGAACCAGCCAGTGGTTTGGAAAAGCCCCGGCAAGAGCGCCACCGCCCAATTCAGCCAGCAGCACCGTCACATCGTGTGAGAGGGCATACGAAATCCAGGGCAAAGCCCCCACGAACGCACCAAGCAACAAGAATACAGCGGCCTTCATCCGTGGCACAGGCTTTTGCCACCGCCATAAATACCAAAACAAAACCATCCCCGCCGGAATGCTGTATACCAACGTCAGGCCAAAAACCCACAGGCCCAACCCCGCCAAAGCGCCCCAGAGACTCCACTGCCAAAGCGGAGGCGGGGCTTCGCTTTTGAGCGCATTCAGGATTTTCATGCCCAGCAAGAGCAGTAAATTCCCCAGCAATAGGGCTTCGCCATAACCGCCCAACGACACCGTGGTGTACAAAGTAAGAATGACCGCCGGAATCGCCAATAGCCAGGCAGCCACCAGCCCAACGCGTTGTGATCCCAGCAATTCCTTTCCTAATTGAGCGGTGGTGGCGATTACACCCAAATAGAGCGCGCTCTGAACCAGCCGAATGACCCAAATATGCTCACCAAAAACCCAAAATCCGAACGCAACCAGAAAAGCATCCAGGCTACCCATATAGGCCTGCCCGTAAAAAAAGATTGGGCGCTCGCCTTGCAGAATATGCCGCGCCATCAATGCTACAATGGCTTCATCGCTGTTGAAGGGGATCGCATCTGCCAGCAGCAGGCTTACCTTTAACAGGGTAGCAGCCAATAGCGCCCCGATCAGCCACAGGGCGCTTGGAATTCTGGATAGCGTGTGATAATATCGCTCACGTAACTGCATAATGGCTGTATTGTAACGCATCCATCCGCGGCATGTTTTGCAATTTTGTAAACCCGACCTAATTTGTTAACAAAATTCCTGTGATCGATTCCACCAACACGCCTTCCCCAAATTTGCGCTTTATTCTGCTCGTCACTGCCATTCTGGTGGGGAGTTTCGTGCGCCTGGTTCACCCGCTGAGCGGGACCTACCCGCTCAACGACGGGGGGCTGTTCTATACCATGGTGCAAGATTTATCCAACTCTCCAGTTTTTTTGCCGCACTTCACCAGCTACAATCATACCCAGATTCCATACGCTTATCCCCCGCTGGCTTTCTTTTTGACGAACTGGATCGCCGCCCTGACGCGTTTTCCGCTGATGGAACTTATTCGCCTGCTGCCCGCCATTTTCAGCACGCTCACCATTCCGGCCTTTTACAACCTGGCCCGCAGACTGCTGCCCACAACTAACGCGGCATTGTTGTCAACTTTTGGCTTCGCCTTGCTTCCCACGGCTTTTGATCCGTTAATCGTAGGCGCGGGGCTGACGCGTGCTCCGGGGCTGTTCTTTGCTCTGCTGACCCTGAGCGAACTGCACGCGCTCTACACCCAACCCAATCGAATTCGTTTGGCGCGCACGGCCATCTTTGCCGGGCTGACCCTGCTCAGTCATCCGGGAATGGCCTGGTTCACAGCTTATAGCAGCGCGCTGCTGCTCATTTTCCACACTTCGCGCGGAATCGTTGAGCGCATCAAGTTATCTTTCGTGGCTGCCGTGGGTACACTCGCCCTGACCGCGCCCTGGTGGATCACAATTATCACCCGGCACGGATTGAACACCTTGCTCTCACCCTTCCAAACCGAGGCGTTCTCGCTCACCGCGCTGCTGACGCCCTTCAGCTTGCTCTTCACGAATGAAGCGCTGGTTGCTTTTCTGGCTGTTTTTGGTTTCCTGGGCTTCCTCAGCAGCCTGAGGGTGCGGCGTTGGCTCATCCCGGCCTGGTTATTGGGTGTATTCATCTTCGAGCCGCGCCTGGGGGCAGCTTATGCCGCGGTTCCAGCGGCTTTGTTGGCCGGGACCGGTATCGAGGTTGCACTGCTCAATCTGGACGAGAATCAACCCCGTGCGGTGCGCGTGCATCCTGCCTATCAATTCGCGCTCGGCTTTCTGCTCATCTATGGCGTTGTGGCCGCGTATCTGGCGCCCAACTATGCGCGGCTTTCATCCGAACAAGTCGAAGCCATGCAATGGGCCAGAGAGAATACGGCAGCCGCAGACGCATTCATTGTGCTGACCGGTGCGCGTAACTATGGCACTGACTACACCTCGGAATGGTTCCCAACCCTGAGCGAGCGCAGCAGTCTGGCCACCCCGCAGGGACACGAATGGCTGCCGGATGGAGAATTCAATCGCCGGGCCGAGTTGCACGCTACGTTGCAAAGCTGCGCCGGAGAAGATTTCGCCTGCCTGGAAACCTGGGTGGCGGGGCAGGGCATCAGACCGACATATTTATTTATCTCCAAAAAAGCATTCAGCGAAAACGGATTCGACAGCCGCCAAATGCTGAGCGCCTTGAACGCAATCTCAACTCCAATTTTCGAAAATTCGACGACCGTGATTTACCCCTGGCCGTAATCGCCCGACAAATCCAAGTACCGATTTATTTCCTGGCATAAAACACGCCTACGAAGAAATTTTTGAACACGCAATCGACCGAAGGAAAACCCGCCTCGGCCAGCCACTTGAGCTGATCGTGCAAGGTATCATCTTTGTCAAATTCCAACCGGCGCTGAATACTGGCCTGAATCTGTTCCTCTGCTGCGTTTTGGGCGCGCACATGCGCCAGCCAGTGATCCCAATAGAATTGTTGTAACTCTGGCGATGGGGCTTTAATCTGGTCAAGGTTGATAAACACGCCCCCAGCGCGCAGACTGTGGAAAACTGCCGCGAAAAGATGCTGCTTTTCGCCGGATGTCAGATGGTGAATCGCCATGCTGGAAATCACCACATCAAAACGCTGTTGCGCGTCGAATTGGCGAAAATCCTGCTCAACAAATTCAAATTGCTCCCGGTTGGCTTCAAAGCGTTTTTCAGCCAACGCCAACATTTTTGGAGCCATATCCATGAGTGTAAAACGCGCCCGTTTGTACTTGGCAAGCACATATTCTGCGAATAGCCCCGTACCGGCGCCCAAATCCAGAATTTCCAATGCTGCGCTCGTTTCAAACGGAATCACATCCAGCGCCGCAGCGAAGAGCGACGCATATCCGGGCAGGGCGGTTTTAATCCAGCCATCGTAATACGCTACCGATTCATCAAAAGCCTTTCCAACCGTCATATTTCAACCTCCAGCTTGTCACCTATTATCCAAACCCGTATAATCATCCCATGTTCAAACGCCGCTACATTTTGCCATTCTTCGTAATCATCGCTTTGGCCCTCAGCGCACGCTTTCTCCCCGGCGAGCGCACCATCGACGATGCTTTCATCACCTATCGCTACGCGCGCAATATTCTAGCCGGAGAAGGCTTTGTCTACAACCCCGGCGAGCGCGTTCAGGGCACCACCACCCCGCTCTATACCCTGCTGATGGTTACACTCGGCGCGCCGGGCGGCGCGGCGGCCAATTTCCCAGCCATCGCGCTGGCTGTCAATGCCCTGGCTGATGCCATCACCGCGCTGTTATTATGGCAAATTGGCAAACGCCTGAAATATCCCTACGCGGGAATCGCGGCTGGCTTGCTCTGGGCGATGGCGCCTTTTAGCGTGACTTTTGCTATCGGCGGGCTGGAAACCAGCCTGTATGTGCTGTTGCTCACCGCCACTGTCTATGCGCATATTTCAAAAAAACACACCCTCGCCGCGGGGCTGGCCGCTCTGAGTCTGCTCACCCGCCCCGATGCGCTGCTACTATTAGCACCTCTGGCCCTCGACCGAATAATTTTCAACCTGCAACCTGCCAACCAGCCCAAAACCGGCA
>JACNJM010000229.1:8641-10352 GCA_014382605.1 Anaerolineae bacterium
CAGGCCCGCGGCGAAGAATCGATCCCCACGCTGGCCGCCGGGGACGTTGGCGTATTGGGTTTCTACACCCCCGCGCGCATCCTCGACACCGTGGGGTTAAACTCACCCGTCGCGCTGCAATACTACCCCCTCGATGAGTCGTACTATATCATCAGCTATGCCGTTCCGCCCGATCTTATTTTCGATCAGCAGCCCGATTATATAATTCTGCTTGAAGTCTATGGGCGCTATGGATTATTCGAAGACCCCCGTTTTGACGAAAACTATGCCCTGCTGCACAAAATCCCCACCGATATTTACGGCAGCGATGGTATGTTAATATACGCAAAAAAACCCTGAGGGCGAACCTTCAGGGTCTTTTTCTAATCCAGATATTCGCTCAGTTTTTCCTGTATGGCGGGGCTACGCAAACGGCTGAGGGCCTGGGCTTCGATCTGGCGCACACGCTCGCGCGTGACACCCATTTTACGCCCTACCTCTTCGAGAGTATACAACTGTCCATCGAGCAGGCCATAGCGCAATTGCAGTACGCGCACCTCCCTCGGGGGCAGGTTATCCAACACGGCAGTCAAATGTTCTTTGAGCAGGTTTTGAATGGCTTTATCATCGGGAGGTGGTGAATCCTCGTCGGGGATGAAATCACCTAAAACGGAGTCCGCTTCATCGTCGGTGGGCATTTCCAGCGATAGCGGGCGCCGCGCCACTTTCATCATATACTCCACTTTTTCGGAAGCAATTTGTAGCACCCTCGCCATTTCTTCTGTGGATGGGTCACGCCCAAACTCTTGCGTTAACTGGTGGCGGACGCGCAGCAGTTTATTAATTTGATCGCCCATATGAACGGGCAAACGAATGGTGCGCCCCTGATCGGCGATGGCGCGTGTCACCGCCTGGCGGATCCACCAGGTTGCGTAAGTGCTGAACTTATAGCCACGGTGGTAATCAAATTTCTTGGCCGCACGGATCAGGCCGATATTCCCCTCTTGGATCAAATCTAAAAATGGGACACCACGCCCCATATATTTTTTCGCTACGCTGATCACCAGGCGCGAGTTGGCCGTAATCAAATGTTCGCGAGCAGCCCAACCATCACGAATGGCTTGCTGAAGTTCGTATCGCCGCGTCGGGTTGAGCTTATTATTTGCAATTTCTTCGCGCGCCGCACGGCCACTTTCGATGCGTTTCGACAGATTCACTTCCTGCTCGGCAGTCAGCAGAGGCACGCGCCCAACTTCTTTGATGTAAAGACCAATTGTGTCCCCGGTATCAATATTCGCCAGATAATTAGCATCAAAAGCCAAATCATCCTCTTCGATCTCATCATCCTCTACATCAATATCTTTTCCAACCTGGGTGTCAATATCTTCGTCATCGATGTACGGAATTCCTGCGCTCAGCAAGGCTGCAAACGCTTCTTCTAGTTGACTAATATCTTGTTCGGCGCCGGGAAAAACCCCCATAATATCGTCAATGGAGACGTAGTTTTGCTCTCGTCCAAGTTCAACCAGACGGGCAACCGGGGAACCTTCATCCCCACCATCATGTAAATTTTCGACATCGTTTATGCTGGATAGTATCGATTCGTCTATCATATAATCTCCAACACCCTCATACCAGATAAATCCTGCCTGGCAGGGCACTTTTTTGAGGGGATGTTAGTAAGAGAATACTCTTTTTTCACAATAAAAGCAACACCCAATACCCATAGCAC
>JACNJM010000102.1 GCA_014382605.1 Anaerolineae bacterium
ACTACTTCTCTGGCACCGCCGATATGGACACCGTCATGGCCGAGATCGACGCTTCTTGGCCGCACGAAGGCATGATGGAAGAAGAAGCTGCAGCTGAAGAACCTATGGAAGTTGTCGAGGTTACCTTCTGGCACGCCTATGCTACTGGCTCTGCTGAAGAAACCGCGCTTGCCAAAGTTCTTGAACAGGCTGCCGTTGATCTTCCTCAATACCAGATCAATGTTTTGCAAATCCCTTTCAATGATATCTACAATAAATACCGCACCGACGTTGCTGCTGGCGGTGGCCCAGATATGTTCATTGCCCCCAATGACTCCCTGGGTGACGATGCCCGTGCTGGCTTGATCGCCGACATCACCGATCTGGCTGCTGGAAAACTGGATGCCTATGCTCCCCTGTCTGTTGAAGGCATGAGTGTCGATGGCGTGCTGTATGGTGTTCCTGAATCCCTCAAGGCGGTTGCTTTCTGGTACAACAAAGAACTATTGCCCGAACCTCCTGCCACAACTGATGATCTCCTGGCTCTGATGCAAGGCGGCACCCCCGTCTCGATCAGCTATGGTTGCTACCATCACTGGGGCTTCTATGGCGCCTTCGGTGGTCAGATCTTCGATGATAGTTGGACAGTTGTTGCTGGCGAGGGTATTGCTGATTCAATGTCTTACCTGAATGATCTGTACCAGATCTCGAAAGAAAATGGCTGGCCCAAGAACGATAGCGACGGTCTGGCTCCCTTCACCGAAGGTTCCGTAGTGGCGATCACTAACGGTAACTGGGCGATGGGCGACTACAAGGCGGCCCTTGGCGACAATCTCGCTGTGGCTCCGTTGCCCGCTGGCCCCGGTGGCGCTTCTGACCCGCTACTTGGTGTTGATGGTTTCTATTTCAGCCCCAACAGCCAGAATATGGACGCGGCTCTTGATGTCGCTCTGTATCTGACGGGCGCAGCCGCTCAAGAGATTATGATGAACGAAGCCGGCCACGTGCCCGCTCGTACCGATGTTGAAGTCACTGATCCCTTGATGGTAGGTTTGCTTGAGGCCTTCTCGACGGGCTATGTCCGCCCGCAGGTTCCCGAATTGGGTCTGTACTGGTCCAACTTCTGTGGCACCGATGAGGTCTTCGAAGTAGGTACTCCCGCAGCCGACTGGGTTGCTACGGCTACCGAAAACGCCAACAAATAAACCTTTGCGATTTGCAAGAGCGAACAGGGAATTTCCCTGTTCGCTCTTGCTTTTTTGTTTGATTTTTATGCTATTGGAGGCGGAATATGGCTGCCAGAACTGCTCCAGTGGAGACAAAACGAACGAAGCGTCAACGAGCTATCTTGCCGTATCTTTATTTATTGCCGGCATTCCTAGTGATGTCGGTAATCACATTTTATCCCCTGATTTATCAAGTTATTCTCTCATTCACCAATTTTGAAACCAAACACCTGATGCTGGGTATGTCATCTCCTGATTTGGAAAATGTAGGTTTAAAAAACTACGTTGATATTATTACCGGGGGATTGCCGGTTCAGAATTTCGAATTCTTCCGCGTGCTGGTGTATAACATCTGGTGGGCGGTAAGTAATGTGGCTTTACATGTTCCCGCTGGCGTTGTAATTGCTGTTTTGCTAAATGTTAGGGGCCTGTGGTTTAAGAAAATCTATCGGGCGATATATATTCTACCGGTGGTTGTGCCTCCCCTTGTGGTCGCTACAGTTTGGCGCAACATCTTTGATGAGCAATATGGCGCCATGAACCAGGTGCTGACCGCTTTTGTTGGTCTCTTTGGTGGTGATCCTGTCCGCATCCGCTGGCTTTTTGAATATGTGCCGCCGATTTCTTGGCTATTACCCACCGGCGCTCTACCACTGGCGTATTACGCCATGATGATCGCCAATTTCTGGCTGGGATGGCCATTTATGACATTGGTTGCCACCGGCGCACTGCAGAGTATCCCCAGCGACCTATATGAAGCCGCCGCCATTGATGGCGCATCCAACGCACAACAGTTTTGGAGGATTACTGTACCCCTCTTGCGGCCGGCGATGGTGCCAGCCGCCGTGTACGGGTTTACGTTATCTTTCAACCTATTCAATTTTGTCTATTTTATGACAGGCGGTGGCCCGGCGCGCTCTACTGAAATTTTGGTCACCTTTGCCTACGACCTGGTGCGTAATTTGCGCCTCTATGGGGTTGCCGCCGCATTTGCGGTGATTATATTCTTCGTAGCGTTGACGGTTTTCTTAGTCACCAACCGGATCACGCGCGCGACCGAATCGTATGCGGAGGCTTAACATGACATCCGCCGTTCAAACTTCCAAGAAAAAGAATATTTTCATGCGTTTTCTGACAATGAATACATCGGGGGAAGCCAGTGGACGCGAATTACCTTTGTGGCGACAGTTGCTGCTCCAATTATTGACTCTACTCATCGCGGCCGCGGTGATGTTCCCCATCATGTACGTGATTACAATGTCCCTCAGTTCTGTGAGTACGCGTCCGTCCAGCCTGGAACTCTTCCCGAAGGAAATTTCACTGGATGCATTTAAGCAAGTGTTAGACCGTCCAACGGCTAACCCCGTCACTTTTTGGGAACTGCTTAAAAATAGCTTTCTCCTCTCCTTCGGCGTGGGGCTGGCTGCATTGCTGGTAGCTGTGACAGCCGCGTATGCCTTTTCACGCTTCAACTTTAAGCTACGCCAGATATTGATGATCCTGGTTTTTATTCCCTTGCTGATGCCCGCCATCGGTTTGATGACCCCGCTTTTTCTGATGATGAATAGTTTTCGGATTTTCGACTGTGGGAGCGGAATGATCGCGATTCAGCCTTTTTTAAGTTGTGCTTCAACGGGAAAATTGCTTTTCAATCTGCGCGATTCACTTTTGGGTGTCGGTATCGCCATGATCTCTGGCGCGCTACCTTTTGCGGTCTGGAATCTTAAAGGCTATCTGGATACCATCCCCAAAGAACTTGAAGAAGCCGCCGCTATTGATGGAGCGGATTCTAACCAGGTTTTCTTCCGCATTGTGCTGCCGTTGGCGGCGCCTCAATTAGCCGTAACATTTTTCCTGGGCTTCATTGGTCACTGGCAAGAGTTTGCTATGCCCTGGCTATTCCTGACCAAACCGGAAAGTTATACGTTGGCGATGACGTTATACAACATGACCGGCCAATACGCCAACGCCATTCCGTGGAATCGCTTCTCGGCGATGGCAATCATCGTCGCCGCGCCGGTGGCAGTGATTTATATCGCCCTCCAAAAACAGATCGTAGGTGGCCTGACACTCGGTGGGGTCAAAGGGTAGTTCAACACATGATAAGGAGCGGTCAAACAACCGCCTCTTATCATCTCATTTATGTGGAAACAAATCCTCATACTCCTATTGCTGGTTGTTATTTTGGCAACCCGTACCGTTGTCGAAGCAGGCTCTGGCATTCCCCTTCCAGAGCCTGCTTTGAGTGTACAAAACTCCGAACTGGTTAGCGACATCCCGCAAGCGAATTTGAAGCTTACTGCACAGGACTGGTGGGATGACGCTGTTTTTTACGAGATCTTCGTGCGTTCCTTCTACGATTCAAATTGTGATGGCATTGGCGATTTCAACGGTATCAACCAAAAACTTGATTATCTGCAAGCGCTGGGCGTCAATGCCATCTGGTTGATGCCCATCAACCCCTCGCCATCCTATCATGGCTATGATATTGTCAATTATTATGCCGTCAATCACGAATATGGTAGCATGGAGAATTTTAAACGCCTGCTCGACGAAATTCACCGTCGAGATATGCACCTGATTGTTGATTTAGTGCTCAATCATACCTCCAGCGCGCATCCCTTTTTCGTGGATGCCAACAATAACCTTAATTCCCCATACCGCGATTGGTATATCTGGTCGGAGACCGATCCCGGCAACGGCTGGCATCCGGGTGGGCAGGGGTATTATTACGGTTTCTTCTGGTCGGGCATGCCCGATTTGAACTACACCAACCCAGAAGTTACTGCCCAGATGGACAACGTTGTGCGCTACTGGCTGGACGATATTGGCGTAGATGGGTTTCGCGTTGACGCCGCCAAACACCTCATCGAAGATGGCGCTCAGCGCGAAAATACCCCCGCTACGCATGACTGGTACAAAGAATTTTTCGTCGCCTACAAAACCGATCACCCTGATGCTTATACCGTTGGCGAGGTTTACGGCGCGGGCGGTTTCATCGCCAAAACCTACACCGGCCAACTTGACCACGTTTTCAATTTTGAATTAGCCAGCGGATTTGTCAACAGCGCTAACGGCCGCTCGAATACTGGTGTCAAAAGCGCCTACACGCTGACCCTCAAAGATATGCCCCAAGGGAATTACGCTACCTTTCTGACTAATCACGACCAAAACCGCGCCATGAGTGTGTTCAACGGCGATCTCGGCAAGGCCAAGGCTGCGGCCTCGTTGCTGCTGACCGCGCCCGGCACACCGTTCATCTATTATGGGGAAGAAATTGGGATGCAGGGCAAAAAACCGGATGAAGATATTCGTTTACCAATGCAATGGAGCGCCGACCCGCAAGCTGGATTTACTTGCCTTCCGACAGGCGACTCAGACTCGGCCCAAGTGTGGCGCGCGCCCAATGAAGATTATCCAACCGTCAACGTGGCCTACCAACTGGACGACGGCGACTCATTGCTACAACATTATCAGGCCTTGATTGCCTTGCGTAGCGCGCATCCTGCTTTGCGCATCGGCAGCACAAGCCTGATAGCGACGGATTCTACCGCTTTGTTTGCCGCGCTGCGCACCACAGATGCAGAGCAAATACTGGTGCTGGTCAACCTCAGCGACCAACCCCTGAGTGAATTTGCTCTCTCTGCGGAAGACAGCCCCCTCGCCGCGGGCGAATATCAACTTGAAAGCCTGCTCGGCAATCTGGCCTTTAGCCTGATAGTTGAAGAAAATGGCGCCTTCGACCTCAATCTTCTACTGGATGTACCCATCCAACCCAACCAGACGTTTATCTTGCGTTTCGAATGAAATCTTTTCGCGTATTTGTCTACGTCCTTTGCGCTCTTTTTGCAACCCTCATTGCGCTGAATTTGCGTCTCAGGGCTGTGGAGCAATTGCCCATCGACTACGATGAAGACGATTATCTCGGCGCGGCGCAGCGTTATGCGCAGGCGATCAGGGCGGCAGATTGGCAAGAAATTACAGAATATGATTACAACTACGAACACCCCCCGCTGACCAAGCTGATTTATGGATTTGCGATTTTGGGCTTGCCCGAAGCGCCGTTGATCCCGGAGCGGCCTTCCACCGATGCTCCGGCTTCATCTTTGCCAGAACCGCATTTTGACGTTGCCCGCAAGGTGTCCGCGGCCTTTGGCACGTTGGAAGTTTTAGCACTGGCCTTGATTAACCCGCTGGCGGGCTTGTTGTTGGGCATCCACACCTGGCAGATCAAATACACCAGCCAGATTATGCTGGAGCCGCTGCCCGCGCTGACCAGTCTGCTGACGGTTTTATTCTATCATCGGGCGCGGCAATCTAAGAAACGCGACGCGCTCTGGCTGGGCCTTTCGGCGTTGATGTTGGGGATTACGGCGGCCTCGAAGTATACCTATGCGGTTGTCGGGGTGGTCGTTTTGGTGGATTGGCTTTGGGCGCAGTACCAACCTCACCAGGCGCGCCACGCCAGGGCTGAGTCTGGTCGTCCTGTTTGGGGGCAGATAATTGCCTGGGGACTGTTCGCCATCCTAATTTTTTTCGCTTTCAATCCGCGCCTGTGGGCTGATCCGCTGGAAAGGCTATCGCAATCGGTTTTGTATCACGGGGGCTATGCCCAAAGTGAGCATGTCAGTCGGGCTGGGTTTCCCATTTGGCAGCAATTGGTTTGGCTGGCCGGGCCAGTTCCGTGGCATCCGGGGGTTTTCGTGGTCATGCTCGATCTGTATGTGCTGATATTTGCGGTTGCGGGATTTAAAAGCCTTTGGACGCGTTATCGCGTGTTTGCCCTGTGGCTTCTGGTTGCGGGTCTGTTCCTGTTACTTTGGCCGACCAAATGGCCGCAGTATGTGCTTACGCTTACTGCGCCGCTCAGCCTGAGCGCGGCAGTGGGTCTACAGGCTGCGCTAAAAAAAATCCGTATTCCCCCGCGTAAAGTCATCTCATCTGTTTCCTGGCGCGAACTGCGCCGCGCCTGGCCCTGGCTTTTGCCGGGGACGATTATTTTGGCGCTGATTGCTTTTTACCCGATGGTCTATCAGGGGGCTATGTCGCTGACAGATTTCAACACCATGTCGATCCGCGATGGCATTAATGGCGGTGTCTGGCGTGAAGTTTGGCTCGGCATTACCGGCCAAACCGAACCGCTCGCTGTGGATTTGTGGCAATATTTCGACCGGTTTCGCAGACCGACTTCAACGGATGTGCATTATGTTGGTTTTAGTTCGCTGCGGTCTCTGTTTGCCGGGGGAATACCGGATTTATTGGTGTTCAATATTTTGTGGGCGGTGTTGTCGGTAGTTTTGCAAGCCGCGCTGGGGGTTGTCGTGGCGTTAATGCTCAACCGGGAGGGGGTGCGCGGGCGTGGTTTTTGGCGTACGCTGTTCATCTTGCCCTGGGCGATCCCGGAATTTGTTGGCGCGTTGATCTGGCTGCGTCTGCTAGAGCCGGGCCGGGGCTGGCTGGCCGTCATTGAGAATATGCCTTTTGATGTCTGGTTGCCCGATTTTTGGGCAAATCCAGGTACCCGATTATTGCTTTTGCTGCTGGCGGCTGCCTGGTATGGTTTTCCGTTCATCATGTTGGCGGCGACTGCCGGGCTGAAGTTGATCTCTGGTGAGGTCTATGAAGCCGCGGCGATAGATGGCGCCGGACGTTGGCAGCAGTTCCGCTATGTGACCTGGCCTCTATTATGGCCCCTGGTGATGCCTGCTGTACTCATCCGCTTGATTTTTGCCTTCAACCAGTTCTATCTATTCTATACCATGCAAGTAAATTTTCCCACCATTACCCATGCCACGCTGTCCTATTATGCCTTTTCGCCGACTTTTGGTGGGCAATTTGCAGTCTCTGCGGCGATCAATATTTTTACAGTGGTTGTGCTGGTGGTATTAATTTTGTGGTTCAACCGCCGTAGTCAGGCCGTAGAGGGAGTGACGTATGCGTAGGCAAATCAGCAGCTGGGAGCAGGTTCTTCATCAATTTGGTCTGACGCTAGTCGGTTTGTTTGTGTTGCTGCCAATCTGGGGTATGGTCTATTTGGCCTTTGAGGGCGGCACGATGGGCTGGCCGAGTACGTTCCGCCTGTGGCCGGAAGAGCCGACCCTGCGAGTTTTCGCTCAGGTTTGGGCGCAGGCATCGCAGTCAATGCCTTTTCTGGCGCTGCTCAAAAATAGTATCCTTGTTTCGGGTGGCTCGGCGTTGATTTCGGTAGCATTGGGTACAAGTATGGCCTATGCCTTTGCGCGTTACCGTTTTCCTGGTCGTAAGATGGGCTTATTTACTTTGTTAGTTGGTGCGCTGCTGCCGCCCGTAGCGCTGATGACGCCGCTCTATGTGCTCTTGACGATATTGAAGCTGCGCACTACACTGTTGGGCCTTATGATCGTTTACACGGCGTTTTCCATGCCATTCTGTGTCTGGAATATGCGTTCTGCTTTCCAGTCTGTTCCTAAAGACCTGGAAGAAGCCGCTTTCCTGGACGGTGCCAGTGCCTTGAGAACATTTTGGCGAATCTCTCTGCCCATTGCAATACCTTCAATTGCCGTTGCCGCCTTGATCGCTTTTTTGATCGGCTATTCCGAGTTTGCCATGGGCTGGCTGTTTGTTGATAAAAGCGCCAATGTTACGCTGGCAATGGCGATTTCCGGCGCTCTGGGAATTTCTACCTTCTCTGGGAGTTTGCTATCCGCTTTGGCGATTCTAATGAGCCTGCCGGTAGTAGCCCTCTTTATATTATTGCAGCACTATTTATTAGATCGTCTGCTTTTTGTATCGGTCGGTGATTAAGTATGAGAAATTTCCCGTATCATGAAAATGATCCCATAATGTGGGAGCGGAGTATCAGGGATTATTGGCATTATGCAAGGAACCCATCCATCAATGCAAAAGTGAATTCATCACAAACGCACAAAAAAAACAAGAAAAATAAGTCTGGGATTTCTCTGTGCGCTTTGTGGCGACATCCAACAAGGAAAACTCTATGAACACACCGAGCTGGGTTAAAAACGCCGTTTTTTACCAAATCTTCCCTGACCGCTTCGCCCGCAGCCCGCGCACGCAGCACCCGCGCGGGATTCAGTTTAAACCCTGGGGTACATCCCCTGAAGAACAGGGCTACCAGGGCGGCGATTTGTACGGCATTGTCGATAAGCTCGATTATCTGCAAGAATTGGGCATCACTGCGCTTTATCTCAACCCCATTTTTTCATCGGCATCCAATCACCGTTATCACGCCTTCGACTACATGCAGGTTGATCCGCTCCTCGGTGGGGATGCTGCCCTGCGCGACCTGCTGGATAGCGCCCACGCTCGCGGTATGTATGTGGTGCTGGATGGGGTTCTAAACCATGCCAGCCGCGGTTTTTGGCCTTTTCATCATGTACTCGAAAATGGCTCTGACTCACCCTATATCGATTGGTTTTTTATTGATGATTGGCCGCTACGCCCTTATTCGAGTGATGAAAAAAATCCTGCCAATTATGCCGCCTGGTGGGGGATGCCTGCGCTGCCCAAGTTGAATACCAACAACCCCGGGGTGCGGGATTATCTCTTTGAGGTTACTCGCTACTGGCTCGATTTTGGCATTGACGGTTGGCGGCTGGATGTGCCCTCTGAAATTGACGATGATGACTTTTGGCGCGAGTATCGCCGGGTGGTCAAAGCTGCTAATCCGCGCGCCTATATTGTGGGCGAAATCTGGACTGAGGCTCAACGTTGGTTGCAGGGCGATATGTTTGATGCCGTGATGAATTATCTATTCACCCGTCATACATTGAGTTTCTTTGGCGCCAACACTCTACGTAAATTTGAGCATAATGAATTGCCAATGCAACCGTTAGATGCTCCTACATTTGCCCAACAAATCAATCAGATGCACGCTCTCTACGATTGGGAGATCAATCAGACTCAGTTGAATCTCCTCGATAGCCACGATACGCCGCGTGCGCTCTGGTTGATGAGCGATGATAAAAGCGCTTTGCGATTGAGCCTATTTTTCCAGATGACCATGCCCGGTGCGCCCTGCATCTACTATGGGGATGAGATCGGCCTAACGTCGGCGGGCGATCCGCATTGCCGCGCCGCCTTCCCCTGGGAACAGGAATCGATCTGGGATCACGACCTGCTGGATTTCTACAAACAAGTGATTGCGTTGCGCCATCAGAACTCGGTGTTGCGTACCGGTTCCTTTGAGATTATCTATGCCGAAGGGGATGTACTGGCTTTCAGGCGCATACTCGGTGAACGTCGTGCCTTGGTAGTTTTCAACACGGGCCTGGAAGCCGCCAGGATAACCGTAACACTTCCAGGAGCACAGCAGGTTGCCTGCTATCAGGCCTGGCCGCAAGGTGGGGGAAGTTATCAAGTTGAGAATAGCGCGATTTTTCTGGTTGTACCTGCCAGAGATGCGCTCGTTTTATTTAATTGATTCTCTTGATTGCCTCACCCGATACGCCAGTTTCAAGGCCACGATCAATCCACTGGTGGTGAGCTGGAAAAATCCGTATGCCATAATCGAAATATCCTGCTGGAGCAGGGAGTAGGCCCCCCACACCATACCGTCGATGATGGATAGTATCCAGGTTCCCAGGGATAAATCTGCCAAGTTACCTTCTTTGTACGCTATCCAGAGTTGGGGAATGTTAGCTGCCAACACGCTGATTGACAAGGCAATCCCCAGGCCGGTTTTACCAGTTAGCAAACCCACCAGCAACAAAACCATAATCCAGACCGGGGCAATTCTGAATTCGCGTACCGAGCGGCCAAAACGCAGGGCTGCGAACGTGATGATTGCGAAAACCACACCTGAGGATCCGGTGGCAAAGCTGACATAAGGTTGGCGGGTCAATATGCCGTAGGCCGCCCAACCGAAACTGACAATAGAACTGGTTCCAGCCGTATCCACTGAAACACCAAAGGCCTCCCGCGCGCGCAGCAGCCGTACCAACTGTGGCATCGCCCGAACCAGCCCCACCAACGTTCCGACCGCGCCAAGAATAGAGGGAATATTCATCTTGTGATTCTAACAGACCCTGGCGATGATGTTGTCGCGACAGCATACCTTCGCATAGGGCAATTGTATCTAAATAGATTTTTAGTGAAATTTTCACCGCGAAGACGCGAAGATCGCAAAG
>JACNJM010000181.1:0-4207 GCA_014382605.1 Anaerolineae bacterium
GCGTGAAAACGTTTGTGTTTACACTTCTCTTGATGATTACAGAAAAGCATAAAAAATCTCGGCGGACTCAGCGTTCTCTGTGGTAAATACCCGCCCTGGCTCTACTTTATGAAAGCCGTGCTCACTGAACAGTGGTCTGTTTACCGCTGACTAATCGCCATACGGCTCATCGGGGTCAAGTCGTTTTCCGAGGCTAACAACCGCGTCGTTTGTATAACCAATACTCTCATAGAACTGGAGCACCGCCAGATTAGTTTCGCGTACCTGAAGATTGATCTTCGGGCACCCGGCGGCAGTCAATAAACGCTCAGCCTCAGCCATCAGCGCCGTGGCAATCCCCTGCCGCTGTTGCTGCGGTGCAACCGCCAGGTAGTTGATCCAGCCGCGATGGCCTTCGTATCCGGCCATACACGAGCCAACAATTTCACCATCGAGCAAAGCCAGTAGAAACCATTCCGGGTTAACCTTCAACTTGCGCTCAATATCCTTCCAGGGATTATTATGCGGCACGACCAGGCCACATGCAAGCCAGAGTTGGATGATGTCTTTTTCATCACCGGGATGATAGGGGCGAATGGATAATGTCATATACTAGCCTCTTTTCCAAAGCAACACTTAAAATCAGGCAGCAACCAGCCAGGTGACCAAACCCCCATGCCGGTAGAAACACCCGGTTTCATCTGGTGTGCCGCCCAGTAGACACAAGCAAATAGACAATGTGAGGGATCAAAGACAAAGCATTCAGTCTTCGACAGGATAAATTAGAATAAATCCGCCGTGTCATCCAACAATTCTTGCAAGCGCATGAAATAGCGCCCCATGTGCAAGCCATCCATCAGGGCGTGATGCACCTGCACAGATACGGGCATCTTTTTTCGCCCTCTTTCCTCGAAGAACTTGCCCCAGGCGATGCGCGGCACCGAATCCACCGGGGACATGTGGATGGGGTGCATCATGCTGGTGAATGACACCCAGGGAATGCCCGTCATGAAGAGCAGATCATCTTGACCGGGTTCATCTTCGAGAATAAGATTTTGCTTCACCGCGGCAATCCGCTCGATGGCCCGCGCCTGAAATTCCCCAAATTCGGGAGCATATTCCACCGTGCAAAAACTGAATAATTCATCGTGATTCAGCATCGTGAATGAAGGATGTACGGTTTCATGTACAATCACTTTGCTGCCGCGGATACGATAGCGAAATTCTTCGATTTCGTTGGCGGCGCGGGCAAGGCTGTGAACGGCGGCTACTGTGAATGAAATTTGCGCTTGTTTCGCCGATGCAAGCAGCATAGTGACATCCACATTCGCTGTCAGATTGAAGTGGGGGTAATCAAAGGCGTTGAAAATTGCAAAATGCTGCCGCCGTGGCCAATTCTCCAGATCAAGATAACGCATAAAGATTTATTTTCCTTGTCGTACAATATCGCCCAGTATCTCGCCAAAGCGGACAATTTCTGCCAACGTATTGTAATGTACCGCCCCAATCCGCAGCATTCCGCCGCTTTCTTCAACCCCCAGGCGTTGTGTGACCGCCAGGGCATAATAATTTCCGTCCCACGCATACACCCCGCGCTGGCCTAACTTTTCCGCCAGGTCGCCGGGATGCCAGCCATCGACATTGATGGAGAAGGTTGGTACGCGCTTGTTGAGACGCTGAGTATCATTCAGGCCGTATAGCCGCAAACCCGGAATCGTGAAAAAAATATCCAGAAGAGCGCGATCAAGTTCATATTCGTACGCCTGAATAGCCGCCAAGCCCTGCCGCAAACGCAAGGCGCGCCCGCTGAACCGGGTTGCATCCTGCGCCAGCAGCCCGCTACCAAAGTTTTCGCCCAGCCACTCAAAATATTCCAACGCGCCCAACACGCCCGCGATGCCCTCATGGTTGGCTGTGCCCGTTTCCCACTTGTCCGGCGGCAGGTCCGAGGCCGGGCGGACCTTATAAGCCATCAGGCTATCCAGCAACTCATAGCGCCCGTACAGCACGCCCACATGCGTTCCAAACCACTTGTAAGCTGAGGATACCAAAAAATCGCAGCCGATTTCCTGTACATCAATAACCCCATGCGGGGCATATTGCACGGCATCTACAAACACCAACGCGCCAGAATCTTTTGCCATTTGGGTAATTTGTTGAACCGGGTTGATCGTCCCCAGGGCATTGGAGGCATAGCCCACCGCGGCCAGCTTCGGCTTGCGCGTCAGCGCGCGCGTCAGGCTATCCATATCGAGGGTGCCATCTTCGACATCAAAATCAACCCAATCTAGCTCGCAGCCGCGATCCTGGGCCACCAGCATCCAGGGTGAAATATTGGCATCATGATCGAGCCGCGTGACCATAATCCGGTCGCCAGGGTTGAGCAGGCGCGCCAGCGAACGACTGATATTCAGCGTCAGCGAGGTCATATTCGGGCCAAAGACAATTTCTTCAGCGCGGGCGGCATTATAAAAATCCTTGCAGGCCATGCGAGCTTCATCCAGCACGCGGTCGGATATGCGGCTGGTTTCAAAAGCGCCGTGCCGGTTGGCGTTGCTCTCGACCAAATATTTCGAGACGCGCTCCAGCGATGGCGCGCAAATTTGCGTCCCGCCGGGATTATCCAAAAAGATCACATCGGGATTCGCCAGAGCCGGAAACTGCGCGCGGATTTTTTCCAGGTTTAAAGTCATGTAGGTTTCCTTTCCAGTGAGATGAAATCGTTAAACTTCAGACTTCCAAGGCTTTTTCCAATATTCACAGACAAATCTCGGATGTCGTTACTTGTCACAATACGCCCCATTATAAATGATTCTGCTTCGTTTAAAATTTAAAAACGAAGACCGCAATATTCGCTATTTCTAGCATTATTGCGGTCTCTGGTCGGGGCGAGAGGATTCGAACCTCCGGCCTCTTCAACCCCATTGAAGCGCGCTAACCGGACTGCGCCACGCCCCGATAATGGGCGTGATTATAGTGCATTCTCCCTGATCGTGCAAGGAGTTTAGCGATACAATTGCGTCCATGCGCAACGCCCAAATACTACTCACCAGTTTGCTTTTCTTTCTGTCGGCCTGTTCGCCCGCGGCTGTGGAAAATATCATTCTCGCCCCGAGCGTGACACCCACCAACGAGAGCAGTGTCACCCCGCAGCCGAGTCCCGCACCCACACAGGGCACGCCGGACTCGCTCGAAGTTGGCGCGCCCGCCCTAACCGATGCTCCCTCCGAGGCAATCCCCGCACAACTCTGCTCCCCATTGGCAGAGCACAACATCGAGACACTCGTTGAAATTGTCTCATCCCCTTACGCCCCGCCTCCCGAAGGAAAAGACGACCGCCATCACGGCGTAGATTTTGCCTACTACAACCACAACGGGCGCGCCTCTGTTGATGGGGAAGGCGTGCAAAGCATTCTGGCCGGGCGCGTGGCCGCAGCCATCAGCGACCGTTTGCCCTATGGCAATATGGTTATCATCGAAACACCGCCGGAGTTGATTCCTGAAAATCTACGAGAAATACTAAACCTGCCCGCGGGAATTTCACTATATCATCTCTACGCTCATCTAAGCGAAACGCCATTGGTTATACCCGGACAAACCATAGAGTGTGGTGATTTGCTCGGGTACGCCGGGATGACCGGTTATAACATCCCTGTGCCGCACCTGCATCTGGAAACACGCCTCGGCCCGGCGAATACGTTCTTTGACGGCATGGTTTTCTACGACACGCAGGCAACGGCGACAGAGCAAGGTAATTACGTGCGCTGGCGAACAGGCGGAGAGTTTCAGCACTTTGACCCAATGTTGCTGTTTACCGACACGCCCTAAAAACACCCCCATCATACAAATTTTGGCCCTAAACACTCTCCTCAGCGGCAGAAATGGGGAGCGTAAACGCAAAAATGCTGCCCGCCTGATCTTCCGCCGGCTCTTCAAAACCGATTTTCCCGCCATGAGCCTCCACGGCCAGTTTACAAAAGGCCAGCCCCAGGCCAGCGCCTCGCCAATGCCCCAATTGGCCTGTAATTTGCGCAAAACGCTCGAAAATGACGGCGCGATATTCTTCTGCGATCCCGGGACCCTGATCAATGATTTGCACGGTAATGTTTTCACCGCCAGAAAAAGCAATCACGCGCACAACACTTTTTTCGGGAGAGAATTTAACAGCATTATCGATCAGGTTTTGTAACACGCGGGCGATTTTTTCTTCATCGGCTAAGATCACGGG
>JACNJM010000181.1:4362-10157 GCA_014382605.1 Anaerolineae bacterium
CGGGCAAATCAGCCGGAATTTCGTTGATAAGGGTGATGCCATATTCATCTGCCATAATAGCGGCATCCTCGATTCGTAATTGCACTAACCCAAAAAGGTCAATTGGCGTTTTATGTAATGACGTATTCCCAAATTGCATTTGAGCCACATCCATGAGCGACTCAACCAATCGCAGCACACGTTTGGCGCCCCGTCGGGCTATACCCAAAGAGTGGTCCACGATCTGGCGATGCTCACCCGCAGGGATCACATCGTCAATCAAGTCGAGCGAACCCAGCACTGCGCTGATCGGAGAACGCAGATCGTGAATCAGTGCATCGGCAATAACTTCGCGTTCCTGATTGGCGCGGTACTCATCAGAAACATCGCGCCAGACAAACATCCACCCCAAAGCAGCTTCATCCAGCAAATTTGCCGGGGACAATCTGCGTTCATACACATTACCGAGGGCCATATCGGGGATATGGTATGTTTCCTTTGCCGCTTCAGCAGCGGTTTCACCGGCCAAATCAATGAGCAACTGTTCAACCGAGCCGCTGTCATATCCCAGGCGGCGCAAAACCTCTTCGGAAAGATCAATCAGTTGCATTCCCATTAACGTATCTGCAGCCATGCTGGTGAGCTGGGAAAAGGATTGATTGGCGAGGGTAATCACACCTTGATGGTTGAACATCAGGATCGCTTCTTTTACAGAGTTGATCACCGCAGAAAGTTGTTCTCGATGGCGCCGGGTTTCATGGTGCATTTGAGCGTTGACCAGAGCCACCGCAGCCTGGTGCGCCAATTGTTCCAAAAGCGATTGATCGCCCGCTGTAAAAGCGGCTTTTTTGTCGCTTTCCAGTGTGATAACCCCCAGCGATTGACCTTCATAACTTAAAGGAACACTCAATTGCGATTGGACAACAGCCCCTTTGATATTCAAATAATCGGCATCTTGAGTCACATCGGGGATATTTTCAACACGGCGCAAGCGGAACGCTCGTCCGGTGATCCCCTCCTCGGGTGATAGCCACTCAAATTGCGGATACCCTCTTTGGGCTTTGACATCCAAAATCGACCGCCTGCTATCATAGATGCAAATCATCCCCCACGGCGTTTGAGTGAATTCCATCGCATAATCTAAAATCAACAAGAAGAGGCGTTCAGAGAGTGTAGCCGCCGAAAGCTCCCGGCCAACCGCTTCGAGAATTGCTAATTGCTGCACGCGCCGGGCAAGTTGCTGATCGGTAGTCGCATGGAGCCGGGCATTGGCAACCGCCAGCGCTGCTTGAGCCGCCAGTGTTTGCAATAATTCGACTTCGGCATGCAAGAAATCGTGGGGCGCGGCATAGAAAACGGAGAGGAAGCCGATGGCCCCTTCTGGAGTAATCAGCGGGAAATCGGCATACGCCCGAATATTTTCGTTGGCAAGCGCCCTGGCTATTTCAACCGGCAGCGATGTTTCCTTTAGATCGGTTACAAGCAAATGCGTTCCTGTGCGCAAACAGCGCGAGCGGCTGCGGCCAGCGATCGAGAAACTGTGATTTTGTTCGATAAATGTCGTGGACAGTCCGCTGGAATGCGCCAGATGCACAATATCCATGCTCGGTTCTTGTAAATAAATGGCGCAACGCTGACTGCCCCCCACCAGGGCGACCGCCCGGCAAACTTGCATCAGCACTTCTTGCAAATCCAGGCTGGCTGTGATCTCGCCAGTGAGGACGTTCAAAGTCTCCAACTGCGCAGCACGCGATTGCAACTGCTCATACAGCAGCGCATTTTCAATTGCAATCCCCACCTGGCCCGAAATCGTCGTTAGCAAGTCAATATCGAAATGGCTAAATTCGATTCCGCCGCGAATATCAAAAACCGCCAAACAGCCAATCGATTTCTCGGAAGTAATCAATGGAACACCCAACCAGGATTGAGGCATTTCTTCACTAGGAGGGAAACCAACCGCATCAGCGCCACGCTGGGTTTGCGGCGTAAGCATCAGGGTGCGCCCCTCGCGAATCACCCGATCCGTTAGCCGGTCTGCCATCCCGCGGCGGCGCGGCCACGATTGACGCTCACCGGCCTTAACCGCCAGGGGATACCAAATTTCATCGGTTTTTGCATCGTATAGGGCAACATAGAAAAAATCAACCCGCAGGATTTCCCGCACCTGTTCCTGAATCACTGGCAATAGCTCGCTCAGTTCCAATGAAGACCGGAGTATCTCACTCACCCGACTCAAAGTAGATAATTCTCGAACGCGTTTTTGCAAGATTACCTGAGAGCGACTGATACTAAAGAGCAAAGCAGCAATGAGTATTATGGCCCATCCAATGCCCAGCAATATCTTTCCCTGAAGGAATGGATAGGCATCCACAGCAGGTATCATCAACGGCAAGGGCAATAGATCGACACCAATAAGCAACAGCAACTCAACCCCAGAAAGTCGATTCTCCTTCTTGATAACGTGGTCGCCTAAAAACAACAATACATGGAAAGTCGCAAATGCAAGCGCCGGTTTTAGCACTAGCAACCAACCGGGTTGTGGAGCCGACTCTAAAAAGATAGCTGGCACCTCAAATATCGCCACGGCGATATGCAATGCCAAAATATTTGCCCCCACTTCAAACGCAAAATCCGGCCAACGCTCCAATCGAGCTGGCTTCGTATCGTGGTGAAATGTGGCTATGCAAATATAGATTCCGAAACCAAGTAAACCCCCAACGAAAATCAGCCAAACCGCATTTGCGCCCCCGAAAATAATACCGCTACCCAGCGTTACCACAGAAAGTAGCGTAAGTCGGGCAGGAAAGACACGAATCGGGAAATTCAGCAATAAAGCCGCACAAACCGCAGCGCCAAGCATCCCCCATACAATTCCACTCGTTATGGAAACCGAAAAAGCATTCAGCGCCAGGATCAACAGCCCCAACACAATAATGCTTGTGCGATAATAAGAACGTCGTGTTTGACGCATATTCCTCATGTCAGATTAACCCCCAGCACCCTACTACTCTCCGGGGGTAATTGTTAATGTTGGCGTTGGTGTACTGGTTGGCGTTGGCGTTTGCGATGCTGTTATCGTCAAAGTTGCCGTAGGCGGATTCAGATATAATTCAGCGTCCTGACGCCATTCTTCAGGGACGACATCCTCCGGTAATTCCAAAAGCGCTTGCCAATCTAATTCGGCCCGCTGTAACTCGCGTAAATCCGCGGCTATTTGAGCGCGATAATAATACAGTCGGGCAAAATCCCGCTCTGAGACAGCCAATTTTTCGGCAGCATTCATCTGAGGAAGAGCGTCTTTGGCGTTATCAACCATCCACATCGCGCGCCCAAAACCCAAACTAATCTCAAATGTGTTCGACGTGTATTTGCGCGCTTCATACAAATCATTCATTGCCTGGCTTGCAGCGCCTAATTCGAGCGCTGTCAGCCCACGATATTGATACGCCAACGCATTTTCATCGTCCAATTTCAGCGCTTCATCAAACGCGTCCAAAGCATCTTCATAATTTTCCCCTAATTCATAATACAATCGTCCCAGCAAGGCCCAATAACGGGCATCTCCTTTCTCATACAGTCCGAAGGTTTGTAGATACGCAAGCGCGTCTTCTGGATGACCATTATCAAAATTAATTTCTGCCAATAGCAAGTATACCGACAGGTCCGTAATGTCCAACTCATTCGCCCGAATAGCGTCAGCCAGGGCTTCTTCAGCGCGCGCGAGCGCCAAATAAGTCTGCGCTCGCAGCGCGTAAAACCGCGGATGGTCTGCCAGTAAGGTTTCTACATCTTCCAACACGGCCAGCGCATCGTCAGCTTGTCCACGCGCCAGGTAATAGGCAGCAAGTTCCAAATGCGCAGCCCCAAAATCCGGGCCAAATTTCACAGCCTGTAACAAATCACTCTCGACATTGGCCACAGGATTCAGAGCCACTTTCGCCAAAGCACGCCCCAAATACGCCGGAGCAAATGCCGCATCCAACGCAATCGCCGCTTCGTATGATTCTAATGCCGCACGGGTTTCACCCATCAGGCGTTGGCCCTCGCCCAGGAAATATAGGATATCAGCAGCTTCGGGTTCATCGCGCTGCACCTGCTCCATGAAAGAAAGCATGGATTCGTAATCACCGCTCTCGTATGCGCGCAGTGCGATACGGAAGGCTTCGCTACGCGGGTGCGGCGTGCTGACATAAAGAGGGCGCGGCGTATAAGTGGCTTCTAACTGCATCCATAGAGGCTGCGCCGTGGCCGCGGGCAATTTGGCATCAACCGTAGCGAGGGCAACATCGCTGGGTGTTACTGTAGGGGTATTGGTCCATGCCAGAGGGGTGATCGTCAATTTGGGGGCAAACAACCCATTTCGAGAGCCAAAAATACCCAACCAAATCAGACCAACGACAAAAATTCCCGCCACCGAAAAAATCGCCAGCCGAGCGATTGGATTCGCCCATATGCGCTTCAGGCCACGCGGCGCAACCCCATCATCCAGCTCAACCTTCCAAGATCGGCGCTTCGGCGGAATTGGGATTATCTCTTCCGTTGGATCCGATTCGCGGATCAGGCGCAACCCCCGTTTGGCAATTTCATTATCTGGGTCAAGCCGTAGCACAGATTGCAAGCAGTAGAGCTTTTCTTTTTCGCTATCGACAACAGAACTAAGCCAAAGCCAATATTCAGGATTATCTTTATTGTTCCGCAGCAAACGCGTTAACAACTCTCGTGCCTGAGAGCGGTGGTCTTGAATAATGGCATCAATTGCTTCTTTAAAGATTCCGGATTCTGACATGGCGTTAAAACCAGTCTAGCATAAGCAAGCTGTACCGGCAAGGAACCGAGGTACCAACTTACCGATCTGTAAACTACAGCACAAAGCAACGATCGCCTATCCCAAAGGAAAATCCGAGAGATTTTCTGAGCGTTCCATCACAGCCACTAACGACTGTCCAAAGGGAGGCCGCACCAGCCGCTCTATAGCAGAAAGATAGGGTACCAATCGATCCATCAAATGGGCATTTGCGCGGCGAATTACTCGATCCTTACGCACTCGCGCCGACCAATACCAACCGAAGATACCAACCATATTCACATAATGGCATTCGAGTAATTCCAGATTGGCATCGATTGCCAGCGAGCGCAACCGGGGGCGGGTATAGCGACGGAAATGCCCCAGTTCTTTATCCAGCGCGCCATAAGCCCACTGCCCGGCGGGAACATACAGCCACAATTTCCCACCGGGCTTCAACACCGAGGCCATTTGCTGAACCGCGAGAAGATCGTTTTCAATATGCTCCAAAACATTAATACACAAAACGGTATCAAAATAGTTCAGCGGCGCTTGTGTGCTTGGTAAATCGAGCAAACTCAATTGCAAAGGGGTAATATTCTTGTGTGTATGGGCATAGTCGCGAAGAATATCCACGTATTCATCTTCAAGGTCCAGACACACGACTTCTTTACTCGATAATAAAAATTGCGTGATGTTGCCAATACCGGCGCCAACTTCCAAAATCCGCTCACCTAAGTGCGGGCGCATCAACGAGTAAATCCAGTGATTATAATTATAAGTATCGGTCAGCAAATCAAGCGTATTGGTAATCGTATGAATAAATTCGTCTTGCATAGCCACCTCTTTGGCAAGTAAATAATCGTCGAATTATATCATTCGGTCGAAATGTAAATATACTTTGATTAACGGCAACTGCTCAGCCCATTAAAAATGGATCACGGATTTTCGCAGATAAAAATCAAAAAAATGTACTGGTCAATAGTAGTATGAACACATCTCACGCAAAGACGCAGAGCCGCAAAGCTGTTTT
>JACNJM010000222.1 GCA_014382605.1 Anaerolineae bacterium
CTATTGACCCGTACATTTTTTATGCTTTTCTCTGCGTTCTCAGCGGTGAAATTGCTTTTCTGTTTCAACTTTAAGAATGCCGTGGTCACACCAAGCCCGATCTATTGCGGCAGAGATTTGATGATAAAATCTCCGCTACAAATATATCATTACAGGAGCAAGACTCATGCCCATTCACTTTGGCACCGATGGCTGGCGAGCCGTCATTTCAGATACTTTTACCTTTCACAACCTGCGCCTCGTAGTCCAGGCCATCGCCGATGCGATTAACTCTGGCGACTGGCATACAAACAACCCTTCAGGACGCAGTATTGATCCGCATAAGATGGTTGTGGGTTTCGATACCCGCTTTCTCTCGGATCGTTATGCCGCCGATGTGGCGCGTGTACTGGCTGCCAACGGTTATACTGTTTTTCTCTCGCAGGCCGATGCGCCCACCCCGGCAATTTCGTATGCTGTGCGCCATCTGGGCGCGGCAGCCGGAGTGGTGATTACCGCTTCGCATAATGCGCCACGCTATAACGGCATCAAGCTCAAGGCCGCGTATGGCGGCTCCGCACAGCCCGAACAATCGCGCCGGGTGGAAGTTTATCTCAACGATAACGAAGAGCGCAGCCGCGGCCCCAATATGATGGATTGGGATCAGGCGCGCAAATTGGGCCTGATCGAGCGCTTCAACCCCATCCCGGCTTATTATGACCATTTGCGCACATTAATTGACTTCGACAAAATTGCCGACCATCCCCCTCGTATCGTAGTCGACTCCATGCATGGATCGGGGCGTGAAGTTATTCGGGGTATTCTCAAGGGGACCGGCTGTGAAGTGCATGAAATTCGCGGCGAAATGAACCCTGGTTTTGGGGGTACGCATCCCGAACCCATTGGCCGCCACCTGGGGGGGCTTGCCGGAGCGATCAGCACTGGCATTGGCGATCTGGGGCTGGCTACCGATGGCGATGCCGACCGCATCGGCGCAATGGATGGCCGCGGCAAATTTGTTGATCCGCACAAAATTATGGCGTTGGCATTGCGCTATCTGGTAGAAGAACGCGGCTGGAGCGGCCCGGTGGTGCGCACAGTTTCAACGACGCGCATGATTGACCGCCTCGCCGAGCGTTATAATTTGCCTGTTTACGAAACCCCGGTTGGTTTCAATCATATTGCCGATTATATGCTCAAGGAAAACGTGCTGATTGGTGGGGAAGAATCCGGCGGCATCTCTTTTCAGGGGCATATCCCCGAGGGGGATGGCATCTTGATGGGCTTGCTCCTGGTAGAGATGGTAGCCGCCTCGCGCACACCCCTGGATGTGTTGGTGGATGATTTGTTGAAAGATGTTGGCCCGGCGTATTACGAACGCAAAGATATGCGCCTGAATCATCCAGTAGCCAAAACAAAAATGGTAGCGCGCCTGATGGAAGAAGCCCCGTCAGAAATTGGGGGTGAAACCGTGCAGGATGTGATGTCTACCGATGGGATTAAATACATCATGGCAGATGATTCCTGGTTATTGATTCGCCCCTCGGGCACCGAACCGGTGCTGCGCGTGTATGCGGAAGGGCGTAGTACGACGATGGTGACAGAACTTTTGAAATATGGCGAGCAAGTGGCCGCCAGCGCAACATGAGCATAAAAAAATCCCCTTCAGCGAAGGGGATTTTTTTATTATACTCTGAACATAATTTAGGCCGTGCGCAGCCGTCTAGCGAGGACAATCACCAGAATCAGCGCTGCTGCCAGGGAAATCAAACCCGGCAGGCCAACATCATCCGCGAAGCCTGTGGCAGGCAAGCCCGTGGGTATTGGGGTGACTGTCATCAGATTGGCGGCCTGTTGGGTGAAGAGGGCGGCCATGGTCGCGGTGAGATGGTCTTCGCGTGATTGCGCCAAACCTGCTGCGGGGGTCTCGCTGATTGCCATCACCGGGGTGGGGCTTAGGGTTGGCGTTGCGGGCAGAGGGGTGTTGGTCGCGGTGGGGGTGGCTGTCCACGATTGGGCATCTGCAGTCATTTCGGCAGCCAGGGCCACGGCTGTGTTTTGCTCGTTAATTTGGGCTACCTGGGTGCTTTCTGCAGAGCGTCGCCGGGGAACGATGACCATTGCGTAGACGGCCATGAGCACCAATGACAGGATCAGGAATGCTCCCAATACGCCAGCAACCAGCAAAAAGGTGCGATTATTGGCCTCTTCGGGCGGGGTTTCGTCTTCTATTTCCAAATCGTCAAAATCGAAATCATCCATCATTGTCATTGTTCGTTCTCCTCAGGTTGCCCATTTTTCGAAATCCTATAACCTGGATTGCTTATCTGGGCAAGAATACGGTCGTGATAAGCACCTTTTGCGATTGCTCAGGCGAAGGCCTTTTTAGGTTATTTAAGTTTGTTATTACCCTTTTATATCACTTTTTCGAGATTTGCCAAAGGAACTTTGATGTCTTCATTATCGGATAAGGTAATATACGCGCCGGGGGCGCGAATTCCGCTGGGGAATTTCAGCGGCTCTTGTGAGAGCGCGGTAATATTGCCTGTTTTTCCAGCATAAGGCGCTTTGATAATCCGCACTTGCTGGCCTGGCGCAAAATCTTCAACCACTAGCGAGGCATCATTGGGTGTGTGGCCTGCATCCAGGGGAATGACGATTTCAGGCCGAACCCCTTTGTAATGATCAATATGTTCTGCATTGAGCGAAATCTCACGCCCGTTATTGGTAGCTAATATATTATAGCCGATTGCATTCAAAGGATGGAAACCGAATCCCTCCAGCACCATGATTGGGAAGGTAGTTTTTTGTGCATGGGGGATCATTGCTGCGCTCATACTGACCAGAATCAGCCCGCGCAAGGGAATTTCTGCCGCTTTTTTGAATACCTGCGGGTCGTCGCAGTATCCACCCAGGACGATGGCTCCGCGCAAACTCACGTCCAGCATATCTTTTTGAAGTTGATCCTCAGGGTTATCCAGTTTAACCTGCATCATGCCAAATTCGGAGCGGCCATTCCCCCAGACTCCCTGAACCAGTGCGCCGGTGGTTTCAATGACGGCGCCGCGGTCGGGGATCAGATCGGTGACGGTGCCGGGCATTCCGGCCTTGAGTTCATAGGGGGCTGTATTCGCTTGCAAGAGCACGAGACCATCTCCGGCCACGACGACCCGCCCCGAGCGAGGTGCGCGCACCACCCGCTTGGGGAATCCTGTCGGCCCAGCGATGAGATCATCCTGGGTAACAAATTCCCCCGCGGCGCGCTGAATCAGATCGTCGGCTTTTTCCGGAGAAACATGCAGGCTGCGGGCAATATTGAGCAGAATGTGTTCGGGTTCGAGATGCGCTTCTGCGATGACATCACGCGCTTCTACCTTTTGCCCCTGGCGCACGACAATATTCCCGGGGATGGGCAGTTCGCGATGACGGCGAATTTGGGTCAGGGGGGTAATTTGAACAACGGGTGCTAACATAACTATGCTCTAGGGTGCAAATTCTATACCAGCTAATTGCCCAGCGTCCAGTGCCAGCGTTGCATGGCCTCGCGGCGGCGTTCTGGATCGGATGGAATTTGGATAGGCCGCCCGCGGGCATCGATCACAATGCCAAGCGCCCCGCCCACTACTTTGACGCGCCCGCCGCGCCCGGGGCCGCCCATGCCCACATCGAAGCGGTGCAGCGGCTGTAAATGCAATTGGGCTTCTTTCCCTTGCGGGAGTGGAATTACCTCGATGCTGCCGAATTTTATTTCGTGTTTGCTTTCTGTGCCATCTTCAAAGGTGGCTCGCAGGCGTAAAACTGGGACGCGTGCGCGGGCAACCCCCACCGGAGCGATGACGGTGCCCAAATTCAGGAAAGCGTGGGATTCGAGTATCTGTACCACTAACAACGGGTTGGCTTCCGCGGCAGCGCCGAGTGAAGCCAACAGATTATTCTGATCGAGGACGATGGTCGTCACGCCGGTGGGCTGCAAACCATCGAGCAGGACGAGCAAACTCTGCCCCGGGGTGGGCGCCTGACTGAGTACGCTCCCCGATGCCAGAATGGGTTCAGACCAGGGGACGATATTATGCCCGGCGCTTTTCATTTCAAACGGCAGCGAAGACATGGTTTTCTGGACTGCCAGACGTAATATTTGCCGCGCCACAGCCTGTTCGATGAAAAGTTCTTCGCGTGTGGCGGGCAGGCTGGCGGGATACGCTGCTTTGTTATGCAAATAGCTGCGTACATCATCGGGTACAAAATCTTCTGGTAACCAGCGCGTGATCTGTTCAAGGGGCATATATTCCAGTACCTGTTGGATCTGCCCGCCAAGCCCGAGTTGCGGGAAAACTCTCAGGGCAAGTTTTCCTTTGATGGCTGCTGCCACCGAGACAGAAGAAGCCCCGATATCGACACCCAGCACCCCCTTTTTGGGGTCGTAGATATGGCTCAAGAAGCGAATAATGCGCCCGAACGCGGTTGCTGAAGGCAGCATTCGCCCTTCGGCCCACTGGTCAAAATCCATTACGCCATACATCTGCTGCGAGCGGATATTTTTGAAAATTCTTGAAAGTTGTACCTGTGCCGGGGTGAGTTGTTCGCTAGTAATCGATGGGCGAATATTCGGCGCGATATGCAAGTCGGTGATCGAGGCGATGGCATTTTCTACGGCTTGCTGTACGCTGCTGTTCCCGGCATATAATACCTGGGGGCGTTGGCTGCGCGGCATCAGGTAGCAGGCTAACCCCACGGCCTCGAGTAGATTGCTGACCGAATGCTCCGCGCCGCCGTCAATTCCCCCGGCAACAATAATCAGATCAGGGCGGGCGCGCAAAATGGCATCAATGCGCGCGTCTTGTTTGCGCCGGTCGTTGAGGCTGATATTCTCTACCACCGTGGTGTAGGTGGTCTTTGCCAGATTGCGCGCGCTGTCTAGCGAGACATTTTCGAGCAGGCCCACCGCGACCACGCGGATATTCGGCCCTGCCGAGAGTGTTACTACTAACTTATCAACACCGCTGCCGTCAGGCTGAACCGGGATCAACAGGCTGGCATCGGAACCGAGTAGCGTGCGCCCGGTGATTTCTTGCAGGCGGTAAATGGCGCGGTTGACGCCCTCGCGCACATCGCTAAACGGCGGGGCAGCGGTTGTGGGCGCAGTGCCTGTGGCAATAAAGCGGTAGCGCGAACCGACGACATCGAATAACGCGGCCCGCGTGGTGATCGAGCCAATATCTATTGCCAAAATAGAGTCGGTAACAACAATCGAAGACATCATACGGGAAAAATCAGCCCTTTAATAAATATCCACAAATACATGAACCGCTCAATTAATGCAGTAATCGCCGCAATATATACACCGGCAAATAAAGCCCCAAATGTGATGGCGATGAAAGCCTTACCGCTCCAGCGTAGAATTCGGGTAAAGGCGCCCACAGATTCGGTTTGGGCTTCGTCTGAGCGCGTATAAAACTGGAAGAATAATAACGTGCTCAATGTGCCGATCAAAATGATCAGCCCGTTAATCAGACCGTTTTCAAATACATGGATGGAGGCGGTTGTTTGCGGGAAGATGGTCCCGAAGGTGGCCCCACCGATTGCCGCGGCAGCGCCAACCCCCACCAAAATGGCGACTGCCGGGTTGCCCAGTTTGCTCAAGCGCGACGAGAGCTTCATTAACAGCAGCACGCTGGGGATCAGATAGCTCACCGCCAGAATCAGTGCGCCCTGGTTGCCATCTAGCAGCGGAAACACGAGATGAGGAATAACAATATTATAGAGGGTCACAATAGTGGCATACCCTGCTGCTGTGCCCACAAAAATATGCGTCGCCAGACGGAAAAGAAAATTATCGCCAATCACATAGCTCAAAACGAAAATCGTCAGCGAAAATCCCAACAGCGCCCCGCCCAGGTCAGCCAGACTCATGGTAGCGATATTCATGCAGTCTCTCCTGTGGGTTTCTTCTTGACAAAAAATGTCATTAAATTGACTCCGCTGCCGATCAGCAGTACAACCACGGCTGCCATCAGTGCGTAGTTGAGCGTATCCCAATAGGTGCGTGCCAGGTTGGGTTTGCCGATAACCTGTTCGTAAGCCGCCCCTCCGCTGATGCCGCTGATCAGCCCTTTAAGTTGGGGTTTTTCTCCACTGGCATAGGGGTGCAAAATCGGTTCAACCTGTGCGCTGACAATTGCGATCATGGGCGCGTTTTGCAAAGTTGGCTGCACTTGCTCGATCCACGAGCGGGCGATATCGGGATCGTCGGAAATCACCACCACGAGTTTATAATTCGCCAGGGTTTGAATTTGGCTTAATGCAGGAGTGTGCCAGGCATCCAGGCCATCAAAAGTCAGCGGGGTAACGTGCTGGGTCATTTGCACAAAACCCAACAACCCCGCTGCGCCGCCGGGAATATAGCCAAGATTCGTGTACTGATTCCCGCTGGTATAACCATGCTGGCTAACAACGGTATGGATAAAATGCTCTGCAAGGGCTGGGCCTGTGGGAGAGGTGGAAACCAGGCTCAGGTACGCGCCTTTGAGCATCAAATGATCGACTACAGCGGCTGCTGCGGCGTTCATCTCGCCCGATGTGCCGGGTTCATAATCAAATGCAATCAATACCGGGTCTGTCGGGGTCAGCGTTTCGATGAGTTCGCTGATCTGCAACATTCCGGCGGGGATCGCCGCGCCGGAAGGCGGAGGTACGCTTTGACTTTCACTGACCACGCCCAGTATAATCACCAGAATCAAGAGAATGGCGCTCACCCAGCGCAAGAGATTTTGCGATGAGATTTGGATCGGTTCGCGCACCGATTTCGGATGGCTTTCGCTTTCCAGTAATTTTCGGAAGATGTGTACGTGTTCTTGCTGCGCCTGGGTTACTTTCAATTTGGAAGAAAATGTGGGCGCTTTCTTCAGCCCGGCAATTTCAGGTTCGGCGATCAATAACCCGCTTAAACCAGCCAGTGGTCCGGCTTGCTCAACGGGGCCATGAGTTGCGGGCGAATCATCTGCGCTGGATTCGACCGGGCGCATGGCGTGCAGCCAATCGGGCAAATCGGCCGGGGCGGCCTCCCCGGCGAGGGTGGGGGCATCGTCTGTGCCATCGCTGAATGCATCGCTCAACTCACCCAGGGCAAATAACCCATCATCGTCATCATCCAACCCGCTTTCCATCTCGAAAAATTCGGCAGCCGAATCATCTGATCCCAGCTTTCCCAGCCAATCGGGTTCAAAATTGTCGCCAGGGATCAGAGTTTCATCCGCCTCGCCAGATTCATCCGCCGTTTGTGAATCTTCCGCAAAGCCGGTCGGCCAATCTGGCGTCAGGGGGCTGGTATCGGGCAAAATCGTTGGCAATTCCGCGGCATGGAGCGCATCTTCATAGAGCGTTTCATCTTCTTCGCCCGACATCCAGTCCGGAATGCCATCTGTGGCTTTTTCGGCTGTGAATTTATCCGACATCCAATCGGGCAGGTCGTCATCCGGCGAACTGTCGCCAGAGGGAGCGGCTGCAAAGGGTTGTTCATCGGAGGTGCTGAACATCCAGTCGGGCAGGGCTTCGGATTCGCCTTCCGGTGTGGGAGAGCTGGATTCGGCCTCCGTAGTGGCGCCAGCTAACCAATCGGGAAGTTCGGGTTCGGCCTCGGGGCTGGTTGCCGGTATGTCCGGCGCGGATTCTGCCGCCGGGGCGGCGTCGCTAGTATGGCTTGAAGTGAGCAGCCAATCGGGCGCGTCCTCAGCTTCAGCAGCAGGCTCCGCCGTCGGGGTTGATGCTGGGGGGTTATCGCCCAGCATCCAGTCTGGCAGTTCTTCACTGGCTTCTGGCTGGGCTTCTGGGGCTGGCGATTTGGCACTATCGTTGCCCAATGAGGCCAACCAGTCATCCGTATCGGCGGGAGTGTTTTCTGCGCTTTCGTCGCTGCTCATCCATTCGGGTAATTTGCCATCGAAAATGGATGATTCTTCTTCGGCTTCAGTTTCGTCGTCGGTCTCTTCGTCATCAAAGGCGCGCATCCGGCCAAGCCAATCGTCACCGGAATCCTCAAAGGGGGTGGCATCCTCATCTTCTTCGGAATCATCTTCCGGGCGGAGCCTGTTGAGCCAGTCTTCGGAATCTGAATCCACCGCGGGAATAGATTCTTCTTCGGTATCGTTGTTAAACCAATCCGGCAAGCCACTGTTGGCCTCATCGCCAGAGATCATTAACGGGGTCAGCCGCGCCTGGCAATATTGACAGGTTTCGGAGTGTTCGGGGTTCGATTTGCCACACATTGGGCAGCGAATTTCGCTCATGGGCTACCCTCCGTAAGGCCGGTCGTTGCCGGTGAGTATGCGAATGCCAGTGGCGATGGTGCCCAGCGCCACGCCGAGTAAAATGCCGCGCGCTCCAGCCAACGCTGGAACGCGTAATATCCAGTTGCGAATTTCGGCCAGCAATGGAGCTTGTGCCGCGATCTGTGGCGCGGCGCCGATGAGTAGCAGCAACACCACGCCGACGAAGACCATTGAAAACAGGTTCAGCCGCCGCGAGAGTAGCCGTGCGGCCGCGTACGTCAGGCTGATGGCGAGTACGGCCATCAGGCTGGTTTCGATGGGGAGTTGAATGTAGGTAAAAACCCAGCGGATGCGTTGGAAGTTTGGCTCGCCATGTAGGTGGGTTTGGGCAATATCGTAAACGCCAATGCCGAGGGTGATGATGAGCGCCAGCAGCAGCACAAAACTGTATCCGCTGCCTTCTTTTTTGCGGATTTTACGCAGATGTACGCCGCTGAGGTTGGCAACGCCGACGATCAGCGCCACCGATGCCCAAATGATGGCCCCCTGGAGTAAATAATTGCGTAAAAAGCCCAGACTGGTGGTTTCGCCCAGGGTATTGGTGCCAAAAAAATAGCCTAGAAGCACAACCAGCCCCACGCCGATGGCGATTGCGGTAGAAACCGGGGATTTGAATTTGAAGTTTAGTTTCATGGCGCGATGCCCCCCAACAGTTCGCCAACGAGTTCATCCAGACCGGCGAAATTAAGGATGACGCCCCCAACAATGACGGCAACCAGCAGCCAGCGCATGACATCCTGAGCGCGTAAACTGGCAATATGCATCCGCCCGGCTTGGGTATAGGCTCCACTGGCGTAGAGTTCTTCTCCGATGAGGGGTTCTTGTGCGGTAGCGAAGAGAATGGCCTGGGCGGGCAGATTGTCGGTTCCGGCCAGGGTCAGGTCGTTATTGCGCTCCGCGGCATCGCCAATCAGGGCGACTTCGTTACCGAAATGTCCCAACAGAATATGGGTGCTGGTTTTATTATCTTCGACGGTGGAAAGGGCGCCCACCGCGTAGGAAAAGGGCGTCATTCCGGCGAGTTCGCCGCTGGTGGGGTGATATTGATCGCTAATGCCGATTTCACGGTAGGTGGCGCTGAGGGTATCGCGTGACAAAATGGCGAGGGTGGCATCGCCGCTGGTGGCGATGGGTGGGTTATCCCCCGATGATGCGGAGCGAATGATATTCTCCAGCACGCTTAGCCCCACAAAGGCAGCCGCGCTTTCGGTGCCAGAGAGTTTACCGCGTCCCAGGCTGATATGCAGCCGCGAGCCAGCTTCTACGGCCAGCCCGATGGCGCGACTCAACTTTTCGAACGCGGGGATGGGGCGCAAGTGGGTTTCGGCATCTTCACGTCGGATGGCTGTGAAGAACAGAATGAGTCCGAAAAAGACGAGGATGAAAGCCAGACCTATGAGACCGGTGAAGGCCACGGGGAGTTACCTCCAAAATGCGGCAGATTTCAGGATGGTTGTGTGTGTTTTCGCAGATACGTGCTGAACGCCTGCGTCATTTCTGGGTTTTCAAGCAAATCGGCGAGGGCGTTACTATGTTCCTGAGACAGGAATTGCCCTAAAACAGGTTGGCCGAGATAAACCAGTTGAGCGCCAAGTAGATTTAGCGGCCCGGTTGATTCGAGCAAGGTGGCCACCAGGTTATCTAGCCCCCAGCGGTGGAGGGCATCTGCCCAGGTTTGCCAGAGATGCGGGTTGCTGTTCACACGACAAGTATAGCATAAATCGAAAAATGAAAGCAGGGCGGCAGGTCGCCCCGCACGGCTTTCATAAAGTAGAGCCAGGGCGGGTATTTACCACAGAGAACGCTGAGT
>JACNJM010000282.1:0-6735 GCA_014382605.1 Anaerolineae bacterium
ATTGCATGCAAGATTTCATCGGCCTGATAGACACGATTGCGATCCTGGCCGGTGATCTCCCGCAAAATACCATACTGCTCCAATTTTTCCACGACCCGCTGGGCAGTCAAATAACTTCCAACTCCCAGCCCGGCCTGCAACAAGCGCACGCTGATGATCGGCTGACCAAAGAGAAAATCAAGCGCCTGGAGCAAACGCTTGCGGGAACGTTCGCCTCGCAATCGATCCTGATAGGTAGATCGCAGCTTATCCAGCGCGGCAACCCGCATCCTGGCTTCATGAGCTTGTTCGGCAACACCGTTCAGGAAATATAGGAGCCAGTTTTCCCAATCCCCTTTTTGACTGACAGCCAGCAAATGGCGATAATATTCACTCCGCTGCGCCTCAAAATAGGCGCTCAGATACAACAATGGCTGTGGCAGCAATCCCCAGGTACATAACAGCAAGGATACCAACAAACGCCCCACGCGGCCATTGCCATCCAAAAACGGGTGAATGGCTTCGAACTGATAATGAACCAGCCCTAAACGGATCAATGGAGGGTATTCCGAGGGAGTGTGAATAAAGCTTTCCAGTTGACCCAGGCAGGTGTGCATCTCATCAACGGGCGGCGGCACATAGGTGGCCGTCTCGATGGTCGCGCCGGGGACGCCAATCCAATTCTGACTGCGACGGAATTCCCCCGGCGTCCAGAAATCTCCGCGCACGCCGTCCATCAAGCGCTGGTGCAGTTCCCGCATCAGCCGCAAACTCACCGGCAGCGTTTCCAATCGTTCCAGCCCATATTCCAACGCCCGAACATAATTTTGCACTTCCTGCGTATCGCTGCCCGGTTCCAGAAATGACAATTGGGAGGCTTCATGCCTGTAGAGTTCTCGCAAGGTGGTACGCGTACCCTCGATGCGCGATGAAAGCACCGCTTCCCGCCGCACAAAGGATTTGACCATAACATGTGGATTGGGAAATGTTTGGCCGATCTGGGCGAGGTGGGCCAGTTCACGATCAGCTTTCGAGAGTAGCCCGATCAACTCACCTGACCAGTTGATCTCCGGCGGCAGAGGGTTTGGCACGTAGGCCCAATATCCGCTGGGAGTATGAAGCATACGGCCTGGGGCAGATGGAGAAAATGCTGTTGGATTCATATGGATTCCGGATATTACAAAAAGGATTATTTTTATTTACATTTTATCTCATAAATGTAAATACTGACAGGCGTTATTTACACTTCATTTCCGTTAGGAACCAATAGCGTTTCATATTCTCCATGTTTTTCGCAGATTTGCGCCATCCAAGTCCGTAGATTACCACCCGTTCGATGAAAATCACACAAATCCCCCTCCGGCGGCGGCGAAACCACCAGGCGCTGGCTGAGCGCCGCCAGTTTCTGAGCGCCATTCCGCCCGGCTTCATCCTGGTCATACGCCAAATAAATACGTTGATACTGGAGTAAGCGGACAATCCATTGCGAAGAAAGTGCCTTTCCCGCACCACCCAGCGTGGCAATATCCACCAGGTCTTTGCCCTCCTGCCAGGCCAAGATCGCATCCAGTTCCGATTCAGCCATAAGCAAGCTGGATTTTCCCTGAAATTTCCCAGCCCCAAACAGAGCGCCCCTGCCACCTGCAGGCTGGTTATATTTCCCAGATTTGGCATGCTTGCCAACCGGCTTACCATTTTTTCCAAACACACGAATTTTGAGATACCAAAGCGTCTCTTCAATTTCGCAAGGGATCACCAGCCCAGGCGCCAACCACACTTTTTGATCTTCGCTGCAAGAGGCGATCCCCCAGCGAGCGGGATCATCACTCACCCAGGATGGATTGAACCCCATTCTCCATGCCATGATCGTCTCCGGTTTCAGCCTGCGCCGGAATAACTCATCCAGGCCATACTGCAAACCAGCATCATTTTTCCAGAGTTGTTCTTGCGCATATTGGATAAATTGCCGCCCGCGGATCTGCCATGACTCTGAAGGTGGGGCTTGCGCATCCGTTGTTTTTTCGGGCACTTTTCTATCCGATAGATGCCAGGTCGTATGACTGCCGATCGGCTGCCCCAATTGTTCACGATACCACTGTAATGCCTGCTTGAAATTTTCATCGGCCCGCAACATTCGCCAGGTGAAGAGATCACCGCGCGCGCCACAGGAATAACACTCAAAGGTGCCATTGTTGAGGTTGACACCCAGCGCCGGAGAGCGGGTATTCGTATGAAATGGGCAAAAAAATACCCACCAGGTCGAATATCGTTTCACGGGTGGTTGCCAGTCTTGTTCGATGATTTCTTCCAGACGAATGCGGGCTTTGATCTCACTCGCTGAGAGATTTTTCATGTTGATATCCTTTGAACTGTCCAAAGAGTCCAGACTGTCCAAACTATCCAAAGAGTCCAAAGAATCTTACTGTCCAGAGTGTCCCCACCCTTTTTTAAAGCCACCCCAGGCTTAATACAGTAAACTCTTTGGACTCTTTGGACAGTAAGCTCCTATTCGGTACTCAATTCCAAAAACTCTACCCGTCAACAAGTTTCCATTGATTTTGGGGAGAGTTCTTGCCTTCCGTATTGACAATTTGGCCTCGAAGACTGCTGCGCGTGGCGTAGATCAGACTGCGTGAAAAGCCTTCGTTGTTGCCCGCTTCGACAACATCCTTCGGTTTCAGGGGTTGATCCCGCAGCAATTCCAGCAGCCAGGCCGCACATTGTTCTTCTTTGGTGGGCTCACGGTAGGCTTGGGGGGCTTCTTCGGTCCACTTCAAGCACACGCCCTGAGGCTGCAGGGGAGCGAACTCAAAACCCAGGGGTTCCACATACGGCCCCAGGTTGGTCTTCAACATTTTGAGTTTACGCGGCCCATTGGGGTCGGGTTGCGGGCCAGTTTGCACCACATGGATGCCCCAGACAACACGCGCCATGGCCACAATATGCCCACTGCCGCTCAAATCGTCCATCGAAAGATCAAACATCTGCATATTCTGCCCATTGCCGGGTTTCCGAATATGGTGCACCAGCAGCATCCCAACTTGATAGGCTTCCGCCAATTGGATCAGGAAACTCAACAGGTCACGCACATCTTCAACATTGTTCTGCCCCCGGCTGTGGATGCTGGAAAGCGAATCAATGATCACCAATTCAGGTTTCAACGTCGCCACCATATGGATCAGCCGGTTGCGGTACTTTTCAATGCTAAAATCAATCGCCTCGCCGGAATCGGCCAGGAGCATGTACACCCGCTTGCGGTCAATCCCATAGTGTTGGGCGCGCTCATTCAGGATTTGCGGGACGCCCTCCCCATCCACGTATATCACATTGGTGTCTGGATTGGGAATCGGGCTGCCGTCCGGAAAGCGCTGATTAGTGGTCGTGCGCCAGGCCAAATCCAGCATCAGGAAGGATTTACCGGTCCCGGGAGCAGCGCCAACCACGGTCAGCATCCCGCGCGGTAGCCATCCCGGCCAAATCCACTCAATCGGGGATAGTGTGCGCGCCAACTCTTCCAACGATTCAAACTGCATTTGATGCCCGGGTTGAACCGCAAAGATCGCTTCTAAAATATTGGCACGGTCCACTCGCCCTTCCAGGGCTTGCGTCAGGACTTGATGATATTGGGTAGGCTCACAGCTATCCAGCGCCATCCAGCAGGTGCGCCAGGGTTCTTGCAGATGGCGTGTGGAGATGTTCGTGGGCAACCCGACCAGACGATCAGCCAGGGCCTGGATTTGTAGTTTTTCGGTCAGCATGCCAGCCTCCGGCACTGCGCGGCGCTAGACATCCGGCCAAATTCCATGCTATAATCCAAACGCATTGCAGCAATATATGCACATTGTTGTGAAACCGCCGGTAGCCGTCCGGCGGTTTTGCTTTTTGGGGACATACGCAAACTCCTTTTTCAATCGATAACGTCATCCAATTTGATCGACAGCCCGTTCCAAATCCTGCTGGCCGGGGGTGATATAAACACGGGTGGTATTCAGGCTGCTGTGCCCCAACAAGGCGGCGACTTTCTCCAGGGAAACCCCGGCGTCTACCAGGTTCTTGGCGAAGGTGTGCCGCAAGGCGTGTGGTGACAATTCCGGCAATCCGGCATCCTGCCCCAGTCGGCGGACCGCACTTTGCACCGAACGGCTGCTCATGCTGCCTTCTGACGTTTGTTCCAGGGCCAGGAACACCATGTCGTTGGCTGCCACTTCCGGTCGCACCTGCAGCCAGCTTTGCACAGCCTTGCGAGCCTCGGCATTGAGCGGTATCGTGCGCTGCTTGCGGCCTTTTCCCAATACCTGCAGTTGCCCTTTGCGCTCTGAGAGTTCAATATCCGCAAGTCGCAGCGCCAGCAATTCCGACAACCGCAGGCCGGTGTGCAGTATCAGGGTCACCATCGCTGCATCGCGCTTGCGGGTGTAGACACGCACCGGGTAGCGTAACTGTGCAATTTGAAGGTCTTTTTCAATCGCTCGCTGCAAGGCATACTGCTCCTTTTTGTCCAGCCAGCGCGGTGCCTGGGAAACCTGTTGCACAGCTTTGATGGCCTCCACCGGGTTCTGCTCCAACATCCCCTGCCTCACTGCAAAAGCCATATACGAACGTAACGACATCAATTGACGATTGATGGTGTTGGCCTTGCGTCGCTTGACGACAAACAGATAATCACGGTAGGCGCGCACATCACTGGGAGTGATGGCTTGCGGTTCGAATGCTTCACCGGTACTCTGCTCAAACCAGCGCGTAAACTGCCGCAGGTCGCTCAGGTAGCCCCGCACAGTCTGCGGGGCTTTATCATTGGCGATTAAATAGTTTTCATAGGCTTGGAGGTGGGGCATCTCTAATCAGCTCCTTTCGGGTCTTCAACATCTACCCGGTAGATGATTTTCTCTGAATATCCAAAATTGAAGATAAAGCCGGTGGGTAGTTCCATGCTTTGTAGTGCTCCTTTCAGACGGATGCGATGGCTATAGGGGACGGTTTTGGTAAATTTGACGATAATGGCGTAGGTGTGGTCTACAACCAGGTCAATCTTGTACGTTCCGATGCGTTTGGCGCGGTTGGTCATGCCCGGCTTGCCAGGTTGGTATACATGGAAGCCTGCTGCCGATAGTTCATCGCGCAATATACGGACCTGCTCATCGTGTTTGATAGCGCCTTTTTTGCGGGCGCGCGGCAGCGCTTCACGCGTAAAAGCGGCGATGATCTTTTCGGTGACTTCACGATCGGGGAAGGTTTGATGGGCTTTCATTTTTTGACTCCTTTTGTCTTGGTTTGATATTTCCAATTAGGCACGCCCAACTGGAGTTCTTCGGGGTATATAAACAAACTGGAAAGCATCCAGCTGATGGCTTCTATTTTTTCTCGTAGATAGATATAAGAGATTTCTTTGCGCACATCACCAGTGATCTGAACTTCCACCCAGTAGTCCGAGCGGTTGTCTTGAAAATCGGGCACCTGGAAGGAGGCCCGCAAAGCGCCCCCGCGGCCAAATCCATGCTGACGCAGAAACACATCCCAGATGATACGCGTAGCCGCATCCCGATACATGGTCACACCGAAGTTGCCGGTACGCTTCTGTGTCCAACTCAAAGCCGTTTTTAATTCGGTCAACAGGGCTTGATTCTTCGGATGGTGAAGATAATCCCGCATCAGCCACAATGATTCGCGTGGTTGAGCCGCATAGCGCACGGTATCGCTTTCCGAATGGAACGATACTTGGTGAAGGCCGTAGGCCAGTTCCACAAATTTCAGTATGCGCAGGCGCGGAGTGTCTGCATCCTGGTAGGCGGTCACTCGCTCCATATAATCCGCATAAAACGGCTGGATCCAAGCCGGGAGTGTTTGCGTTTCGGGTCTGGGAGGCTCAACACTCTGCAGTTGAGCTTCTTCTTCCTCCAACACCAGCGCTTCCAAAGGAGTCGCTTGTTCCAGGGCAATGCTCAATGAAGCACCAAAAAAGGCATGGATCGGTATCCAGAACACGGAAAACAGTAGTTCGCCCTGGCGCTGTTCTGCCTGGGCAAGCGCTTTTTGCCAGCGTTGGCGGGTCACTTGTAGGTTTTTGCCTGTCAGGTTGAAAACCAGGTACATCTCCAACCCTGAATTGCGCCCGCCATTGGCGGTGACATAGCTCTGCCAGCGTTCAAACTTCTCAACGGCACGAGGCGCGTTATTGGAACTCAACTCCTGCTCAATCTCCAGCACAATCTGGCGCTCCCCTAGATTGGCATAGCCATCCGCACGCACGCTGTGGTGCTGGTTGTAGGGCAGGACATGCTCCAACTGCAGTATCAAGCCTTGTTGATGCGCGCTGAGCAGGGTTTCCAACCCACAAAAACGATGGTGCAGGTCTTGCACATTTCGCAAGCTGGGCGGTGACACGCCAATGCTTGGATCCAATAACGAGACGACTTCTGCTCCCCATTCCGTCAGCACATAACACATGCGCGGCCTGCCCTTCTTGCCTGCCAACGCAACCGGGATGGCGTTGAGCAGCGGCAAAGAACCCCCTGGCGGGCTTACCAGCGACTGTAGCGCTTTGTACACAGGCCGATAGGCTTGTTCCACAAATTGCTCGGCGAACTCTTGCGATGTGATCCCATTGAACTGCGTACTCAACAGCGTTTGCACTTTCACTGGATCACGATGCAGATCAGCCAGCACGCGTTGAATTTGTTGGTTTTGTCGTTTGTGAATATTCATGGGTGATAAATCATGCTCCTAATACTTTCTAATTCGTTTTTCTCCGGCTTTTTC
>JACNJM010000282.1:6813-9850 GCA_014382605.1 Anaerolineae bacterium
TGATGCGGATTTCAGATCACCAAATATCAGACCTTATATCTGGTTGTCAGATATTCACATCACCAGTTCATCCATCAGGTCATCCAGATCATCTTCTTCGAGAAGATTGTCCAGCTTTGGGGTCAGCAATTTCCCACTCCGCAAGGCTACTTTGAGGGCTGCGACACGCTTCCCCTTCTCCCAATGATCTTCAAACATAGCGATCAGGTCATCATCTTCTCCTTCCCACAGGCGCAGGGTCAGGCGATAGATATAGCCCTTGCCAGTTTTTTGTCGTCGTCCCATCGTTATTTCTGTTTGCGACGTTCTTGGTACGTCCCCAACTTATACAACCCACGGGCGATGGAGAGTACCGGTTCCTCGGGGATCGTCACTTTCCCTACAAAACGGTGTAGCAGGCTGTCTTTTAGCAAAACTGCCCCACCGCCCACCAGCAGGATGGACGAAAAACGTTTCCAGGATTGTCCCCAATAACGTTCGATGACCCCGGTCACTTCTCGTTCCCATACGGGCAGAGCTTCCTTGATATCCAAACGCCCTGCCCGCATCAAAGTGTCCAGTTCGCCCAGAGAATACATCTGTTGACTATTGACAATATCCAACAGCCGTCGCACACCTGCCGTTACGCCAGCCGTAAAGCGCTGCACGGGTTTCTTGTCTCGAATAACCAGCAACTCGACAGTATTGAAACCAATTGAAATCACACCACTCTCGTTTTTCAAGATCGCACGACCATTGGGCAAAAAGCGTCCCTGCTCATCCAATGAGTAATCAAAAATAGCCGCAGCAGCCTGTGATGTGAACTTGACGTCCATGATCTCTGCCTGATATAGATGACCATCTCCTTCCCACTGGTGGTCACCGAGCATCCAGCGGCGGATCAACGTCTGGATTTCTTTGGCCTGCTCACCGCTCAATAACTCATGTGGCAAACCGACATACAGGGTCAAGCGAATCTTGCCTGCCTGACCCAGTTTTTTTAGATAGCTCATCAGGGCAGCCAAGAACAGAGCCAACATTTCGGGCGCGCCACTCAAACGGTCGTAGTCCAGGTTTTCTACGGGGCGGCCCCAGTCGTGCGCTCCGGAGCCAACATAGAACTGGCCGTATTCGGTTGTGATGAGCAGTGGCGGCTTCTGACTGAGTAGCCCTACCATGCGCCCAACTTTTTGGCTTCCATTTAGTGAAACTTGAGACGGGATTTGAATGCCACCCACATGAGTGTACATCTTGATGGCTCCCATCCCCACGTCTACACCAGCAATGCGGATTTGGTTGTTTTCTGTCATGTTTTTTTCTCCTTCAAATCATTGAAATGTTTGGTGGTCAGTAGTACTACGACAAAAAGTGTGATACGACTGGCCTGTATGGATATTCATGTCGTAGTAGTATTACTGTCCAATGCCTGCCGCACCTGCTCGTAAGCCTGACCGCCGGTGTATCCGAAAAGCTGACGCTGAATCTTGTTCAGAGAGGCGCCCTGAGCATGGAGTTTTTGGATTTCGAGATTGCGTTCATCCAGCAATGGCGGAGACGGTTGAGCAGGCTCCATAAGCCAGGTGGGATACGGCCAGGCGTTCACTGGGTGGGATTGCAAAAATGCGTGGAGTTCTTCATCTTCCGGCGCAAACGCCACCCCGCGGGCGGGACCGGTAGCATCTCCATCAACCATCGTCATGAACTGACGTGGTGGGAGCTGTTCAGCGCCCGCAAACCCCAGAATGACCTGGCTGGCGGCCTGATCCTGCACCCGAAAAGAGATCGCTGTGCAGTTGCGCCGGATGCGCAGGTCAATGCTGCGGTGGGAGGGGTCTTGCAGCGCCAGCGCCAGATGCACGCCCGCTTTGCGCCCTTCCGCTGCTACCATGCGGGCGCCGCGCCAGAGTTTTTCGCGTGCTTTATTGGAGAGCGCATCCGCCAGGTTCGAGAATTCATCAAAGACAACCAGCAATCGCGGGCCAGGGTGGGTCATGCGACTCCAGGTGCTGACGCTCGCATCACGCAGCAACGCAAAGCGACGCTGAATTTCCGCATATGCGGCCATCAAGTAGCTGCTGGCGTTTTCCGGCTCGTCCAACACTATCAGTGTGGCGTTGGGATACTCCTGAAACAAGCTGTAGTCCAACCCGCTGCGGTCGAAGATCACCACCTGCCATCCGCTGGCAAGAGCAAAGGTGATCAGTATTCGCAAACCAAAACGGGTTTTTCCTGAACCGCTGGTACCCGCCATCAGGAAATGAGGGTGTTGCTCCGGGTTTGCCAGGATCAACCCCTGTGTGCCAAGCCCCAAAGGCAGGCCGTCCCCGCTCCAGGTCTTCAATATCTGCCAGGGGGCTATAGTAGGTAAGCTGATTTGAGAACTCAGCCGGGGTTGCGCTGCGCCGGAAATCACCGGGCGAGCCACCTTTGGAGCAGCCTTCTGCGGCTGTGCCATCCGAGCCAGGTCAATGGCCTGATCGCGGGCCGTGACCCGCTCTTGCAGCAGGAGATCAGGCGCCAATCCAGTAGTCGCTGCACCATCTTTATCAATCAGCAGTGCAGGACCAAAATTACGATCCGGGTCGATTAGCAGGTGGGGCAGCACCAGCAAGGGAGCATCGTGCGCCCCACGCGGAATGGTACGCAAACGTAACTCCAGCACCGGCATCAGGCGGCGGTAGGCGGCTACACCCCCCACGATCAGCAAAAGCAGGACGACAAGCCCCAGAGCGCTCTTCAACGGGATCATGGACTGCTCCCAGCGGGCGCGCTGTTGCACAATCTTCTTTTGGGAGTCGATGAATTGTTGCGTGGCCGCTAGCGGGATCGCCGTCTGCGGCCAGGCGGTTGCTGTCTGGGCGGCATTGGCAGTTTGGGTAAGCCGGGTTGATAGTGTTTGCTGGATTGCCGCGGTTTGGGTCACAGCCAGCAGATATGCCTGCTGGTTGGCTGTGGCCGTGGTGTTGATGGCGGCTTGCTGTTCGGTGGCTTGTGCAGCGTGGGCAGTAGCAGTAGCCTGGGCAGCCCATTGAGTTTGGCGCATAAAGGCGCCTTCCGT
>JACNJM010000283.1:0-6243 GCA_014382605.1 Anaerolineae bacterium
AACGTTATACTAATTGTTGTGCATAATCAGCCAAAAACATTTCAGGTTATTGCCAGAATTATTCTCCACAAACACACAAAGGCACAAAGAAAAACAATGGGCAATTTTTGAGTCTTCGCGTCTTTGTGGTAAATTTCTTACTTCCTCCACGGAGGTTCCCATGAAAACCCATCCTAGCATTCTTCTGATTTTCATCGCCGCGCTGATTTTAATGCCCGGTTGCGACACACCAGCGCCAGCCAAAATTGAAGCAACGCCTACCTCGTCATTTCAGGCCGCTGATAAGGGCGAACCCCTGATTCCACGCGTCAGCAGCACGCTGCCCTTCGGCGGGCAAGAAATGCCTTTAGATGGCAACATCGAAATTATTTTTGACCAGGCGATGAATCAGTCCGCCACCGCGGCGGCCTGGGAAATCTACGACCCGGATGGCAAATCGCTCGAAGGTTTGATCACATGGCCCCAAGTCGCTACGTTGCGCTTCACCCCGTCGCAGGAGCTTGAACCCGGTACAACCTACACAGCCACGCTCAGCACCCGCGCGGAGAGCGAAAACGGTGTTTCCCTCGCCGAAGCTGAAACATTCATCTTCAGCACACTCGGAGAATTACAAATCAGCCAGGTTTTCCCCGCCGACAAAGCCACCGATGTTGAGAATAGCGCCATTATCACCATCGCGTTCAATCGCCCGGTAGTTGCGCTGCAAATTGCTGAAGAACTGGCTGATCTCCCGTCCCCTATCGAAATCTCGCCTGCACTCAGTGGGCAAGGCGAATGGGTCAACACCTCGGTATATGTCTTTCAGCCGGATGAAAGTTTGCGCAGTTCCACCACCTACACCATGCGCGTTCCCGCCGGGCTGAGCGATACAAACGGCTCGGCGCTAGAAAACAGCTACGAGTGGTCGTTCACAACTACCGCGCCGAGCCTTGAAGCTCTTGAACTCACCGATTGGGTTTGGAGCCCCCAAGACTGGCTAACAGACGTTCCCCTGGAACAAACTTTCTCGCTTTCGTTCTTCCAACCGATGAACACCGCCAGCGTAGAAGCTAATTTCGTGCTAAAAGACGAAAATGGGATAATTGTCCCTGTAGCATTCGAATGGGACGCCGAAAATACTGTTCTCGCCATTACGCCCGAAAATCTGTTTGGTTTAGGTATAACCTATAATATGCTCCTGAGCGATCAGGCCACAGACCAGTGGGGCGGAACCCTTGCCGAAGGCCTCGACTGGCATTTTACATCTATGCTGCCCCCCGGCGTGCGCGCCACAGAACCCGCCGATAACAGCTCACAAGAATATTTTTCGCGGCGCGTGACGATCATGTTCAACTCGCCGATGGATCTCGACTCACTGAAAGACAAAGTTACCCTCTCGCCACAACCCGCCGGAGAAGTAGAATGGGTCTACAACGAGTGGGATTGGAGCATCTCGTTTTACGGCCTGAAGCCTTCTACAAGTTATCTTGTGCGCCTGCTGCCCGGCGCAAGCGATTTGTACGGCAACACGATCACGCGCGATTACGTGTTCAACTTCCGCACTGCAGCCTATAACGCCACTGCCTACCTCGAGATGCCTTACGGCCCGGTAATCTATCGCCAGGGCGGACCCAGTGATTTTTATATTCGCTATGTAAATGTGGATAGTGTTCAGGCCAGCCTGTACCAACTCAATGCTGCCCAGTTTCACGCCCTCGCCAGCGGCAACGCCTCGGTATGGGATTACGCGCCCACTGAAGATTCTCTGCTGCGCGAGTGGTCGCAGCCCAACTACAATACGCGTAACGACATCGGCCTGCAGCGCTACACGCTCACTAACCAAGTCGGCGAAACCCTACCCCCGGGATTTTATTTTCTGAATATGGAGGGTTGGGACAATGTAGGCCCAATCACCAACGATCAACGCCTGATTATGATTGCCGGGGCGCACGCTGCTGTAAAGAGCACGCGCAGCGAAGCCCTGGTGTGGCTGACTGACCTCAACGCGGGCACCCCCCTCGAGGGAGTCCCGCTGAGCCTCTACGATGAATATTTCAACGTCGTCGGGCATGGCACCACCGATGAAGATGGCCTGGCCCTCATCGAGATTCCCCAGGCTTTCGGCGCGACAACCAACACCAAAGTGCGCGCCCGCTATACAGCCGAGATCGCCGATGAAAGCCCCCTCTCTGGTTCCGGCCTGCCCACCTATTACGTGCTCACCGACACTGTCGAGCATCTCGCCTTTGCCAGCACCGACTGGGGCAGCGGCGTTTCGCCCTACGATTTCGGCATCTGGAGCAACTACTACACCCTGCCCAACCAGCCCGCCGTATACGTCTACACCGACCGGCCACTCTATCGCCCCGGACACCCCGTTTCATTCAAAGGCGTCGTGCGCCTGAATGACGATCTGACCTACAGCCTGCCCACGGCGCGAGAAGTGCTGGTGACAATTGCCAGTTACAGCGATACCGTCTACGAAGAAACGCTGCCCATCTTGGAATTTGGCACCTTCGACGGCGAACTGCTGCTCGATGCCAATGCCGCCCTGGGCAATTATGATATTTATGTGTCAGACCCCGTGACCGGGGACAATATTGGCTCGGGGTATTTTTCGGTGGCCGAATACCGCAAACCGGAATTTCAGGTGGGGGTGACGGCTGCACCCGAAGATGTACTTAGCGATGAAGAGTTCACCCTGACCCTCGATGCGGAATTCTTCTCCGGCGGCTGGGTTAGCAATGCCGAGGTAGAATGGGGTCTCTTCGCCAGCACCTACACCTTCTCTCCCGGCGGCGATCTGAGCCGTTACAGCTTCTCCGATGTAGACTACGATGATTATTTTGCTTACGAAGAGAGTTTCGTCTACAACGAAGAAATCGCCACCGGGCAGGCCGTCACCGGCGAAGATGGGCAACTCCAACTTACCTTCCCCGCCGATTTGAGCCTGACCGACACCAGCCTGAGCTTCACCTTTGAAGCCACCACCACCGACTTTGCCAGCAACGCCGTCAGCGCCAGCGCAAATGTCGTTGGGCATCAGAGCGCCGTGTATGCGGGCGTGCGTCCCCAACGTTACGTTGGCAGCGTCGGCGAGGAACAAACTTTCGAGCTGGTGGCTGTGAATTGGGATGAAGACACCCTCGCCGGGCAACTACTGGATGTAGAAATCGTCGAGCGGCGCTGGAACAGTATCCAGGTGCAAGAGAGCGATGGAACCGTGCATTGGGAATCCAGCGTGGAAGAGATTCCGGTGGCATCGTTTGAAGGCATTGAAACCGGCGCGCAAGGCAAGGCTAGCGTCAACTTCACTCCGCCCAACGGCGGTATCTTCAAAGCCACTGTCACAACTCGCGATGAGCACGACAACGAAACAAGCGCATCTGCCCGAATGTGGGTCTCTGGCAGCGACTATATCGCCTGGCGACAGAGTGACGACCGCTCGCTGGAACTCGTCACCGACAAAGATACCTACTCCCCCGGCGAAGAAGCTGAAATTCTCATCGCTTCGCCCTTCCCCGGCGAGAACTATGCCCTGCTGACGGTGGAACGCGGCCATATTCGTTACAGTGAAGTCATCCGGCTGGAAAATAACAGCGCTGTTTATAAATTACCCATCACCAGCGACATGGCACCCAATATCTATATTTCGGTGACGGTCATCACCGGCGCGGGCGAAAATCAGATGCCCGACTTCCGCATGGGCATGGCCGAAATTCAGGTGGAGGCTGAGCAACAAGCCCTGAATGTTGAAATCACCCCCGACAAAACCGAAGCCGGGCCGGGCGACGAAGTTACCTACACCATCCGCACCACCGATTATCTCGGCGAGCCAGTCAGCGCCGAAATTTCGCTGGCCCTCACCGATCTGGCAACCCTGACATTGAAACCGGCCAACTCCGATCCAATTCTGGATTTCTTTTACTCGCCGCGCTCACTCAGCGTACGCACCGCCATGCCGTTGTTGTACAGCATCGAAGATTACAATATCAAACTCGAAGAGCAACTCGCACTTGGCGAAGGCATGGGCGCGGGTGGAGGCGGCAGCAAAGGCTACGACGAATTTGGCGTTGCCGACGTGCGCCGCGATTTCCCCGACACGGCCTACTGGAATGGGGCTATCGTCACCGACGAAAACGGCGAAGCCACTGTCACCGTCACCTTGCCTGACAACCTGACCACCTGGCGCATGGATAGCCGCGCCGTTACAGTAGATACGCGCGTCGGCGAGAACACCGAAGATATTCGCAGCACCAAGCCCTTGCTCGTGCGCCCGCAAACACCGCGCTTCTTCGTGGTTGGCGATCAGGCGCAACTCGGCGCGGCCATCCACAACAACAGCGATGAAGACCTGACCATCACCGCTACGCTACAAGCCGCAGGCTTTACTCTGAGCGGCGACGCGGCGCAGGAAGTGGAAATTTCAGCCCATCAGCAGGCCGTGGTCTACTGGGATGGCAGCGTAAACACCGATGTAGAGCGCGTCGATTTAGTTTTCAGCGTGCAGGGGGGCGAGTTTAGCGATGCCAGTACCCCCACATTGGCGACTCTCTCCGAGGGGGGGATTCCGGTTTACCGCTATGAAGTTCCCGAAACGGTGGGTACAAGCGGGACTCTGCCCAAGGCTGGCAGCCGCACCGAGGGATTGTCACTCCCCCAGGGAATGGGCGCCCTCACCACGGGCGATCTGACCATCGAGATTGAACCCTCTCTGGTGGCAGGCATGACTGCCGGTTTGGACTATCTCGAACACTACCCCTACGAATGTATCGAGCAAACCATCTCGCGCTTCCTGCCTAATGTACTCACCGCGCAAGCCCTGCAAGCCGCCGGGCGCAACGATGCCGCGTTGGAAGCTAATCTGGATGCGCAGGTCAATACCGCCCTGCAACGCCTGTACAACTGGCAAAACGCCGATGGCGGTTGGGGCTGGTGGTACAGCCTTGAAAGCGACTCTCTGACCAGCGCGTATGTCGTGCTGGGTATGGCCGAAGCGCAGCGCGCCGGGTACGCCGTCAGTCCGCTGGTCTTCAATCAGGGCATCGGCTATCTCAAAGACCATCTGCTCGACATTCAAAGCATGGAAAAAGGCTACTTGCTCAACCGGCAAGCCTTCTTGCTATATGCGCTGGCCCGAGCCGAACAGGCCGCAAACGATGAAAACACTCACATCGGCTCATCACATGCCCTCCTGCGTCCTGTCCCCGGCGGCGGGGGTGGTGGGATCACCGCACAAGTGGTGTTGCTCTACGAGCAGCGTCAATCCCTGAGTATCTATGCCCGCGCCTATCTCGCCCAAACCATGTTCATGCTCGACCCGGAAGACGCTCGCATCGAGACATTAATCTCCGACTTCAACAATGCCGCCATCCGCTCAGCGACCGGCACCCACTGGGAAGAGGGTTGGCGCGACTACTGGAACTGGAATACTGACACGCGTACGACCGCCATCGTGCTCGGCGCTCTGATTGAAATTGACCCCGAAAATACCCTCAACGTAGATGCCGTACGCTGGCTGATGACTCATCGCTCCGAGGGACGCTGGAATTCCACCCAAGAAACCGCCTGGTCGCTAATGGCGCTAACCGGCTGGATGCAGTTCACCGGCGAGTTGCAAGCCGATTATCAATATGCGGTTGCTCTCAACGGCGCGCACATCGAAAACGGCTTCGCCAACGCCGATAATCTCAACGAAACACACCAAATCCGGCTGGATATTGCCGAGATGTTGAGTGATGAAATTAACCGAGTCACCATCGCCCGCGATGACGGCCCCGGCGCGCTGTTCTACACTGCCCACCTGAATGTCTCGCTGCCCGTGGAGCAAATCAGTGCGCTTGATCGCGGCATTGTCATCTCACGTAGCTACTTCAACCCTTCGACAAGCTCAGAGCAAGCCGCCGAAGACCGCCAAACCCCAGTCACAGAAGCTGCCCGCGGCGATATCCTGCTGGCGCGGCTGACGATCGTTGTTCCCAATGCGCTGCACTACGCCATCATTGACGACCATCTCCCCGCCGGGCTGGAAGCCGTAGACCAAACCCTTGAGACCAGTCCGCAACAACTGGCCCCCGACCGTTACAACTACGACGATATGTGGCAGCGTGGCTGGGGCTGGTGGTATTTCGACCATGCCGAATTACACGACGAACGCGTGGTACTCTCTGCCGATTATCTCCCCGCCGGGACGTATGTGTATACCTATCTGGTGCGCGCCAGCACACCGGGCGAGTTCCGTGTGATCCCGCCGACGGCGCAGGA
>JACNJM010000283.1:6535-9771 GCA_014382605.1 Anaerolineae bacterium
TGACCACTTCACTACGCACGGTTTCCCCATCTGCGGTTAGCCCTTCGACCCAGGCTTGATGCTCGCCGGGCTGCAAGGCCCACCAAGCTTCGTAGGGCGGCGCGGTCCGCGCGGCAAGTTTTTCCCCATCCAGCCACAAGGTCACTTCCTGCAAACCGCTCTCGCCCACCGCTTCGATATGCAACCGCTGCGCATTGGCAGGCATCTGCGTTGAGATACGGTAAGTGGCGTTGGGCGCGGGAGAAAGCAGGCGCAATACAGCCCCGAGCGTTGTGGCAGGCATTATATCGGAGAGCAAAAGAATCCCCTCCGCCCGCGCCCAGGGCTGCGCTTCGGAGGGTAAATCCAGCACCATTTGCGGGATGCGGCGCGCTGCCGGGGTAGATTCGTCGGCCAGCAGCCCGGTATCCGCATCCAGCCAGACGCGACGATAGAAGTGATCCTGCTCATGGGGGAGTGTCCCGGAAATGAACCATTCCACCCGCCGGTAAGGACAAGCCTCCGAGGGCAGCAACCCCGAAAGCGCGCAAACTTCCACCTGTTCCAACCCCGCGGGACGCGCGAATTCGCTCTCTGGCTCACCGGATAACACAGACCGCATAAAATTATGCCAGATGGGGGCTGCGCCGCTCAGACCGGTGACATCAAACATTGGCTCGTGGCTGGTGTTGCCCACCCAGACACCGGTCACAAGCTCGGGGGTGTAGCCTACCGTCCAGTTATCATGAAAATTGGAAGTCGTACCTGTTTTGACCGCAGCGGGACGGTCGAGCTTGAGAGCGCTGCTGGGGCCAAAGCCGGGCGTGCGGGCTTCATTATCGCTGAGAATATCAGAGATCAGCCAGGCCACGCGCTCATCCAGGACGCGGGTACGGGCAACGGTGTCGGCGGTGTAGAGCATTTCTCCATCCAATGTGTAAATTTCCTGAATACCATAAGGCTCCACTCGCCAACCGCCATTCGCAAAAGCGCCATACGCTCCCGTAAGTTCCAGCAAGCGCACCGCACCGCCGCCCAGGGCGATGGAGAGATCATAATCATCGGGGTCATTAAAGGTGGTGATACCCAGGTCGGCAGAAAAGGCAAAGAGCGATTCCAACCCGATGTAGTCGAGCGCGGCCACGGCAGGGATATTGAGCGAAGATGCCAGGGCTTCGCGCACCAACACTGGGCCACGTTCTTTGAGATCATAATTGCTGGGGGTGTAGGCTTCGCCTTCGCGGGTGATGAAGGCAGTGCGCACATCCATCAGCATGGTGGCCGGGGTGAAGGGCTGCGCGCTGGCGTTGGGGTCAAAAGCTGCCGCATAAATCAACGGTTTGAGCGCCGAACCGGGCTGACGCGGCGAGAGGGCCATATTCACCGCCCCCGCGTTGGCAGCATCGAAATAGTCTGGGCTTCCCAACATGGCAAGGATTTCGCCGGTGTGCGGGTCGAGGGAAACCAGAGCAGCGTTATTGACGTTATGACCCAAGACCGTGTCGCCCCCTGATTGAAGACGTTCTAGCTGCTGCACTACGGCGCGCTCGGCGTGCTGCTGCCAGTCTAAATCGAGGGTGGTGCGCACGATAAGGGAGCGGGTGAAATCTTCGGGGGTAAGCAGACCGTCAAGTTGGCCTCTCACCCATAAAACAAAGTGCGGAGCTTCCATCGGGTAGGATGCCGCCGCGTAGAACAAAGCCTCCCCCGCGGCCAGTTCTCGCTCCTCTAGGCTGATATATCCTGCAACAACCATCAAATTGAGTACAATTTCCTGACGGGCTTTGGCGGCATCGGAGTCCAGCAGCGGATTATACAACCCCGGCGACTGCGGAATGCCAGCCAGCAGCGCAGCTTCGGCGAGATCAAGCCGGGCGGCAGGTTTGCCAAAGTAGGTTTGGGCTGCGGCCTCGACACCATAGAGCATGCCGCCGTAGTTCATCTGGTTGAGATAGAGAGCCAAGATTTCATTTTTTGTGTAACGACGAGAAAGCTGCCAGGCCAGCCAGGCTTCGCGTAGTTTGCGGCGCAGGGTACGCTCATAACGTTCTTCGGGAGTGAGCAGCAGATTGCGGGCCACTTGTTGTGTAATGGTGCTGCCCCCCGCCAGGGAATCACCGCCGCGCAGATTGATCCAAAAAGCGCGCAGAATGCCGGTCACATCCACACCGGGGTGTTGATAAAAATTGCGGTCTTCTGTGGCGATGGTGGCCTGCTGCAAAGCCAGGGGGATTTGATCGAGCGGGAGCACGGCATGCCGTCCCTCGCCTTCTGAGAGCGATTCATACAGCAACCGTCCGTAGCGGTCTTCGATACGGATGCTGGGTATATGCAAGCGGTTATTGAGTTCGGTTAAATCGGGGAGCGAACCAAATAACCACCAACCCGTCGCGACAATAATCAACAGGCTGAAGAAAAAGATGATATATTTAACGGAAATTTTTGAACGCATGGTAGTTTAGGTGTTCGGTAGCCAGTGAACTGTATTCTGTGTACAGTATACTGCAAACGGTCACTGATTATTGATACTGGTTCCCCGGAGCAAATTCAATGGGCTTCATTCTATCCTTATTTTTTGGCTTCGTGCCGATGCTTATCTTTGCCGGATTTCTCTATTGGCTGGATCGTTATGAGAAAGAGCCAAAACTGCTTGTCGGTGGCGCCTTTATTTGGGGAGCAGTTGTGGCAGCCGGAGTCGCCTTTGTAGTCAATACGCTGCTGGGCATTGGCGTTTATTTGGTAACTGGCTCAGATGCCGTCACCGAACTGGCTACAGGGTCGCTGGTTGCGCCCCCTGTTGAGGAAACCCTAAAGGGCTTGGCAGTATTGCTGGTTTTTCTCTTCTTTCGCCAGGAGTTCGACTCGGTGCTGGATGGCATTGTTTATGCTGGAATTACCGCTCTGGGGTTTGCTGCCACCGAAAATTCCTACTATATTTATAATTACGGTTTTTTGGAAGGGGGTTACGAGGGGCTATTCTGGCTGGTATTCGTACGCGTCATTCTGGTTGGCTGGCAGCATCCGTTCTACACTGCGTTTATTGGCATTGGGCTGGCAATTGCGCGCTTAAATCGCCGGGTCTGGATTCAATTGCTGGCAGTCCTTGGGGGTTGGGGCATTGCCATCGTGGCGCACTCCATTCATAATACGCTGGCAAGCCTGCTCTCAGGGCTAGGTGGCCTGGCTGTGGGGACACTGCTCGATTGGAGCGGCTGGTTCTTTATGTTCCTGGTCATTCTTTGGGCAATTAGCCGCGT
>JACNJM010000284.1 GCA_014382605.1 Anaerolineae bacterium
GCCAGCGGTTGATATACATGATGCCATGCACCGGCCCGCCGCCGTGATCGGAGAGCACCATCAAGTTGGCGTTGTTGCCAAAGAGGGCCAACAGCTCGCCGAGAAAATCATCTACGCCGCGAAAAACCTGCTCAATAGCGTCCGCAAAATGGGCATCGTGTTCTGGATCGTAGCCAGGATATGTGGGGTCGAGATAGCGCCAGAATTTGTGCTGAGCGTGGTCGGTTTGCATGAATACCAGCAAGTAGGCATCGCAGGGGTGGCGCTCGATGAGATAGCGCAGAGCGCGGCGTTGGTGATCGAGCAGATTCAGCACACTCTTCAAATAAGCCGCTTCGCGCCCGTATTTGTAGATTTCGCTCTCTGCGTGGCAGTATGGCGATCCCAAGTGGGCGCTCAACTCGTCGAGCAACTCCGGCGGGTAGGCAAAGCCCTCGGCGGCGGCATCCGGCGCGGCCAAACCTGAAAGCATAAAACCTTCCAATGGGACAGCCGGGTAAAGCATAGGTAAATTGAACACGCCAATCCGTTGCCCGCCCTGGTTGAAATATTCCCATACCGGTCGAGATTTGATCTGTCCGGTGTGTACATACTCCACGTCGTAGCTGTTCGGTTTGCGAGCAAACCAGTCGAAAATGCCGTGTTTGCCCGGATTTTTACCCGTGATAATCGTGCTCCAGGCCGCCGGGCTGACCGGCAGGGAGGTGGAGCGCATGGCCCCGTAACTGCCGTTTTGCATGAGGCTTGTCAGATGGGGAAGTTTGCCCTGTTCGACCCAGGGGGTGAGCAAATCCCAGGTGGCCGCGTCCCAACCCAGAACGACCAGCGGCGGCGTGGATGTTCTTTCCTGGCTGTGAGTGGATTCAGTTCCCATTCAGGATTCTGCCTCCGGGGTATCATCTACCGAACGATTGACGGTTACAAATACTGTTACTACGAAGACGCACAGACACGAAGGTTTTTCTTCGAGTCTGTGCGTCTTCGTGGTAAATTCGCTTACGGGTTTATAAGCACTCATGGTCATCCCCGTTTATCCTTGTGTGCAAGTACTCGCATAAGTTCGCGCTCGTAATCTTTAACGATTTGAGTAATATCAAATTTATGGGCGTGCTGGCGGCTGTACTGCCGGAAAGCCAGTAATTTTTCCGGCTCGGAGAGTAATTCATCCAGTGCGGCAATACCAGATTGCTCGCTGTGATCGTCGAGCAAGAAACCGTTGTGCCCCGATTCGACCAGATCAATAAATCCACCGACCCGGCTGGCGACAATCGCCAGGCCCATTGCCAGAGCTTGCACCCCCACCACGGGCAGCCCCTCGGAGAGGGAGGGCATAAAGAGAATATCGCTCTGGCGAAACCACTCGATGACTTCTTCGGGGGTGATCCACCCGGTGAGGGTGAAACGTTCGCCAAGCTGCTGGCGCTCGATTTCGGCTTCCACAGCGGCGCGCAGGGGGCCATCACCGACCATCACGCAGTTCCACGCTAGATGACGTAACCTGGCCAGTGCGCGTACCACCTGCACTGGATTCTTCTGCGTGACAAATCGCCCTGCAAAGAGAATGCGCGGCGGCTGATTGAGGGCAATCTCACCGGGATCGAGTAATTCCAGATCAACACCATTGGGAATCACCCGCGCTTCAATGCCATAACTCTCTTTTGCCAGTTGACGCGTGAACTCGCTGACCCCAAAGACGCGCGCCGCCCGCTTCCAGATGGGCGGGGTGAGCGGGAAAATCCAGCGGAACCAACGCTCGGTTTTGTCGGGCACACCGCCGGGCACATCGCCCAGATGGGCCGTTAACACATAGGGTACACCCGTCAGCAACGAGAGTGGTAAGGCCAGCGCCCCGCTGGGGACGGCAAAATGTACGTGCATCACATCGGGTTTCCAATGTCGAATTGTCTTCAGGGCGGGGAAAAAACCCATCAGGATATAACCAAGCAAATCGAGAAAATGTGCCTTGAAGGGTACCCGCCGTCCTACAGGGACTCGCTGGATGGTTATAGCGTCACGCGTTTCGCGGCGCGGCAGGCCTTTATAATGTGATGTTAAAACAAAAAGTTCATGGCCGCGTTTGACCATGCCACGACAAATATCTTCGGCCACACGTCCCCCACCGCCGCCTACAGGCGGGAATTCATAGATCAGCATAAGAACACGCATAAAGATAAAATCTGCCTTTCAATGAGGCCAGAATAAAAAATGCAGTTATTTTGTCATGTGAGACTGCATGAAAGAAATCCGATAAGGGAATTATTATTTTCGCAAACTTTGCAAGACCTGTTTTATATCGGTCAAAATCGAAGCTATATTTTACCAGTACAAAGAATTTTCAGGGTTTTGCCTCTTGATTAGGGCTTTCGCCGCGCCGTAAGATATCGCCGGGAAATAGGGGTGGATGGGGGGCTCCGCCCCCCATCCACCCCTATTTCCCGCAATCTATTTATTACTGGTGTATGCCACGATATTAAAACAGAGCATGGTTGTTTTTTTCCATGCTCTGTTTTATAGCTTCGCTCAGACGCGTTCGTATCGCGCGGTGTCTTAATTGGGTCGGTCGTGGATTGGCATCATGAAGACCGGTTTTGTTGTTTTCTCAACAACACGCTGGGCTTCACTTCCCATCATAAATAGGTCAACACCACCACGGCCGCGTGATGTACTCATAATCAAATCAACATTTTCGTTATCCGCAACCTGGACGATGGTGCGAGCAGGCAATGAGCCGGTGACGATTGTGCGCGCTTCGACATTTTCATCTCGTAGCGAGCGAGCAACAGCATCCAAAAAGTGACGCATATTGGCTTCAGCATTATCTCGGATGGTTTCCACAATTTCTGCAGGAGCATGGTAGTTGGCGGGTTCTGGCACAGCTGGTACAGATAGCAAAATCAACTCACTGTTGAAGGTTTGGGCCATCGCTCGTGCATAGGGTAGTACGCGCTCTGAATAGATTGATCCATCTAACGCGACCAGAATGCGGTCAAATTTTGGCGGTGGAGCCTGTCCTTCTTCGTCAACCTGGATTAATAAGATAGGCTGATTGACTTTCTGAATCAATTTGCGGGAAACCCCGCCGCTCAGCCAGTGTTTTTCTCCGGACTTACCACGCGTGGTGGTGATTATCAAATCTAAGTTTTGCTCATGCCCCAGAGATTGTGCGGCGTCGGCGATAAAACCCGGGCGGATGGCATAATCTGTAGGGATATTCTCAGCCTGTGCATCTTGTACGACTTTTTCAAGATAGGTTTGCCGTTCTGCTTTCGTAGCTTCAAATTGTTCCTGAAGAGCAGTGGTGTGGTTTTTAATTGAAGACAACAGTGTTAGTTGCGCATTTGCGTATTTACTGATTGTCTTTGCCCAGGGCAACGCGCCCTCCGCATTTGAAGACGAATCCAATAAAACGGCAATATTTTTAATGGTCACTTGTTCTTCACGCCATTTGCTCTGTTGTTTTGGTGCAGGCTCCCAGCGCAAATCTTCAGGTTTTGAAACCTTCGTTATGCTCGTAGAAGACGCGGGGGCCATTTGTCCAAACCCAAAACCAGCCAGTTGAGCAGCATTCAAGCGGCCCAAATAATCCATTGATCCGGTAGGAGCGCCCAGGCGTGCCCGAGAATAGGAGAACATGATGTACAGGAGAGGAATGAAAACCAGATAGGTCCAGGCACCTTCAGCAAAACGTTCAACAAATATAATACCCGTTGCGCCAGTGGTCAGAATTGCGGCCACAATTGTTCCAGCAATTAATGCCAATGTCCCAGCATTAAATTTTTCTCGAATTTGGTTGATTAGCCGCTTGGCTACGGCCCACCCCGTCATGCTCAAAAGTACAAATACACCAGCCGCATAAATTGCCAGATAGGTTTCTTCATTCGTGCCAAACAAAATGAAACAGATTGCTACAATTGCCACCTGAATCCAGACCGGTTTATCGGCCACCTGGAATTGATTGCGTTGTCCCAATGAAGGCGGTACATAGCGACGCTCAGAGAGACCCAGCGCAAGATTCTGCAAGCCCTGCGCCGCAGCTGCCGAAGCAGACATTAGCACAGCAATGCCGACCAAAGTGCCGATATAGGGCAGCGGCTCAGGCAGTAAGACATCCATTGTACGAGTGAAGACCGAGACTTCTTCAGCGCCTATTTCGGAAGCCGTATGGGCGGCTTCTGCTAAGAGATTAGGCTTGGCAATTTCCATAATCGCCGGGCCAACGATCAGCATTGTGATGGCGGTGGTGCCCATGATAATCAATAAGCTATTGAAGGCTTTTTTGCTTTTTTCGGCTGCACTACCATCAAAGGCCGCCACCATATTGGCAAAGACTTCAATGCCGGTCATGACTGCGAGAATACGTACGTAGCCACCTAGCGTATAGTGCAAAAAAGTTTTTCCTTCGGCAGCAATTTCCAGACTAAAAGCCTGGAAATTGAAATCGGGAAAATTTAACCCGAATTTCAAGAGCGTAGAGATAATCATTGCCCATAACAATAGCAAAACGCCAAAAGTGGCGGGCCCAAAAGCCCGTGCCGCCATTTTCGGGCCGCGGTTGACCAGCCAACCGGTTAGCACACTGAGGGCAATAGCCACTAAAGTGCGATATTGTACATGCCAAAAGATGAATCCATTCAATGCGGGGGCACGATCGGCGATAAATGTAACCATAGCCGCCATGCTAACTAAAAAGGTCAAAGTATACTCAATGAAGGTGATCGCGGCATTTATTTTAGCCGCCCAACCGCCAAATTCTTCTTCGCTAAGACCACTGCCGCCGCTGCCATCCGTAATCCAGCGCATGACCAAACGATACATTGCCGAGACAACAGCAACGGTGATAACAACCAACCAGACTGAAGCGCCAAAAGTCACATCGGCAACCAAACCGACTGCCCCTGTAACTATAATTAGCTTCAAGAATGGGCCAAAAACATATAAGGGGGAGGTTGCGGGATCACCGCCGCCTGCCAAAGCCCCCTCAAAAGCATTTTTTAATTTATGCGATACGTGCGCCATGCAAACTTCCTTTCAGACAAATACCGAAAATAACAGGGTATTCAACAGTACCTTAAGCAATAGTTTGCTATGAGATACCCAGAAATTTTTCTTCCTGACAAACGGGCGATTATATCCGATTTTTATACTCTGCGTCATACGAGTTTCAAAAAAGGGAAAACTTGCGGAAAAATCTATTTTACGAAATCCACAAACTTAAAGTTTTTCTTTCGAGATAACCCCACTACCATATTGTAGAACGCGTATAACTCCAGCGCAAAAGGCAAATAACCGCCATAACCCAGGAATGGCATTTCGAAGATGTGCCAAAAACCCACAAACGGCACAGTATAAATCCATTTGGGGTAGGAAAAGAAATTCCAAAATTCCCAGAAGAAGGCGGTTAGCAGCACGCCGCCCCATAAGGCTATTACTGGACGCCAGTCGCCATCTTGAGTCCAACGCGTCAGATTATTATTTCCTAGCCAGATATTGATCGGCTCCATGATGAAATAAAGACTCAGCCAGACAAACGGAAAAAAGTAGCGCGGCCAAAGCAGCATCAGCGCCAGCATCAGCCAACCGGTTACAAAGAAGCGCCGCGTTGTGCGGCGATCTCCCCGGATGACAGGGCCGCGCCCCATGCGCTGCACCCAGCCCCACCCCGCAGCCAATTCTGCCGTCCCAAATACCGCAGGTATCACCGTAGAGAAAGCGGCGCTCGCCAGCAGTCCGTATTCTAAATCTGTAAAAAATTCACGCCCGTCATAAAACCAGTTTTGCAGTCGCCCGTTGAGCAATTCAAAGAGCCACCATACCGGCACAGAAAGCAGGAACAGGCTAAGAAATTTGCGCCAACTGCGCTTGAGCAAAGAGGTTCCATCGCGGCGAAATACCAGGCCATCCACCAGCAGGCAATAGCCCAACCAGAGCGGGAAGAAAGCCCAATGTGTGCGCAAACCGGGCAAGAACCAATTAAGCGGCCAGAAGATGGCAATGAATATTGCGCCGAGCCAGCCGTGGGGAGGAAATTTCATGGCAGTTCGTAGAGTTCAACCAGCGCACCAAAGGCCGCTCTAGGATGGATGAAGGCGTATTTTTTGCCGTTCTCGCCGTTGACCGCTTTTTCGTGGATCAGTTGCACGCCCTTCGCTCGGAGTTGGTCCAACATCCCGCTGATGTCATCCACCTCCAGGCAGATGTGGTGCATGCCGGGGCCGCGCTTCTCGAGGTATTTGGCAATCCCGGAGTCGGGGCTGGTGGGCTGGACGAGTTCGATTTCGCTGCCCCCCACGGGCAGAAAGGCAATCGCCGATTTTTCGCGCGGCACATCCTGAAGGTGGTCAAGTTCCAGCCCCAGGGCATCGCGCCAGAAGTGGAGAGCTTCGTCAATATCTTCGACAACCAAAGCAATATGGTCAATACGTTTGATTTTTGGCATATAAACTCCGTTTGAAGTTTGGCATGTATAAACGTTCAAACTTGCTAACCTTTAAAACATTTTAAACCCAATTACCTGGTTGATACTCACCCCACGCCTTGCGCAACACACCACAAATTTCGCCCAGGGTAATATCGTTCTCAACGCATTCAATGAACAGCGGAATCAGGTTTTCGTCGCCGTGAGCAGATTGTTCGAGCCGTGTTAGCAATGCAAGAACGCGGGCGCTATCGCGGCGCTGACGAATTTTAGCCAGGCGTTGGTGTTGGGCGGTTTCGATGGCCGGGTCAACCTTGAGTTGTTCGAGTTCGATCTGCTCCTCGACCTGAAAATCGTTGACGCCGACAATTATCTGCTCGCCGTGTTCGACGGCCTGCTGGTATTGGTAAGCGGCTTCCTGAATTTCGCCTTGCGTGTAGCCGCGCTCGATGGCGGCCAACGCCCCGCCGAGATCGTCAATTTTTTGAATATAGGCTTCGGCTTGACGCTCAATATCATCGGTAAGCTGCTCAATGAGATACGAACCCGCCAGCGGATCAATGCTGTCTGCAGCGCCAGATTCGTGGGCAATAATCTGCTGCGTGCGCAGGGCCACGCGCACCGATTTTTCGGTGGGCAGCCATAGGGCTTCGTCCATGCTGTTGGTGTGTAGCGACTGTGTGCCGCCCATCACCGCTGCCAGAGCTTGCAGGGTAACGCGCACCACGTTGTTCTCTGGCTGCTGGGCGGTCAGCGTAGAGCCTGCCGTTTGGGTGTGGAAACGCAGCATCCATGATTTGGGGTTTTGCGCCCCGAAGCGTTCACGCATATTTTTTGCCCACAGGCGGCGGGCGGCGCGGTATTTGGCGATCTCTTCAAGAAAATTATTATGGGCGTTAAAGAAAAACGATAATTGGCTGGCGAAACTATCGACATCCAGCCCAACATCCAGCGCGGCCTGAACGTAGGCAATGCCATTAGCTAATGTAAATGCCACTTCCTGCACGGCGGTTGAACCCGCTTCGCGGATATGATAGCCCGAAATGCTGATCGTGTTCCAGCGCGGCACCTCGCGCTGGCAAAACTGGAAAACATCCGTAATCAGGCGCATGGAAGGTTTGGGCGGAAAGATATAGGTGCCGCGGGCAGTATATTCCTTGAGAATATCATTCTGGATCGTGCCACGCAGTTTGTAGATATCAGCGCCCTGACGTTTTGCCACGGCGATATACATTGCCAGCAGCACTGCCGCCGGAGCGTTGATCGTCATGCTGGTCGAGACGCGTTCCAGCGGAATCTCGCGAAAGAGCGTCTCCATATCATCCAGGGATGAGATCGAAACGCCCACTTTGCCGACTTCGCCCAACGCTATCTCGTCGTCGGCATCGTAGCCAATTTGTGTTGGCAGGTCAAAGGCCACTGAGAGGCCGGTTTGTCCCTGTTCGAGCAGGTAGCGGTAACGGGCATTCGATTCTTCAGCGCTGGCATAACCGGCGTATTGGCGCATCGTCCAGAAGCGGCCGCGATACATGCTGGGCTGCACTCCGCGGGTGTAGGGATATTCTCCGGGGAATCCCAGGTTCTCCATATAATCCGCGCCAGCCTCAGGGGGTAGCGCCAACCTCGGCAACGGAACCCCCGACAGGGTCTCGAACGAAGCGCGCCGTTCGGGAAAACGATCCAATACCGGTTTCAGTGTCTCTTCTTCCCAGCGATTTTTCTCATCCTGTAGCGTCATCATCTACCTCGAAAATGTTAATTTTAGACGTTTGCTTCAGGCTAAGTATACTCGAAGCTGTTACAGGGCGGAAACCAACCGCATTTATGATAAACTTGCTCCAAATAAATTTGGAGAGAAAATTTTATGCGCATTCTCAATGTGGATGTGGGAACCGGCACACAGGATATTTATCTGTATGACTCCCGCGTAGATTTGGAAAATGGATTCAAATTGGTGATTCCCTCACCAACGATGATCGTTCACCGGCAGTTGAGGGCGGCAACACAGCGCGGTCAGGCGGTGGCGCTGACCGGTGTGACAATGGGGGGCGGCCCCAGCCATTGGGCGGCGCGTGACCACGCCAAAGCCGGGTATGCGGTCTACGCCACGCCCGAAGCGGCGCGCACTTTCGACGATGATCTCGACCGCGTGCAGGCCGATGGCATGCTAGTGCTCAGTGAAGATGAAATTGCGGCTTTGCCCGATACGGTGTTGCGGCTAGAATTGCGCGATTTCGATTTTGCGGCCATTGCGCGCGCCTTTAACGAGTTTGGTGTTGATCTGGGTAATTTGGATGCGGTAGCGGTGGCGGTTTTCGATCATGGCGCAGCCCCGCCCGAAGTTTCAGACCGCCAGTTTCGTTTTGATTATTTAGATGAGCAGATTCGGGCGCGCAACCGGCTTTCGGCCTTCGCTTTTTCGCGGGATAACGTGCCCGCGGCGATGACGCGCCTGCAGGCTGTGGTGAATTCAGCGCACGGGCTAGATGCTCCCCTGGTGGTGATGGATACCGCACCGGCGGCGGTGCTCGGGGCGACTCTTGACCCGGTGGTGAGTCAGCGCCCGCGCGTGATGATTGCCAATGTGGGCAATTTTCATACACTGGCCTTCCGTTTGGGGGCTGAGCGTCAAATTGAAGGCGTTTTCGAGCATCACACCGGCCTTTTAGATTTGCCCAAACTCGAAGGCTTGCTGCGCGCCCTGGCGGATGGCAGCCTGCAACATGCCGATGTATTTGGCGATCACGGCCACGGCGCGCTGATCTACGGGCATGATGCGCTTCCTTTAGGGGATGGCGAGTTCAATGTCGTGGTAACTGGGCCGCGGCGGGGCATGTTTGTGCCGACGGAAGACGGAAGAAGGAGGAAGACCGGCGATGCTGTTCTCCCGTCCCCGGTCCCCCGTCATCCGTCTTTAAGGCCCTACTTCCCTGCGCCCTATGGCGATATGATGATTGCCGGTTGCTTTGGCCTGCTGGCCGCAGTTGCCGATGTGCTGCCGGAACTGGGCGAACCGATTCGAGCATCCCTGCGTGGGGCAGGTGGCCGCGGTACACCTCCCTGGGAGATTGGTTGAAAATGAATGATACTTGGCTATCACAGAGATGAAAAAGTACGCAGAGAAAAACGAAGCTGAGCGTAAAAATCTCGGCGAACTCCGCGAACTCTGCGGTGAATAGCCTTTATT
>JACNJM010000286.1 GCA_014382605.1 Anaerolineae bacterium
ACGTCCGGTGCGCGTTTTTGTAAAACGCAGGCTCAAAGACGAACAGTATTTTCACAGCTATTATGTCTCGACCCTGTCTTTACCTTCCAAAGGCGGTTTCCAGCGGTTGTACGATGCCCGCGGCGGGGCTGAAGTTGAGCAATTTCGCCAGGATAAATCCGGGCTGGGCCTGGAAGCTCGTCGCAAGCGTAGTTTTACAGGGCAGCAAGGCTACATTTTGCTCACCGACCTGGCTCACAATTTACTGACCGATTTCGCCCACTATGGGCTGGCGGATTCGTCGATGGCAGGATTTGGACCAAAACGCATTGTGCGTGATTTGCTCACTATGCCGGGGCTGGTCTCATGGCATGAAAACAGGCTGCAAATTGACTTGCTAACTCAAAAGCAATTTTCAGCGGAACTGGCTTTGTGCTTGGAAAGGTACTGTTTTAGCTTCACAGAGCGATTAGAAACCGCTTCTGTTTGCACTAAAAAATAGAAATGCCGTCTGTTTGCGCAAAAATAAGGTATAAAGCCTACATCCAGCATGAGATTAACCTGAACACTGGTATTGGCGTTCCTGATTTGCCCGGAACGAGTAGCATCATTTTTCCACAAGAGATTTGGAATGCTTGTTTGTTAAAAACAACCACATAAAAAAATACCTATGACCACAGAATTTGATTTTGAACGCTATTGGCAGGGCAAATTTAAGCGCGCCCTGGATGAGAATGCTGGTGAGGACGTCCGCGCGGCGGTGCTGCAGGGTGGCAATGCGCTCTCTGACCAAAGCCCGCGTGCGGAGGTGATTGCCTGGTCTCGTCGGGCCATGCAACATCTGGAAGCGCGGGTCGATGAAGACGCTTGCCGCACAATCATGACCGCCTGCGCTTGCCAGTATCCGTCTGATGGTCTACAGGAAATCAAGGCTGCCTATGCTTCTTCCCAAAATGTGGATGAGGCGCTGGCGATGCTGCAAGCGAAATTCGAGATTTTTTTGCGACACGAATTATACTTAGACGAAGGAGAAATCGCGACGATTACGGCGCGCGGCTGGGGGTTGGCCGGAGTTCGTAGGGGGGATACAATTCTCGCCACAAAGATCCCCAAAAGCGGCTACCTGAAGGAATATCTCAACGAGAGCGACCCCGACAAAAAACGCCAGTTATATTGCCACTGCCCGCGCGTGCGCGCGGCCCTTAGCCTTAACGAAACTCTGCCATCCGCCTACTGTTATTGCGGAGCCGGATTCTACCAGGGCATATGGCAGGAAATCTTACAGCGACCTGTCGAAGTTGAAGTACTAGAAAGTGTATTGATGGGCGGCGATGTTTGTACGATCGCCATCCATCTGAACCCCCTCGAGAACCATGACCAAGAATAATGTCACTCGCCTGCTGGATCAGCGTAAAATAGGCTATGCGATTTTTGAGTTGCCCGAAGAAAAACTGGGCGCGCTGAAAACGGCCGAAATGTTGGATGTGAAACCTGAGATTGTTTTTAAAACCATCGTGGCGGCCCGGTTGGAACGCGGCAAACCTATTTTAGCGGTTATTCCTGGCACCACCGAAGTGGATTTGAAAGCATTGGCAAAATCATTAGGTGAGAAAAAAATAAGGCTGACCACCCAGCAGGAAGCTGAAGAACTCACCGGCTTGCAGGCCGGGGGAATTTCCCCGCTGGCATTAATCAACCGCGGTTTTCAGGTAGTGATAGATACCACGGCGCAGAATTTTGCTGAGATTCATGTTTCCGGCGGGCAGCGCGGGTTGAATATCCGTTTGCCAGTCAAAGACCTGGCAAAACTAACCAACGCCCGTTTTGCTCCCATTGGCAAATAAAAAACTCTAAAAAAGAGCTGGTATGGTGTTTCTGCGCCATACCAGCTCTTTTTTGTTACTCCACATCTTCAACCGGGGCGCTGACCACAGCCTCCGAGGCGGGAACAGCCTCGGGGACGACGACCATCATCACAATATAAGCCCAGAACAGTGCGCTGCCGGTAATCAGGCTGCCAAAAACAAAGATCAGGCGCATCAGAGTGGGATCAATATTGAAGTATTCGCCTAATCCGGCGCAAACACCGGCGACCATGCGATCATCTTGTGAGCGATAAAGGGTTTTGTAGGTTTCAGACATCTAAATTTCTCCTGATTGCTAAATTATTGTCACCCCCATATACGCAGATTCCCTCTGTAAGTTGCGCGCCGACCCTTTTTTTGCGATCTGCTGAAGCTACATAACCCACGTAAAGCGCAAGCCACAGTCGGTTCCAGAAACAAGCCCCCAAAAGGTTATTGCATCCTATGGGTCTACGGTGATGAGTGGCTTCATTTTCTCAAATGTCGCTGGTCCAATACCAGAAACATTTTGAATTTCTTCGATGATGGAAAAAGCCCCATTTTCCTGGCGATAGGCAATGATCTTTTCGGCAGTTACAGGCCCAACACCGGGGAGGGTTTCCAGCTCGGCCTGGGAAGCAGTGTTGATATTGACGATTTGCGCAGCGGACTCCCCCTGCGGCGGATCGGCATCTATTGGGCTGGATTCTGCCACTGCCGGGGTGTTGTTTGCACTCGCAGCGATCGGCACAATCACCTGGCTGCCATCTTCGAGCGCCGCCGCCAGATTCAAATTTTCGGTATATGCGTCTTCGCTGAAGCCACCAACTGCGGCAATTGCGTCTTGCACGCGGCTCTCCAGGGGGAGTGTCACTACCCCGGGTTGAGCCACTGCTCCGCTGACATGCACCCGAATTGGCGCGGGTGTGGGCGGTGGCAAAAGTTCAATGGGTATGCCGCGTGGCGGGCTGCTGGCAATCAGCACGGCCCCCGCGCTTATCAAGCCAAATAAAACGCCTATGGCGATCAGCCCCCAATTTTTCACATTATTTCTCCTTATGTACTTGCAAGTAGTCTTTGAGACTTGTAAAGAAAGCTATGTGTTTTTGTGGTGAGATTACAGTGCGTGCAATCGTAAACCCAATTGCTGGCGCTCGGTATCAATATGCAAGATTGACACTTGTATTTTTTGTCCCTCGCCGAAAATCTCGGCAGGCTTCCCGGCATTATCACCCATCTCCGAAATGTGGATCAGGCCATCAAGCCCCTCGCTCAGGCGGGCGAAAGCCCCATAGGGCACAATATTGGTAATTACCGCCTGGGCAATATCGCCGGGCTGATAACGCTGGGCGGCTTCTACCCAGGGGTTGGGATGCAGGCGTTTGAGACTCAAGGCCACCCGGCAGCGCTCCTGATCGAGGTTGAGCACATGTACTTCAACATCTTGATCTGGAGAGAGCACCTCGGATGGATGGCTGACGCGCCCCCAGGAGAGTTCAGAGATGTGTATCAACCCTTCGACGCCGCCCAAGTCGATGAAGACGCCAAAATTTGTGATTGTGGTCACGCGCCCGGCGACGCGTGCCCCGGGCAGCAGCGTTTTTAGCAATTCAATGCGTCGTCCTGGCGCGGCCAGGGCGGCGCGCTCCGAGAGTACCACGCGCTCTCGCTTGGGGCTGCATTCAATCACTTTTAGTTTTAATTCGCGGCCCACGTAAGCGACTAAAATTTCTTTGCGCTGTTCTTCGTTGGTTTCTTCGGTGATTTCGATAATATGCGAAATCGGCACAAAACCCTGAATGCGCTCATCTTCGACCAGTAAACCCCCGCGATTATATCCGGTGACAATGAGCGTGATAATTTCATCGTTCTTGTAAAGCGCCTCAGCCCATTTCCAGTCAATTGGGGTGTTGTCATCCGCGGGGGGAGCGACGGCCTCCTCGGGGATGATTTCCAGCCGATCTTGCGCCTCCGCGTCTATGAGGATCGCGGCCCACCAGGCTTCATCGGGAGGAGTTTCAGCAGTAGAGAGGGTGATTTCTTTTTCTAACATGGTTTCCTTTGCCTGTAAAAGTTGATTTTTTGCTTCTCCATTGTGTTGTGAAGTTTACCACTAATTTTCTTGACGATTCCCAGAACGGACTTCTTGCTCCATCTCAATAATTGCTTGAGCAACTTCTTCGACAGCCACGCGTTGTTTGCGATAGAGATCGGCCTCCGACATTGCCAGGCGGGTGGCGACATCGCGCACTCTGCGACCCTCCATAAATTTCATCTCCAGAATATTATACAAAATCCATTCGGTGGTGAAATGCCTCTGGCCTTCGGGTTTGACTTGTTCGATTCCCTGGCGCAAGATCGCTCGGAGCGCGTTGACCGAGCCATCGTGTTCGTTGATGGCCTGCTGCACAACCTGCAAGCGCAGCAACGGACTTTTAGAGAGTTTCGGGCCGCCCCAGTAATGGCTTAGGGCTTCTTTCACCCAGCGGGAAATATTGGCATCTTTCAGGTCTTCATCGGGTGTTGCAAGCAGGTCGCTGCTATCGTATCGTGAAGTCGCGCGCAGGCGTTGAATCCAATCGACTTGCGGAGTGAGAATTTCAAGCGAGTTGAAAACCTGCTGCTGTTGAACGCGGTCGATCAGAGCCAGTGCGGCGCGGTCGCTGAGTGTGTTTAAGGCGGCGCGTTGCTCTTCGTCGAGGGATTGTTCAATAGTGCGTTCTGCGCCCATTAGCCCCAGTAGCGGGGGTTTTCCTCCCTCGGGGGTAGGCTGATCTTCAAATAACGGAACCAGCCAAAAGTCTCCCCACGCGAACAACCTTAAATTGGCAGAGGCGTCTTCATTCTCGTCATTGCCGCGTGTGACTACCTCCACCAATTCTTCAGTGAGAATTTCTTTTTGAAATTGTTTTACTGCTCCGACGGTAATAATCATCTCTGATCCGGGTGGCACCAGCACAACCACGAAGGCATTTTTGATTTGCAGGTGATCGCATACCGCGGTGAGAATGGTCTCTAAAAATTGCCGCAGATCGCCAGAAGTGAGCAAGCGTTCTTCGAGCGTTTGCACCAGTCGCAGATTGTTTTCGGCATTGCCGTAGAAGAGTACGCGCTCCCAGATAGGGGCCAGCATGGTGATGGTGTATTGCATCAGCAAGAGCGTGCCGACCATCGCGATGGGTACCGCCGTTGAGTAGACAGCCCCGAACGATTCCCCCGCGCGGCGCACCAGGGTGGTAACAGCTAAAACAGTGGATGCAGTCACTGGCCCGCGCATAACCCATTTAAAGAGGCGCCGTTTGACCACGCGGTCGGGCCAGGAAACGCCAAAAAAGGCTACCGCGTAGGCCATCAGTACGATGAGTACGGATGTGATGATATTGACCAGATCGGCGGTGAACCAGAAGAGCAGCGAATGAGCGCTGGCGATTGTGGTGGTATAGGTTAGGAAGGGAAATGCGCTCAATGCAGGAGCGGTGGCTCCGGCGATTAAATAGCTCATGCGCCGCTGGCTGGTGCGCGTGATCGTGCGGTGGTAGGCGCGGCCAAAATTGATCCATGCCCAGATCATGCTGACGGTGTAATAGGCGAAAAATCCCCAGTTCAGCGGAGTGGCAGCCAGAGAGTTTGTTGCTTCGGTGGTGATGACCGCACCCATCCACTCGGAGGAGGGCAATGCCAGAAGGAAGGCGGCTGAAATCAGGTAGGTGAGGCGCACCAAGAGCCGCCGTCGCCCGCGCGATGGGCGGCCTGTAGTTGCCAGGAGTGCATCTGAAAAATGCAGATAACTGGGCGGCAAGAAGATTGCGCCCACCCATTGCACCCGCACCCAGATATTGAGTAAATCAGGTTCCTGGACGACACTGGCAATCGATTCCCCCACAAATACAACCACGACGCTAAAGAAGATGATCGCAACCGAGCGTGCCACGCGGTCGCGTAGATTGAAAGAGAGGGCATATAACAGCAATGAAAAAGCTGTAATGGCGATCCCCGCTGTGAGCAGTTGATTGAGGGTTTGTAGACTACCGATCAGGGAGGGCATAGATGTGAATTGGTTTTTATTTCATCCATTTTGAGAAGAATAAGGCAATATCATGGTTGGCAAAGTAATGATCATTGTATCCGCAAAGTTCAAAACCCAGTTTTTTTGCCATCTGGATCGCCGGGTAGTTCTTGGGCTGAACTTCCAGTAGCAGGCGCTGCATCTCGTGGTACATGGCCCAATCTTGTCCGGCCAGCACCAACGAACTGCCAATTTTCTGCCGCCGTAATTGCCGTGCGACAGCCAGATCGGTAATGCGAACCGCGCCAAGTAGTGAGTTCATAGTCAGGCTGATATAGCCAACCGGTTGGCTATCTAGTTCGGCAACCAACAGCCCGTCCAGTAGAGGCCAATCAGAGAACAATCGCTGTGGATTATTTGGGTATTGCACCTGCACCGAGCGTGGCAAACGCGCTTCACGAAAAGTAATCTCAACCGTATGGCCTTCGCTGCGAAAATTCATCTGCCAGACATGGTCGCTGGAATAACTATGTTCCAGCGCGGCCAGCGTCTCAATGTCTGTCGCAATCGCGGGGCGGATGTTGATCTCAGGCATGGTTCACTCGCTGGGGGCTTCCACCCGTACCTGAACGGTGCATGGCGTGGAGGGTGTACCCTGGTTATCTGTCAGGATCAGGCGTAGCAAATAATCGCCCGTTGGCAGACGCGAAGTATCCCAATAGCCCAGCAGGTTTTCTCTGGTGGCTGTATCTCCGGCCTGAATGGTCAGCCAGGCCAGCGTATTGGCATCCGCCATTTCAAATTTATAAAAACCAAAATTTGGGATATCGGCAGAACCATAGATTTCAACCACCCCCTGAATCGTTTCGCCAGTTTCAGGGGAAGTAATTTCAAGCTGGGTAGGGATGCAAAGATTATCATCTAAGTTGGCAGCGGGTAGGGGAACGGGCGTGGGGGGGGCTGCTTCTGCTTCCGCGGGTGGGGATTCCAGCGTGATGGTGGGCGTGGCTAATAAATCAATCGTTGGGGTCAGCAGCGGTGACGCCTCGGGGATACCCGGCAAAATAAAATACACCAGACTGAACTCGGAAACACCGAGCAAGAATATCAATACTAGCATACTGGCGGCCAGGTTTACGCGCCCGCGGGCGCTTTCTTGCTCCAGCCCAAACGCCGCGCTGCGCAGGTCGTCCCATGCCAATGTGAACTTGCGCAACTGCCAGACGGCCAGTATGCCCAAAATCAGGTAAACAAAGACCTGGTTATTGTAGAAAAATTGCAGCGCATTAGCCATAGAAAGATTCCAAAAATAACGGTATAGCGGGGCGAAGCCCCGCTATACCGTTATTTTTGTGCTTATGCAAGGGTCTGTAACACACCGCGCAGTAAGCTGACCAGTTTGGGAACCATCACTTGCCCGGCTTCGAGTACTTCTTCGTGGGTGGTGATCGTGCTGCCATCAAGATTAGCCTTATTGCTGATGCCCGAAACACCCATCACGCGCAGATTGCCGTGGCGGGCAACGGTGACTTCGGGAACAGTGGACATGCCAACCGCATCCACGCCCATCGCCCGGAGGAAGCGCAAATCGGCAGGGGTTTCAAAAGAGGGTCCAGCCAGACCAACATATACGCCCTCGTGCAGGTTGATCCCGGCGTTTTTCGCCGATTTGCGCGCCAATTCGATCAGGTCTGCATCGTAGGCGCGGCTCATGTCGGGGAAGCGCGGGCCAAATTCGTCCAGGTTGGGGCCGCGCAGCGGATTCACACCCGCCATCCCCAGCAAGTTGAGGTGATCAGTAATCAGCATCAAATCGCCAGGTTCAAAATTGGGGTTTACGGCTCCGGCGGCGTTCGTGACGACGAGCATTTCGATGCCCATGCGCTGCATCACACGGATCGGCAGCGTGACCTGATCAATACTGTAGCCTTCATAGTAGTGCGTGCGCCCCTGCATGACGAGCACATCTTGCCCCTCGAGTTTGCCGACCACCAGACGGCCTGAATGACCAATCACGGTGGAAACCGGCCAGTTGGGGATGTCGTCGTAAGAAACAATATCGGGATTTTCAACCGTATCGGCAAGCGGCCCAAGCCCCGAGCCGAGGATCAGCCCGATTTTGGGTTGGGTAGTGATTTTCGCGCGCACGGCCTGCGCAGTGGCGTCAATTTCGGCAAGGGTGACAAACTGCTCCATAGATAGCTCCTGGTAGGGCATGGTTTTGAGTGGAAAAAATAGACAATAACAGGGTGGCGGTAAAATCCACCACCCTGCATGATTTCATTAAGGATACTGCGCGGGAATTATATCACGAATAGACCTTGAGTACTTCAGCGAAGGCGCCTACCGCGGTTTGCACGGCCTGATCGTCTACCCAATAATGTGTGACCAGGCGGAAACGGCGTTTGCCGGTTTTTCCTGCCAGCACGTGTTGTTCTTGCAGCCGGGCGACGATTTCGGTGGCATCTACGGGGATAGTATCGGCCAGACTCAGATAGACCATATTCGAGGGCGGCTGAGTGGCATCCACACTCAACCCGGGGAGGGCTGCCAAGCCCTGAGCCAGTTTCGCTGCCCGGAGATGGTCTTCTTTTAGCCGCGGCACTACTTCTTGGAGGGCTACGATCCCGGCGGCGGCCAGTATTCCGGCCTGGCGCATCCCGCCGCCCAGTTGTTTGCGAATGCGATGCGCACGGCGGATAAAATCGTGGCTGCCGCATAACACTGAGCCAACCGGCGCGCACAAACCTTTGCTCAGGCAAAATGTGACCGAATCGACCGGGGCGATGAGTTTGGCGGCATCCACACCCAGGGCCGCGGCCGCGTTGAAGATGCGCGCCCCATCCAGGTGCAGGATCAACCCGCGGGTGTGGGCCAGTTCGCCCACCTTTTGGGTGTAGTCCGCGCTCAGGGCCGCGCCTCCGCAGCGATTATGCGTATTTTCCAGTGCAATCAGGCGTGTAATTGGATGGTGAGCATCATCGGGACGAATGGCGGCTTCAATATTTTCCATCAGCAGCGTGCCATCGGGTTGGTTGGGCAGCGTGTGCGGATGCACGCCGCCGAGCGCCGCGATGCCCCCGGCTTCGTAGCGAAAGGTGTGCGCCTGATCGCCCATGATGACTTCGTCGCCGCGCCCGCAATGCGCCAAAACTGCGGCCAGGTTGCCCATTGTCCCCGAGGGGATGAACAGCCCGGCCTCCTTACCTAGCATGGCGGCGGCCATTTCTTGCAGTTGGTTGATGGTAGGGTCTTCGCCATAAACATCATCGCCCAGCGGGGCTTTTGCCATGGCTTCACGCATAGCCGGAGTGGGCTGGGTAACGGTGTCGGAACGCAGGTCAATGATTTTCATAAATAACTCCAGTATGAGTGTTGAAGGTTGCCGGTTGGCGGTATAACTTTCAACCTGTAACTTTTAACCGAGTCTCAATTGTTCGAGTATTTCTGATAGATCGTTGGGTAATGGCGCTTCAAAGGTGCGCGCTTTGGCCTCGCCGGGGATAACAATGGAAAGCCATTGGGCGTGCAAGAATTGACGTTGCAGCGGCAGGCTAGGGGTATTGCGCCCGTAAACCGTATCGCCGACAACCGGACACTCGAGAAAGGCCAGATGCAGGCGAATTTGATGGGTGCGTCCGGTGTGGATGTGAACTTCGAGCAGGGTGTGTTTGTCGAAACTTTCCAGTGTGAAGAACTCGCTGATGGCTTCGCGTCCCTTGTTCGCGGTGGTGACTGCCATGCGTTGACGATGGGCA
>JACNJM010000287.1:0-3408 GCA_014382605.1 Anaerolineae bacterium
CTTAGACGGTATCTAGATAGTATTCGCGAAGATTATCGCGATGTGTTGGTCTTGCGTTTTTTGAGCGGGCTTTCTCCAGATGAAACGGCTAAGGTCATGCAGCGTTCATCTGGAGCAGTACGAGTTTTGCAGCATCGTGCGTTAGCTGCGTTGCGCAAACAATTGGGCAATGGTAACGGTAGAGATTGAAATGTTGGTATTTGGCAAGCGCAAAAAAATTGCAAATGCATTGGATCATTGCCTGGCATTGGTTATGCTTGAGGGAAAAAGCATAGACGATGCGGTAGCCTTGTATCCACGATTTGCGGATGAATTAAAGAATGAGCTGGAGGCGGCTATCTGGCTTCAGCAGACCGGGCAGAGTATGCGGCCGCGACCGGGGTTCAGAGTTGTTTCGCGGCGGCGCCTCATGCATCAAATCAAAGCTACTTCCCCAAAAAGCACAGGCAAATTTATCTACCGCCCGGTTCTCCGATTAGCTTTTACACTGCTATTAGTTTTAGGCGTTGCTCTCACGTCAACAGGTTTGGCTGCAGCCAGTTCTCTTCCTGGGGAATCGCTCTATCCGGTTAAATTATCCATCGAAGAAACTCGTTTGTTCGTGAATCAAGATGATGGAAGAGAAATTCAACTCCGTCTGCGCTTTGCATCCAGTCGGGTTGGTGAATTGCAAATGCTTTCGCAACATGATGAGCTAGAAGCCGCTTCCCCGGCTTTGCAAAATTATCAGAAACAGGTTGCAGAGCTAGGCAGCGCCCTAGAGCGTGTCGCGGCAACCGATCTGCCCCGGGCGCAGCATCTGGCAGATCAATCTGCCGAAAGGCTCGAATCGCTCTTGAGCGTTCTGCTTGAGATACGGGCGAATGTTCCAGATTCTGTATCTGGGGATTTTGAACTTGTGATTGAGCAGACACAAACAACTTTAGAACAAACACAACAATTTGGTCGTGAACAAAATCGTAATCTCGATGAAGAACAACAAGCTGGCGATTCCCCTGAGGTCTTCACCCTCGTAGAGAATACACCAACGCCTACCGCGCAACCAACTGCCTCAGCTACCCCGATTGTCACGGAAGATACTCCCACCCCCGAGCCCAGCAACACCCTTGCGCAGTCGGCTACGCCCGATGAAACAGCTACGTCCGTAGCTACTACCGCAACTTCACCGACACAACCCGCGAACACCCCGGCCCCGCCTGCGCAGGCCCCCACATCGCCACCGGCAGCATCCGATGGTAATAATAAAAACGATGGCAAGGATAATAATCCGGATGATGGTAACGCCGGGGCGGGTGACGATGATAAAGTTCAAGATAATAATAAAGATGGTAATAAAACCACCGGTCAAGATAAAGATAAGAATAAATAACTGCATGTTTTGCCCAACAAAAAAGGCGCTTATATTTGTAAGCGCTTTTCTTGTTGGCTTGCAAATCTGATAGGCATATTGCGCAAAAGTAGTGTAACAAGAAAAAATTCACTCCGTTTACTTTAAATAAGGGGGGCGTTATTGGTTTAAGCAAATCGAAATACTGACGCGATGACATGCACTTGTGTGTTAGCTTGTGTTTGTAAGGAACTCTTTGTGCTTGGTGTAGTGGAATGAGAACATATGGTGTTGCGGATGAAATCCCAGGGAAAAAGTGAAAGAGCTCAAGGCCTTGTCGAGTTTGCGCTCGTATTGCCTATATTATTGTTGATCTCAATGGGCATTGTTGAGTTTGGGCGCTTGTTGTTTATTTATTCAGCTTTGAACTCTGCCAGTAGCGAGGCGGTGCGCTATGGGTCTGCTGTCGATGATGCCAGCGGACAGCCGCAATTTGCCGATTGCGCAGGCATTCAGGCCGCAGCAACGGGCGTTGGCTCGCTGGTAAATCTCACTTCTGTGACCATCAGCTATGATGAAGGTCCGAGCGCTCCCGTGATTGCCTCCGACTGCTCGGCGCTGACAGCTACTGATATCGAAGATATTGTTGGGGGACGGGATCGCATCGTTGTTCAGACCCAGGCATTTTACGAGCCGATTGTACCCCTGGTAAATATTCCCGGTTTTACAATTAGCGCCGAAAGTGTGCGCACAATTGTAAAGGATATTGATTTAGGGGTGGGCGGCGCACCTGGAACAGGTGGGGGCGGCGGTGGAGGTGGGGGCGCTACACCCTCAGTGGTTTTTACCTCTTCTAGCCAGAGCGCGAATGAGGATGCTGGCAGCATAACCATCGGTTTGCAATTGAGCGCCGCTGCGACTTCAACGGTCACTGTGCCCGTTACCATTAGCGGAACGGCATCCAATGGCGTGGACTACACGATCACACCGGTTTCGGCGACCATTGGCATTGGTAGCGACACAGCAACTATTACTGTCATTATTGCTGATGATGCAGTTTATGAAAATAACGAAACCATTATTGTTGAAATGGGAACTCCGGTGAATGCCACAAAGGGCACGCCCGATACACATACCGTCACAATTGTGGATAATGATACGGAGCCAACGGCCTCGTTTAGTTCTGCCAGCCAGAGCGGCAATGAAGATGTTGGCGCGCTGGTATTTCAGGCTCAACTCGATATTGCCGCGGGGGTGGATGTGGAAATCCCGTTTTCGCTTGGCGGTACAGCTACCACAGGCGCTGATTATTCGATCACGGCAAGCCCGGTGACAATTCCGGCAGGTACTATGACGGTGAATATAACCATCACAGTAACGGACGATTCGCTGGATGAGGATGATGCTGAAACCGTGATTGTCACCATGGGTACCCCAACGAATGCTGCCAAGGGGTCTCCCTCTGTGCATACGGCCACAATCAATGATAATGATGATCCCCCAAGTGTATTTTTTACTCTGGCGACGCAAAGCGGCCCAGAGAGCGCAGGCTTGATGTCGATCAGCGTTGAGTTGAGCGCACCCTCCGGGCGCGCGGTCAGTGTGCCATTCAGTCTCGGTGGGACGGCTGCCAACGGGAGTGATTACTCCGTGGTGAATGCCAGTCCGTTGGTCATCCCGGCCGGAAGCCCATCCGCCGATATCGTGATCTCGCTCGTGGATGATGGATTGATCGAAGGCGATGAGACCGTTATTTTCTCTCTGGGTACACCGACCAACGCATCTTTGGGCGCCCTCGTAACTCACACCGCCACCATTATAGAAGTGGCTGATCCACCCACGGTGAAGTTTGCTAACGTTAGCCAGACCAGCCCGGAAGGCGCCAGTGAGATTCATGTGCTGATTGAATTAAATTACGCCTGGGGCGATGCGGTTACTATCCCCTTTGCGTTGAGTGGCACAGCCACCGCGGGTGCAGGGAATGATTATTCCGTTGCTGCCAGCCCGGTCATAATTCCCGCAGGTTCGCAATATGCCAATTTGATCATCACTGTTTATAACGATACGCTTGATGAAAATAA
>JACNJM010000287.1:4367-9490 GCA_014382605.1 Anaerolineae bacterium
TGATACTGATTGCCGGTATTGTTGATTTGGGGCGCGCCTTTTTTACCTTTATTGCCCTGCGCGATGCTGCACAGGAAGCTGCCGTGTATGGCTCGATAAATCCTACCGATTCTTCGGGGATCAATAGCCGGGGCATGGCTGTGCTTACCAATCGCATTGATACATCCACAGTCAGTATTTCGCCAACATTTAGCGGGACTTGTGCGAATGGCAGTAACACGATTCAGGTAGTTGTGCAGTTCAGTAATTTCAATATCACCATGCCATTCTTGGGGACATTGGTGGGTTCGCAGAATTTTAATATTACCGCCAGTGTGACCGATACTATTCTTAGTCCAATGTGCCCATAAGTTGAGGTAATCCCATGCCAAAAATTCCAAACCAAAATTCCGAGCAGGGGCAAGCGATAGTTTTGCTGGTGTTGGCGTTTGTAGCCTTTCTGGGTTTTTCTGCGCTGGCAATTGATGGCGGTATGATCTATGCCGACCGCCGTCATGCGCAAAATGCCACCGATGCTTCATCCCTGGCGGGGGCTGGTGTAGCTGCCCAGGAAATGGAAAATCTTGGGGTGTATTTTAGTAATTTTACATGTGGATCTGCCAACGTTACTGCGGTGCAAAATGCCGCTGCGCTGGCTGCAGTTGGGCGCGCGGCCAGCAATGATTACACGATAGACTATGATGTTTCCGATTTTCACGGGGTTCAGGTTATCTGCGTGGACGACGACGACAAAGGCACTTATTTTGACAAATATCTGGATGTGAATACGCTGATCACGCGCACCACGAACACCGCTCTGGTTCATTTTGTTTATCCAGGCCCCGTGCAGGAACAGGCTGAAACGATTGCCCGCATTCGTCCCCGCACTCCCCTGGCGTTTGGGCACGCGATTGTGGCGCTGAATGATGCCGCTTGTTCAGGTAACAGCAACGGCGTGATTGTCGGTGGCAGCAGCGGAACCTACGTGCATGGCGGCGGCATATTCTCCAATGGTTGTCTAAAGTGCAATGGTTCGGGGCCAAGTTTTGAAGTTATTGTAGATCCCCCGAGCGGTATTGGATACGTTGGCGAGCTTACCAATTGCAGTTCTGGAGAGTTAGACCCGGAAGCGATAAGTATCCCAGAGAAACTCCCGGCTGCATCTTATGATGTTGATCTGCCCGATTGCTCTGGTTTGCCGAATCGGAGTATGCCCGGCGGTAGGGATGTTACGCTCGAACCGGGCGTTTATTCGCAAATCAACGACAATGGCAAGGATACGGTGACTCTCAATCCGGGATTGTACTGTGTGACAGACTCCCCGATTGCATTCAAGATTACGACAGCCTGGTTTTATGGCGATGGGGTGACAATCTATGCGACCAATGGGCGTGTCTTGATCTCGGGTGGTGGCGATGATGAAGGCAATCCATCCGTATTGAATGCCCCCGCAGCCGATCCGGACCCCTCACCTGCGCTTTCGGGCATGTTGATTTTATTGGCTCCAGGGAATACCAGTGATGTGCAGTTGACCGGCAATAGCGAAACTCAATTCACCGGCACAGTGTTCGCCCCTGATGGTGATATAACAGCGACAGGTTCCGGCGCATTAACCGCTCCGTTCAACACACAACTGATTGGATATAATGTACAGGTTGAGGGGAATGCTTTCATCGATATTAATTTTGATGGCGCAAATAGTTATGGCGTGCCGCCCAGACTGGATTTGCAGGAATAATATTCGCAGGAAGATAAATTAGATTTGCATAAAATCAAAAGAGTCGTGCGCTTCCAGGCACGGCTCTTTTGATTCCTTGCTTGCAACTTTGTTAGGCGACGGGGATAAGTACCATAGTCCTGTGTTGCTTTGGGCATGATCGAATAAAATTGCTTAACGATAAAAATAGTATTTTGTTACACTTATTCATGATAAAATCGTTTCAATTATGTTAAGAAAACACGATTCTGGACAAAGTTTTATTGAGCTAGCCTTGGTGATTCCGCTTTTGTTAATGCTGATTGCCGGGTTGGTTGAGGTTGGCTTTTTCATCCACAGCTATCTGACTCTTTTGGATTTGACCCGCGAGGCGGCGCGTTTTGCATCTTTGCGCGACCCCTTCACGCTCAATGCTGCGTCGGGAACATTGCCCGACGCAGCATGTGCGGATGCCCCTCTCTTGCATTATTATTTTGATACAGCTTGCATTATCCTTGATACCAGTTTTAATCCTTTTGTGCCACTGGATACCAACCTGGATGATATCGCAATTTCTGTTTTGACCGTTTCCGGCAATATCGTCAGCAACCGCTGGCCTGCAGATAGCGATGGGGTCTGGTCTTTATCAACGGCCAGCGACGGTTGGGGGGGGAGCGAAAGCTGGACCAAAGATTGTGATGGCGCTGTGATCAACACCACGCCCTATTTCACAAATACTGAAGTTCAATCTATGTTCCAAACCGGTGCGCCAACTAACAAGGGCATTGTCATTGTTGAAGTATATTATTGTTACCATCATGTGTTGAACTTGCCTATTCTATCTGATTATGTTGATAACCCCTTGCGCATGCATGCCTACTCAATCATGCCCGCGTTTGAGGCCATCCCCACCCCTACGCCAATTCCGTAGATTATGATCGCCATGTACAAAAAAATCTTATATCTATCCCGAAAGAAAAAGGCAATCACTTCGCCTCAGGCTCCTAACCGTACTGAGCGCGGGCAAGCGATTGTTATCATGGTGATTTCATTTTTGGCCTTATTGGCTTTTGTAGGTCTGGTCACGGATGTGGGTTCAATCTATGTAACCTATACACAACTTAAACGCGCCGTGGATGCAGCCGCTGTCGCTGCCGCCAATAACATCAAAAATCCATCCCTGACCTATACTCAGCGCAAAACCCGTATCACCGAAGCCGCGCGTGAAATGATCGCATTGCATAACGTCACAAATATCGCCTCGTTGGAAGCCTATATCTGCGACGATGCCACAAAGCCAGCCGAATTTACTGCCGAATGCCCAAATGTGGGCGCTGGCGAAGACCCTCGCAAGCTGGCCTGGGTGCAGGCTACGCAAAATGTCCCGGTTTACTTTTTGAGTCTTGTTGGAATTCAGAGCATTCCTATGACGACCAGTTCCATTGGCGAAGCGGCTACCGTAGATGTGGTTGTGGTGATTGATACATCCGAATCGATGGGTGAAGCCACCAGCGGTTATGGCGCCGATTTCAATCCGGCTGCCTGTAATGGCAGTAATACCTGCGAGCCGTTGCGCACTGCTAAAGATGCTGCCAAGGCTTTGGTTGATTCATTGTTTGAAGGCTATGATCGCATTGCCGTAGTCGGTTTTGATTTCAATGCCACCATGTACTCGAACTTGGAAAGTAACTTTACAACTGTTAAGACCGCCATTGATGGCGTTCCCTTACACGACGATCTCGACTCTTCTTCTGTTGTCCCATTTGGCAGTCCGGGAGTCGGAGATTTGAATCCCCTCGATATTGATGGCGATGGCTTATTGGGCGATCTCGATACCAATGATAATGGTGGCGCAGGTCTCATTAATGATTCCATTGTTTCAACCTGCACGGGTTGTGGTATCCGTGTGGCGGGTAATATCCTGGCCCAGTTTGGCCGCCAAGAAGCCGTTTGGGTCATCGTTTTCCTTGCCGATGGCGCCACGAATGTCAGCGATGTGCCGCCGGAAGTTGATGCATCCTTCCCGAATGGTTTTTGCGGTGGCAGCATCCACAATCGCATGTGGAATTTTCCGTGGTGTCAGGATAATGACCCAGCCACACGACATTGCGGCCCCAATCATTCAGCCTCAAATGAATGCCCTCCAGGTTCAACCTGGGTAGGCGACAGCACGCCATCCTATGACGTCGAAGATTACACCTACGATATGATCGATCAAGTCGCCCTGATGGAATCAACCAATCCGGATGAGCCTATCAACGGTAATGATATTGCAGTCTACAGCATTGGCCTGGGCAAAGCGGCCCAGCCACCCCTCTATGCTGGTGAAATTATGCTGCGATATATGGCAAACCTGGGTGATGATGGTTCGCGAGGCAATGATCCTTGCGCAACTGCAGCGCCTCAATCGCATTGCGGCAATTATTATTATGCGCCCAACGCATCTTTTTTATCACAGATTTTTGAAAATATCGCCGATCGCATTTACACCCGTATCAGCCGATGATAATCATTGGGCTGCCATACAGGATCAAACCATGAAAAAGCCCTATTTTTCATTCAAAAAACCTCGCACTCGTGGCCAGGCAATGGTCGAGTTTATTATTGCTTTGCCGTTGCTCTTGTTACTCTTATTTGGCATTATCGAATTTGGACGGTTGGTTTTTTCATGGATGGCCGTGCAAAATGCAGCCCGTTTGGGTTTGCGCTATGCGATCACTGGACAATTTGATGAACAATATTGCGACGAGGCCGCCGCGGCGCTAGGGGGTAGCTACGCCGCCGCAGACCTGGCCGATGGGGTTGTAAATTGCGAAGTGCCCGATTCATATTCAACCGATGCCGAGCAAATGTCAACCGATTTGATCGACTGGGCACGTATGCCATCTATTCGAGACGCTGCCCGCGCGGGCGGCGCCGGCATCTACGTTATGGATAGCGCACTGGGCGATTATATTGATTATCTCACCAATCACAACATCAGCGATATTGGCAATACCGCCACGCCGGGGTATATCCACGTCACAATTTGTAGTGAACAACATGTCTACGACGAGTTTAACTACAGCATTCCGCTATGCCTTCAACCGGCATTGCCGAGTAATATTTTAATGGATAATGCTGGCCTGCCAGGGCAGCGTGTGCGCGTGGTGGTGAGTTATCGCCATCAAATGATGTTGCCATTTATTAATAATATTTGGCCGGATTTACCCCTGGATGCCTGGCGGGAAGGCATCGTAGAACGCTTTCGCACCTCGCGCGTGGTCAGTGTGGCCGGTGGGATTACTGCCGCCCCAACTTGGACTCGGACTCCCACAATTACCCAAACCCCGACATTGACCAGCACTGCGTCGCTCACGCCCACCGCATCGACAACGCCTTCCTCGACCATAACGGCTACCAGTACCCAGGTTGATTGTTCGGCGTACACCATGACTGATTTTGAACT
>JACNJM010000272.1 GCA_014382605.1 Anaerolineae bacterium
GCGCGCCTTCGCGGGCCAGGGCCAGCGCGCTGGCTTTGCCGAGACCTTTTGACGCAGCGGTGACGATGGCAACTTTGTTGTTGAGTTCAAGATTCATAGTTTCATCCCTTCAAATCAATTTGAAACAGCCTGTTTTCGCACCTATGGGCAGGCGTTGTTGACGTGTTCGTCGAAGGTTTCAGCGAAAAAATGCCGCCCGGAGCCATCGCAGGTGGCGCGAAAATAGTAGTACGGCGTTTGTGCGGGGAAGGCGACCGCCCGCAGCGCATTGATGCCGGGGTTGGCAATCGGGCCTGGGGGCAGACCAGGGTAACGATAAGTGTTATACGGGGAATCGAATTGCAGGTCGGCGAGTGAGAGGGGGTTGGTCCACCAGGTGTTTTGCGCAGAATTGAACCCTACTGCGTATTGCACGGTGGGATCCGCATCCAGGTTCATGCCAATCGCCAGGCGATTGAGGAATACTGATGCGATTAGCGGCATTTCATCGGCAACCACGGCTTCGCGTTCGATGATTGAGGCCAGGGTGATGGCTTGCTGCAAATTCAGGCCTTGTTGGGCGTAGCCGTCGCGCATTTCCTCAGTAACGGTTTGTTCAAAGGCTTGAGTGAGCACATGCAGTAGATCGTCAATGCCGGTATCCCGCGGGAGTTGGTAAGTGCCGGGGAAGAGCATCCCTTCGAAAGCAGCAGCTCGCGCGGCGCTAATAAAGGCTTCGGGGGCAACACTCAACCCCGAGGTTGGCAACGCCGCTCCGATCTCTTCCAGTCGCCACCCGGCCAGAATTACCAAAGTCGCATCGCCGGGATTTGGGTCTCTCAAAGCATGGGCAATTTCCACCGCGGTATTGGCCGGACTAAGCGTATAGCCACCCGCCTGAATCTGGGTATCTAATCCGCTGTACATCAAAAATACATTGAAGGCCTGGGCGCTGCGAATCATGCCCTGGTTTTGCAGGCGTTCGGCGATGCTGAGCGGCGATTCGCCCAGCGCAATTTGAAAGTTCTGCGGCTCGCCCTGGGGATTAGCTGGCAGGCTCAGATCTTCGTTATATTGCAGCAAGCGCAGCATGAGTGAAATACGGCTGAGCGGGCCAAGTTGCGGATCTGGCGTACCATAGGCCGTGATGATTTGACGTGAGAGATTTATTTGGGCAAAAATGAATATAGCCAAACCCAGAGCGGCGGCGACCAGCACCGGGATGAAGATGAGCGCGCAGGAGCGAGATCGGTTCATTTAGTCTTTGGGGGTGTGAGCAGCGAGATAAGACTGCAATATGATCGCAGCGGCGAGATCGTCAAGGTGGCCGCTGCGTTTTTGGCGGCTGACGCCCAATATGCGCCGCGTCTGTTGCGCGGCCTGCGTGCTGTGGCTTTCGTCCCAAAAAACCAGCGGAATCTGGATTTGGGCGCGTATCGCTCCGGCGAGACGCGCCGCGCGGCGCCCCTCGATGGTGGGCTGGCCGTCTTCGTTGATGCTTTGCCCCATTACGATTAACCCAACATGATGTTCTTGGGCAAGCTGGGCGATAGCGGCTGCGTCAGCTTTACGGGCGGTATGCCGAATAACCGTTAGCGGTGAGGCAATCGTGCCGCTGGGATCGCTAAGGGCCAGGCCGATATTTTTTTCGCCGGGATCAATTGCCAGAATACGCATATCGTCAACGGTCATTGATCACGGCAATACGGAAAGGCAAAACAGGCATGCGCGGCCACCAACTTGGGTTGATTTGAATCGATGAATTGGAAGCCAGAGTGAGTTCACGGTTGAGGTTGGCCTGGGCTGCCTCAGGCGGCAGGCCAATGGTCAGTTTAACGGCCTGGTCGGGGTCAAGTTGCGCCTGCACTTGCCATTCGGCGCGCAGATCCCAATGGGCGCTTTGATTATTTTCACTGACAGGCGCACTCAAATTGCGGATGCGTAAGGTAGCCGGATCGGGAGCAAATTGCGCGGGCAAATTGGTTTCCAGCGCTGCGCGCCCCAATTCGAACAGATCGGCCTCGGCGACATAAAGTACCTCAAATTCGAGTTCCAGCACCAATTGGAGTTGGTCAGTGGGCGCTGGTTCTGCCGGAGTATATTTCGTTTCGAACGTGTTTTTTAATACCGGCTCCACGCTAATAATGATGTCCTTCTCGCCCAGTTGGGCGCCTACTTCTTCCAGCGCGCTGGCAACCAGGGTTTTGTAAAGGGTTTCGTGCAGTTCAGTATAGTCGTCTTCGGTGGGCGCGGGAGCATTGCGATGGGTTCCGCCGCGGGTGGCCTGGGGATTGGTCACGGTCAGGTTTAGCCCTAACTGGCCTTCGATGGCGAGGATACTCCCGGCAGGCACATTATTATCTGTGCCGGGAGTTGTGGCTGTAATCGGCACTCGCACACCTTCTTCGCCAGGCGGGACGCTGGCTGCCGCGCTGGTTTCAAAGCGGATCGGCGGGTCATCGAGCGTGCTGACGGTCAGGCCTGCGCTCAGGGGAATGGTTTGTTCAGTCAGGTTGATGAAAAGAACTTCGCCGCTGGCAAGTTTATCGGGGATGGGGATGGTTCCGCTGGTGGGCAGGCTGCCGCGTCCCTCGACGATAATGGACTGCCAACGGGCGGGCACCACGCCGGAGAGATCCACGCGCTCGGCCTCGGGGTTGGCTGCCACCGAGATAGTCAGTTTTTCCGTTTGGGTTTGTGGTGTGAGCGAGATGGTCGCGCTGGGCGTGAGCAGGGCTGCAATTGCCAGTACGCTTAACACCCCCAGGGTAAAAGCCAGCAAACGGATGACCGGATGCCGCAACCAGCGTGATGTGGCTGGATGTGCCAGATCACGTAATCTGGCAAAGTTGAGCGGAATACGCCGCCTGCGCCAGATATCGGGTGATTGGCGACGGACTGTCAGGGGCAACTCACCACGCGCTCGACGGTCGGGCCGCCAGTGGCTTTTTTCGGCCTGGCGAATACTGCTGTAAAGCGGAATGCCCAGGTTTTGAGCATATAAGCGAATATCGGGATCGCGCACTACCAGAGCTAATTGTGAACCCAGTTCGGCGCTGTGACGTTTGAGCAGCATCAAATCCAGCGGGCGGTTGAGCACGCGCCCGCGGGCGGGCCAGATCAACAAGATGCGCGCCGTTTGGCCCCAACCCATTTTATCCTTGGCGGAGTAAATATCGTCATAGGGATCAAGCTGGATAATTTGCGTTTTCATACTCAGGTGGGTTTATGTCTCAGCGCTTTGCTTGTGGCATAAACCCCGCCGACCAATGTGGCAATACCAGGCAGGATCAGAAAGCCCTTATTCATCAGCAGGTAGGTGAGCGCGCTGCCAGCCAAAATTAGAACAATCCCCAAAGGTAAGAGCAGGCGGTTTTCCGATTTTTGAACCTTTGTGAGTTGGCTGCTTTGAATATTAACAAGAAAATCGTGTGCTTTTTTCCAATTCCAGCCCGTGCGCAGGCAAATATCGTAGAGAATATCATCACTATCTCTGAGCTTTGCAATGCTGTCTGTCACAAACGCGGCGAGGGCTTGTTCATCAATATTGATTTCAGCCTCGAAGGGCGCGACAGCATATTCGGCAATGATGCTATCGACAAAGCGCGCAAGCATCGCTTCGGGGGCCTTCATTGCCTGGCGTAATTCCGTGACAATTTGATCCCGCGAGTGATTATTTCGGATCCGTTCGAGTACAAAATCGGTGGCCTGTTGTTTTTCCATATTGGGTTTATTGTAGTGTAGGCTGCGTGCAATCGCAAGGTAGGAAAAATGAACCTTAGGTGACAGTCACTTGAAAACTACCCCAATTGCGTTTTTTAGCCAGACTCAGTAATGATTCAAGCTAAAAGTGACTGTCACCCGCATTTTTTACCGGGAACCGTTTTTTTAAAGTCGTTCTTTAACCCAGTCGGCGACAGAAGCCAGTGCATCTTGGAGTTTGCTGGCATCCTTGCCGCCAGCCTGAGCCAGGGTGGGTTTGCCGCCGCCACCGCCGCCAAGGGGTGCGGCCACAAATCTAACCAGATCGCCTGCTTTCAGGCCGCGTTTGACCAAATCTTCCGTAACTGCAGCGATAAGCATTGGTTTATCGTTGATCACGCTGGCGATGACGGCTACCCCGTTTTTAGGGTGGCGTTGGCGGTAGGCATCAGCCATGTTGCGCAGGGTATCGGCATCGGCATCTTTGAGAGTGGCGGTGAGCACGTCCACGCCTTCGATATTGGATGTATTGTCCAGCAGGCGGGTAAAATCTACCGAGGCCAGGCGTTGACGCATCTCAGCGATTTTTTTACGATTTTCATGCAGGTCGTGGAGCATCCCTTCCGCTTTTTCGAGAATCTGCTCTGGGGTGGTGGAGAGCGATGCGGCGGCCTGATTGAGAACGCGGAAACGACGCTGAATGAGCTTGTAAGCTTCGCGCCCGGTGACGGCCTCGATGCGCCGGATGCCAGCCGCGGCGCTGCCTTCGCTGGTGACGATGAAAGTGCCAATCTCGCCTGTATTCGCGCAGTGCGTGCCGCCGCAGAGTTCGTTGGAGTAAGCTACAGTTTCATCGGGGCCATTAATGGTGATGTTACGCACAGTTTCGCCGTATTTCTCGCCAAAGAGGGCGCGCGCGCCTTCGTCGATGGCTTCCTGTAAAGGCTTGAAGTGAATAGCCAGTTTGCGGTCTTCCAGAATGCGTTGATTGACTTCGGCCTCGATCTTTTCGAGTTCTTCGCTGCTTAGGGCCTCGGGATGTGTGAAGTCGAAGCGCAGACGGTCGGGTGCAACCAGTGAACCAGCCTGGCGGGCGTGGCTGCCCAGGTACTTATCGAGGGCGTAGTGCAACAGATGCGTGGCGGTGTGGTTACGCATAATATCTTTGCGGCGGGCAGAATCGATTTGGGCAGTCGCCTGATCGCCAACTTTGGGCGTTCCGGAGACGACTTCACCGACTAAGGTGATGATTCCGGCGGCGGCGCGGCGCGTGTTGGTGACGTTGATCGTCCAACCCTCACCCCCGGCCCCTCTCCCAGGGGAAGAGGGGAGTTGCTCCCTCTCCCTTTGGGAGAGGGCTGGGGTGAGGGAAGAGACCGTTCCCGTATCACTCACCTGCCCACCGGATTCGATATAGAAATGTGTCTTGGGGAGTAGTAGTTCTACGGGGGTTCCAGGAACAGCCTGATCGGTCGGCTGACCGTCCACCATTAGGGCGAGGAGTTCACCTTTGAAGGTGAGTTCTCCATAGGGATTGTATTCCACCCCCTCCGGGGGGAGTTTCCCCTGAGCCTGTAAATTTTTCAGCACGGTGGTGTAAATTTCAACATCTTCGCCACCCAGCGCGCCCATGGCTTTGCCCGCGCCAGATGCCAGGCGGTGTGTTTCCATCGCCTGATTAAAGCCGAGTTGGTCGACATCCAGCCCGCGTTCGCGGGCAATATCTCGGGTGATTTCGAGCGGCATACCAAAGGTGGTGTAGAGATCGGCGGCCTGCTCGCCGGGGAGGATGCGCTGCCCCACGGCTTCGATTTCGTTGAGCAGGCTGGCGAGGTGATCGGTGGCGCGGTCGAGGGTGCGCTGGAATTGTTCTTCTTCGCGAGTGATGGTGGTGAGAATAGCCTTGCGATTACGAGTAAGTTCAGGGTAGGCTTCGCCGTAATTCTCGATGACGGCCTGGGCAACCGGTGCCAGGAAGGGTTCGTGCAGGCCGAGCATGCCGCCGAAGCGATAGGCGCGGCGGATGATCATGCGGCAAATATAATTGCGTCCCATATTGCCGGGCACTACGCCGTCGGCGATGAGGAAGGTTGCCGCGCGAGCATGGTCGGCAATGACGCGGTAGGGGGTGAAGTTGGCGTTTACCTGTTCGTCGTTGTGGCCGGTGAGTTTTTGCGTGGTTTTAATCAGCGGCCAGAACATGTCGGTGCGGTAGTTGGAGTTCTTACCCTGTAGCACCGAGACGATACGATCAAGCCCCATACCCGTATCGACATGCGTGGCGGGCAGGGGTTTGAGTTCCGTTGGACTGAGACGGTTGTACTGGATAAAAACCAGATTCCAGAGTTCGAGGAAGCGGTCGGTGTCGAGGGTTTCTTCGGTCACTGGGCCGTCTTCGGGGCGCAGGTCAATGTGGATTTCGGAGCACGGGCCGCAGGGGCCAGTATCGGCCATCTCCCAGAAATTTTCCTTGCGACCCAAATAGAAGACGCGCTCCGCAGCCATGCCGGGCTGTTCTTTCCAGTATCCGGCGGCTTCTTCGTCGGTGGGGATTTCGCCCCTCTCATCCTTGAAGACGGTAGCGTAGAGATTCTCTTTGGGTAAGCCCCAAACGTTGGTTAGTAAATCCCAGCCCCATTCGATGGCTTCTTTTTTATAATAATCGCCGAAGGACCAGTTTCCCAGCATCTCGAAGAAGGTGTGATGCGTGTCGTCGCGGCCAACATCGTCGAGGTCGTTGTGTTTTCCGGCGACGCGCATACATTTCTGCGAGTTGGCAGCGCGCGTGTAGCCGCGCTTGTCGGTTCCCAGGAAAACATCTTTAAACTGCACCATCCCGGCGTTGGTGAAGAGCAGAGTGGCATCGTCGCCGGGCACTAATGGAGCGGAGGGTACGAAAGTGTGTCCGGCTTTTTCGGCGAAGTAATCGATAAAGGCCTGGCGGATGGCGTTACCGGTAAGGTTTTCGGGAATGGTGGACATGATAGCTCCTGTTTTTCACCACAAAGGCACGCAGGCGCAAAGAATTATTCGGTTTTTTGGCCTTGGTGGCTTTGTGGTTTTAATAAAATAGCCCGGACAATGTATATGTCCGGGCCAATAGTGTTTATCAGAATATTTTCAACAACTTGCAATTCAGACAAGTGTGTGCGGCTCGGACGCGGGAACTCCGGCGACTATCCCGACAGAGATAGCCGCCGAAAGAGCAGCAGCCTTGCTATTGAGTGTAATTAACGAGTTATCGATGCGATGCATAATCGCCTGGATTATACGTCAAGAGCGATGATGCCGCAAGTTTCTTGTAGCCTACGGACACGGCTTTCTTAAAGTCGCGTTCGAACTGATTTTTTACCGCGGAGTGCACAGAGTTCGCTGAGATTTTCTATGGTTTTCTCCGCGCTCTCGGCGGTAAAATTTATTCCTGGTTTCGACTTTAAGAATGCCCTGAGCCTACGGGGTGAAATTCAGCGTTTTGGTGATACAAGTTCCGCCGAGACCATCTTCTGTGCAGACTTTAACGCTGGCATCCAGATCGTGGCCGGCAGGATTGTTGTTGAACATTCCACCAACGGCATAGCCAGTGTCGCCGGGGTCGAGATCCTCGTAGGAACTACCTGCCAGGCATCCATTCCACTCTTCAAACTTATCGTTTTGAGAATTTACGGTCACGGCCGTATCGTTGTCGGTAACAGTTGTCGAGAAAGACTTCCACATGACTTCGCCGGTGTTGGTGAGCTTGAATTCAATATTCCAGCCGACGCAGCTTTCAACCTGGTTGAAGGAGATACTGATACCAAATGCTGGTGTGGGCGTAGGCGTGAACGTTGGTGTGGGTGGCGGCGTGAACACGGGTAGCGAACCAGTATTGCCCGTTGTGGTGGCATATTGGCCCCACAGCCAGCAGAATTCCCCAGGTTTGTCGGGGTTGCGCACATACCAGTACTGGTTGCTTGGGTCGCGGGCTATCACCTCGGTTTGTTCGCCAACCAGCAGCGCGCCTACACGTTTATAGATTTTTCCCGGCCCGATCCGGCAATTGGTATCGACAGACACACTGACCATAGGGACATCGGATGTGGGGGTAAACGTGATCGATGGTGTCAGCGTAGGCGTTTCAGTAAAGATAGGGGAGGGCGTTGCTGTATTTGTATTGATCGGTGGCGCCTGAGCGGGGTCCTGCCCCGCGGGTGCTTGCTGCCCCTGCGCAGCGGCCACAGTCTGTGCGACTAAAGTTTGTTGAACAGCGGCATCCACTGAATTAGGCTGTTCCGCTGTGATCTGTTGTCCACCAGGTAGATTGCAGGCCAGAATCAGACTGATCAGGCTGGTTCCGATGAGCAGCCAATAAATATGCTTTTTGGGGAAGGTGATCTTGTTTCGGTTCATCTTGCCTGCCTCCTGTTTTGCACAAAGTGCAAGAAATATGTGGCGAAAGCCCTCCGAGATTTTGCCAAGCGTTGCTCGTTTTGGTAGTTTCGCCGGAAAATCTCGGAAATTGGGCGCTTAACTTACGGCGTAAAAGTAATTGTCTTTGAGATGCATGTACCACCCAGACCGGGGTCTGTGCATACGGTTATCGTGGCGGTTACACTGTGACCGGTTGGGTCAGCGCTGAGATTGCCGCTGGGTGCGTAATCGACTCCGCCAGGCCCTAATTCGTTTGAGCTGGTGGATAGCGCGCAGGCGTTCCAGTCTTCAAATTCTTCGTCGTTGTAGTTGACGGTTTCGGCGGTGTCGTTATCTGTCACGCGCACCGAAACCGATTCGAAGGCTAGATTTCCCGTATTTGTCAGCCGGAACTCAACCCGCCAGTTGGGGGCGCAGGCATCAACCTGGCGAAATACAACTTCAAACCCAACAGATGGCGTGGCTGTAAATGTGGGTGTGGGTGTAGGCGGCGGCGTGTAGATCGGCAGGGTGCTGGTATCCCCAACAACAGTGGCGTACTCACCCCACAGCCAGCAATAACCGCCGGGGCGATCGGGGTTGCGTACATACCAGTAATATCCGCTGGGATCGCGGGCGATGACTTCAGTTTCCTCGCCAACCGTCAAGAAACCCAGTTGGTCGTAGGTTTTTCCTGGGCCGTAGCGGCAGTTGGTATCCACCGAAACGCCGACCATTGGTACGCCCGGTGTGGGGCTTTCAGGTGGCAGCGGAGTTTCCGATGGCGCTTCTACTACCTCTGGCAGCGGGGTTTCCGTCGGGGGGGCGGGCTGTGGGGTATCGCTGGGGCGGCTGGCGGCCTCTACAGTTTGTGCAATAAAGGTTTGTTGCACGGCATCGGCGATCACAACTTCGGCGGCGGGCGTCGCTTCGCCACCGGGCATCTCGCAAGCAGCAAGAATCAGCGCGGAAAATAAAACAATCCATGCGCTGGCGTGTACTTTCCTCGATGAACTTCTCTTCATAGTGTTTGCTCCTTAGATTGCGTTTCTGTATGTAGAAACAACCTAATTATAAAAGCCCATTATTATGGGGGCAATCACATCATAGCACTATATCTGTGCTTTCTCAAGTTGCTGCCAGTTCCTAAACAGGGCATTCTTAAAGTCGAAACTGAAAAGCAATTGTACCGCTGAGAACGCCAAGAACGCAGAGAAAAGCATAAAAAATGTACGGGTCAATAGTCGTA
>JACNJM010000267.1 GCA_014382605.1 Anaerolineae bacterium
TGCGCGAAGATATGAATTGAAAGTATCATCTTAATATTTTGGGGTCAAAGGTGACAGTCACCTGGTTTTGAGCAAAACTTCGCCTGAAAATGACAGGTGACTGTCACCTTCCCCGTTTTTTTGAGATGATACAATTGAAATTAAAAATACCGTTATGCCCACACAACTCCCTGGGAAGCCCATTCAAAAATCGCGCGTACAACTGGCGCAATTAATGCAGCCCGAACATGCCAATAATCACGGTAATGTTCACGGTGGCTGGATTATGAAAATGGTGGACGAAGCCGGGGCGCTGGCCTGTATGCGCCACGCCCAACACCGCGTCGTGACGGTGGCCGTTGACCAGATGATGTTTCGCCAACCGATTCGCCTGGGCGATCTGGTAACTCTAACTGCCGAAATCAGCTATACCGGACGTTCTTCGATGGAAGCCCGCGTCGAAGTTGTGGCGGAAAACCCGGTAACCGGCGAGTGTGTGCATACCAATACGGCCTATTGTGTTTATGTCGCGCTGGATGATGATGGAAAAAGCATCCCTGTGCCACCGTTGATTGCTGAAAGCGAAGAAGAGCGCCAGCACATGGAACGCGGTAAGGCGCGGCAGGCTTATCGCCTCTCGCAGCGCGATGAACCTTAGCCCTCTCTGCTATGTCTGAGCAAGAATCAATCCCCACTCCCGAAAATTCCATTCCCGCCGCCGAGGACGAAACGCCCCCGGTGCGCTCCCTGCGCGAATTGATTGACCGCGTTACCGGGCGCAGCCTGGATGCCTTGCAGCCCGCCGAAGATGCCGGAATTGCCGATGTTGTGTCGTTCCCCTTCTTCGCGCTGGTTGGCCAGGACGAGATGAAGCTGGCTTTGCTGCTGGCAATGATCAATCCACATATTGGCGGGGCGCTGCTGATTGGTCCGCGCGGCACCGGAAAAACCACCGCGGTGCGCAGCCTGCCTGAACTTTTGCCACAGACCCCGCGCAGCCTGTGTTATTACGGCTGCTTGCCCGAAGATGTGGAAGCCGGCGGCATAGATGCCGTTTGCCCCGATTGCGCGGTCAAATATGCGCAGGGTGAACCCCTCGCCACACTTGCTCAGGTGCGCCTGGTTGAACTGCCGTTGAATGCCCGCCTGGAAGATGTGGTCGGCGGCCTGGATGAGCGCGCCGCCATGCAGGGGCATATCCGTTTGCGGCGGGGGATTTTGGCACAGGCCGATCGTAACCTGCTCTATGTGGACGAAGTGAATTTGCTTGGCGATGATGTTGTCGATGCAATTCTGGATGCTGCCGCGCAAGGCTACTACCTTGTGCGCCGCGGCCCCATATCTTCAACTTATCGGGCGCGCTTCGTGTTGATTGGCTCAATGAACCCCGAGGAAGGGAAATTGCGCCCACAGATTATGGATCGTTTCGGTTTGCGCGTGATCGTGCGCGGACTGCATGACACCGAAGACCGCCTCGAAGCCTATCGGCGGGCGCGAGCCTATCTCAGCAATCCGCGCCAGTTGTCTGCTGAGTTCGGCGAGACAACGCTGTTGGCGTTGGAAGATATTCAGGTGGCGCGTGACCTGCTGCCTCAGGTCGAAATTCCGGACGCTGTTGCGAAATTGGGGCTGGCGCTGATCGAGCGTTTACAGATCGACTCGCTACGTGCTGAAATCACTTTGCTGGAGGCTGCTCGCGCCCACGCCATTGCCGATACTCGCCTCGAAGTTTCCCCTGCCGATCTGAGCGCGGTCGCGCCGATGGCGCTGCGCTTGCGGCGCTCACCATTTATGGATGATTACTTCACGCAGCAAGATTTTGAAGAGCGCGAATTTGGCGCCATCCTAAAAGAAATTATTCCCGATCAATAACCCCCACGGACGGAAGAAATGAATATGTCACCAATCTCACATCGCCAACGCCTTGAGGTGTGTATCTCTGGCGAAAAGCCCGATCGTCCTCCTGTAGCCTTGTGGCGGCATTTTCCGGTAGACGATCAGTCCCCTGAGGGATTGGCTGCTGCTACGCTGAATTTTCAGCAAACCTATGATTTTGATTTTGTAAAAGTGACTCCCGCATCCTCGTATTCTGTGCGAGATTGGGGCTGCCAGGATGCGTGGCTCGGCAATACAGAGGGCACACGGGACTACGCCCCAGGCGTGATCGAACACCCCGAAGACTGGATTCGCCTCGCAACGCTGAACCCTGCCCGAGGGAGTCTGGGCGACATGCTGAGGTGCTTGAAAATCTTGAAGGCAGAATTGCCCCCAGAAACGCCGATCATCCAAACAATATTCAGCCCTTTGTCGCAGGCCAAAAATCTGGTTGGCAAGCAAAATTTGGCTGTGCATTTGCGCCGCTATCCCGATGCTGTCCACGCCGGACTAAAAATAATCACGGAGACCACGCAGCGCTTTATTGCCGCCGCGCTTGAATTGAGAGTTGATGGTGTGTTTTATGCTGTGCAGCACGCCCAATATGGGCTGCTTTCGGAGTCTGAGTTTGTTGAATTTGGCCGCGCTTACGATTTGCAGACTCTTGAAGCCGCGCAAGCTGGCTGGTTCAGCATGGTTCATTTGCACGGCGAGCAAGTGATGTTCGATGCCGTTAGTGATTATCCGGTACAGGCGCTCAATTGGCACGATCGCGATTCCGGGCCAACCCTGAAAGCAGCGCGCCAGCGTTATGCGGGCGTGCTGTGCGGTGGATTGCGGCGTGAGCAAAGCATTGTGTTGGGCGCGCCATCCGATGTGATGGCTGAAGCGCGCGTTGCGATCGAAGCTACCCAGGGCGAACGCTTTATTCTGGGGACGGGCTGTGTTACCCCAATCATCGCGCCGCATGGCAATCTGCGAGCTGCTCGCCAGAGTGTGGCGCTTGAGTAACCTGCGTGTGATCGCCGGAACTGCCCGTGGGCAGAATTTGATCGCCGTGCCGGGCGACACTACCCGGCCCATCACCGATCGCGTCAAGGAATCGCTCTTCAATATCATCAATGCGGATATTCGGGAAGCTACGCTGCTGGATCTGTTTGCTGGCACTGGCGCGGTGGGCATCGAGGCGTTGAGCCGCGGTGCAGCCTGGGTGCGCTTTATTGACCGCGAACATCTTGCGATACAAACGATGCGCAAAAATTTACAACGCACTAAATTGACGGATCGGGCTGAAGTATTACAAATGGATGCTTTTGCTGCACTTGAACGGGTTTCTGAACGCAGATTTGATTATGTTTATATCGCTCCGCCGCAATATAAGGACCTTTGGAAGAAGGCGCTACACAGGGTAGATGCGCGCATAAATTTGCTCAACGAGTTCGCCTGGGTGATTGTGCAAATTGATCCTGTGGAAGATGAGCCAATCGAACTGAAAAATTTAGAAGAATTTGACCGCCGCCGCTATGGAAGCACATTGCTGATTTTTTATGTATTGGCTGAGTTGAGGAGTGTGATGTGAATTCGATCCCTGCTGCCGTTCAGATTATTCGTCAGGCATTTCCTGGAATTTCTCAAGCTGAAGCCAATGAGTTGGTTGCCATTGGCGAGGTAAAGCCCTACGCTCCGGGGGTGATTCTGTGCAAAGAGAATGCCATCGAGGAAACTTTTTTTATCATTTTAGAGGGGGAAGTGACTGTGACAAAAATTATCAATGCCGACGAAAAGCGCGCGCTAAAGCATCTGGGCGAAGGTGATTTTTTTGGCGAAATGGGCTTGATTCACAACGCGCCGCGTGCGGCCACGGTAGAAACAATTTCACCGGTAAGAGTGCTGGAGATTCACAAAACGGCTTTTGATCGTCTGTTGCAGAAGACTTCATCCATGTCTTTGGCGATGGTGCGTGAAGTCAGTCGGCGCTTGAGCGAGAATGATGAAATGGCGATCGAAGATTTGCGCTTAAAAGCGGGCGAGTTGGCTTCTGCTTATCAACGCCTTGCCCAGGAAGAATTAGCCCGCCGAGAATTTCTTACGACCATTGCGCATGAGTTGCGCACGCCGTTAACCACGGCTCGCGGTTTTTTGGAAATGCTGCGTTTTCACGAATTGGATACCATTCAACGCGATGAAATCCTATCGACAGTGGCACGCAATGTGGAACAAATTGTGACCCTGGTCAATGATATTCTATTTTTGCAGGAAGTAGAATTACTGGAGCCGGAGATGCATCCGGTGGATGTGCGTGAATTGATCGTTGGGGCAGTGAAATCACTTACATCGGAGGCGCAAAAGGCAGAGACACATATCCAGTTGGAAGCCGTATCTGGCATTCCGCAAGTGATGGGGCACGCGCGCAGTTTGCAGCGCGCTTTTTTACAATTGCTCGATAATGCCATTAAATATAGTTCTGCGGGCAGCGAAGTTGTAATCTCTATTGAATCTCGCTCGGATACGGTTCGTGTAAGCATCGCCGATCACGGCGTAGGCATTCCTGAGCATATTCGTCCATATATTTTTGACCGCTATTTTCATCTCGAGGAAGTCGGCGACGATTTATATGGGGGGTTAGGGTTGGGGCTGGCAATTACCAAACAAGTTGTCGAGCAACACAATGGGCGCATCGAAGTTGAAAGCCAGGAGGGGAAGGGCAGCGTGTTTACAGTAGTTTTGCCAGAATTACGCGGGGAGCCAGTTGAATTCTAGGCTAATCAGCGGTTTCGCAAATAAAAACGAGCCGACAGTAGAAACCGGCTCGTTTTTATTTGCGATGGGTTAAGAAAATTACGTGGCAATGTACTTACGCATTTCTTCAAGCTTTCCTGCGCTGCCAAGAAACTCGTTTTTCCCGGCGATAAATTTGGCATATTCGGCCATATATACTTTACCGGGTTTGCGGAAATCGAAATTCTCCGGATATTCCAACAAGTGTTCGCGGTGGACGCGCGTCCATACCAGACGGCCATCGGTATCAATATTGATTTTGGTCACGCCTAATTCGGCTGCACGTTTGAATTGAGCCGCATCCACCCCTTTGGCGCCCAGCAGTTTGCCGCCAGCTTTGTTGATGCGTGCCACTTCATCTTGCGGTACAGAACTTGATCCGTGCATAACCAGCGGGAAATTCGGCAGCCGGCTTTGAATTTCTTCCAGCACATCGTAATGCAAACCCTGCGTACCGGAAAATTTAAAAGCGCCGTGGCTGGTGCCAATGGCAACCGCCAACGAATCGCAGCCGCTGCGTTCAACAAACTCCAATGCCTGATCGGGGTCGGTGAGCTTGGCATCTGCTTCGGCAACCGAAACATGTTCTTCGACGCCGCCCAACATGCCCAATTCGGCTTCTACAACAATCCCTTTGGCGTGTGCGGCATCTACAACGCGCTTGGTGATGGCAATATTCTCGTCAAATGGTTCGTGGCTGGCATCAATCATTACGGAGCTGTAAAAGCCGCTATTGATGCAATCGTAGCAGGTTTCCTCGTCACCGTGGTCAAGATGCACTGCGAAAATAGCGTCTGGATAAACTTCCTCAGCGCTGCGAATTAATCCTTCTAGCATTGCCTTGTCTGAATACTTACGCGACCCTTTGCTAAGCTGAATAATAAAGGGCGCCTGGCTGTCTATATTCCCCTGGAACAGCCCCATTGTTTGTTCGAGATTATTGATGTTGTACGCGCCAATCGCGTATTTGCCATAAGCTGCTTTAAATAATTTCTTTGTCGTAACAATCATATTTGCCTCCATAAGCAATACTATCGTGATGAAAATAACAACTGTGCAATTATAATTCATTCTGCTTGAATCCGAGAAAAATAATGCCAGGGTGTCAGATATTTGTGCAACTTGGGACGATAAAGAACGTATAGTCCTTGACGCATAATTTAATCGCCTCACATTTGATCCGTAGTTACACGCATTGCCTTTTGGTTGCTCAGCGGCTATAATGAAAAATAATTTGAAATTTAGAGACAATAACAAATATTTCGCAGTACAATGCTGGAGGAAGATATGGCTGATTTATTTGATAAAGTAACAGGCGATCAAGATTTTTTCAAAAAGATTGCCGGTAAAATTCCCGGCTTTGGCGGTTATATTGAACGGCAAAACCGTCGCGCCGCAGATAAAATTTTGCGCGAAACCATCGCCAAGCGCTTTGAGGAGCTTTGGCAGCGTGTTTCTTCCGTTCAGGCCGATTTTGTTAGCCAGGGCGAATTGCTGGTGCTGGATGATCTAGAGAAAGCTGCGCTCAAGCTGCGTACTTTTATTGATAAAGTTAAAACTGCATCCTATGGCTATTCCGGATTTTTCGATGCTGCCAAGATCAACGAGGAAGAGTTGGCGCGTGTCTATGAATACGACGCGGCCATGTTAGACCTGGTGGATGAAGTTGGTCGCGCCATTGATAATGTAGAAGCTTCTGTGGGCAGCGATGGCTTGTCAGCAGCCATCCGAAACCTGATTAGTGCCGCTCAGCGTTGTGTAGACGCTTTCAACCGGCGCGATGAAATAATGACTCAGGGATCGTAAATTTCCCTTTTTGATATTTTTCTGTCGTAGTTGCGTGAGTTTAAATTATGTGATTTGGAGGATAAGTGATGGCTAGAATTTTTGATGTGATTGAGTATGCCGATGAGATGCGTGACCATATCGTGAAACGCTTTCCAGAAAGCGGGCATGGCGATTTTCGCATTGGCTCGCAGGTGATTGTGCGCGAATCCCAGACGGCGGTCTTCTTTCGTGATGGGCAAGCCTTAGATGTCTTTGGCCCTGGCCGCCACACAATTGCAACCGCAAATATTCCAAAGATTATTGACTTCATTGGGAAAGCCTTTAATGATCGCACACCTTTCCCGGCGGAAGTCTATTTTGTTTCGATGCGCGAATTCGTAGATCGCAAATGGGGCACGCCTCAGCCGATTATCGTCCAAAACCCAGGCATGGGGCTGGGCGTTGCGCTTTTGCAAGGTTTTGGCACCTATAGCTATAGCGTGGCCGACCCACAGCAATTTGTTACCCAAATTGTTGGTGCAATGGGCGCATACCGTACATCAGATATTGAAGATCGGCTGAAGAGCGTATTGCTTTCGGATATTACCGATCTTTTAGGCGAGACGGCCGCTAAGCATAGCGTTGTGGAGCTGATTGGCCTGGTCAATGAGATGAGCGCCGGTGTACGCGCCAAAGCGCAAGACCACTTTACCTCGTTGGGGTTGATTCTAAAATCCTTTATCATTTCGAATATCAAGCCTTCCGATAAATCGGCGGAAGAATTGCGTGCGATGGGCATGCTCGATATGAATGTTTATACCCAATTGCAGGCTGCAGATGCAATACGTGATGCCGCCCAGAACCCCAGCGGGGGCGCAGGCCTCACCGCTGGCATTGGCGCCGGTATGGGGGTCGGCAATGTGCTACAACAATCCCTTTCCGGGATGACAGGCGCTCAGGGACAACAGCAGGCAGCCGCTGGCGGAGCCGCAGCTGGCGCGATGCCCGATGTGATGACTCCGGGCGAAGCCGCCGGTTTCCTCAAAGTTTCTGCAGAAGATGTGGTTGCTGCCATTGAAGCAGGCGATCTCAAAGCCCGCAAATTGGGCAATGCTTATCGCATCAGCAAAAAAGCCCTTGAAGACTTCCTTGGCGGCTAAATCGTATAAATACCCAAAAACAAAGGGCATCGCAGCAATAAGCTGCGATGCCCTTTGTTTTTGAAAAATCTGTATCGGGCTTAATCGCCCAGCGCGCCAACAATCATTTCGATTTCACCGGCGGAGAGTGGTTTATTTTTGGCCGATTTTCGCAGAAAATCCTTCAGTTTTTTCGCCGAGAGCGTTGGCGAAGGCGCGTCGTTGGTTTGAATGTCTACATCGGGGTGAGTGAAAACCAACGCGGCCTCAATGGGGGGGAGTTCCTGCTCGTCGGGGAGTTGCTTGCGCAAGGCGCGTTTTAGCGCATCCACCTCGGATGCAATTTCAATATCCGGTCGGCCCAGCCCCTCTTGAGCAAAGAGCGATAAATATGCACCAAGGACGCCGCCACCGCGTTTCTTCCAGCGATTTTTGTGATAAATGATGGTGCCCTTTTGCGGTTTTGGCAATAAAGTCCAAACACCCGCTGGCCCTACCAAAACATGTGTTGCGGCCGTGGTGTAGTGATAAAGATAATATTGCTTGCTAAAGCCTTTTAGTGCGGCGTCAATCTGCTCATCGGGTCGCGGGTTGCGTCCCCAGCGATTTGTGTAGTAAATGCCCATTTGCGAGAGTACGAACCCAATCAATAATGCGCTGAGCGAAAGACTCACTTTTTCTGGCAGCTTAAAAGTGACATACATCCCCGCGGCCAGAATTGCCAAACTGACAATACTGGTGATTTTGCCGATCATGGCATTTCTCTTAATCGATTTATCGTTGCGAATAATATTCATAGCGTTATTTTACTCCTCAAAGCGTTTCACAACCAGACAAGCGTTTTGCCCACCCAAACCAAAAGAATTGGTGAGCGCCGTGCGGACACTGTAGGGCCTTCCCGTATTGGGTACATAATCAAGGTCGCACGCGGGGTCTGGGAACTCGTAGTTGATGGTTGGATGGATATATTGCTGTTGGATGGATAAAGCGCACACAATCGTCTCTAGCGTCCCAGAGGCGCCCATGGCGTGACCAATCATAGATTTGGTAGAGTTGATCGGAATCTGGTAGGCACGTTCGCCAAAAACAGTCTTGATAGCTTTGGTTTCGATCTGTCCATTCATGGGTGTGGATGAGCCATGTGCGTTGATATAGTCGATCTCGTCGGGGAGAATCCTTGCATTTTGGAGGGACCACTGCATGGCGCGGATGGCGCCTGATCCCTCGGGGTGTGGCTGGGCAATGTGGAATCCATCGGATGAAGCGGCATATCCGACGACCTCGGCGTGGATTCTGGCTCCCCGGCGTTGGGCATGCTCCAGGCTTTCCAGTACGACCGCTCCGGCTCCCTCGGAAAAAATAAACCCTTCCCGACGGGCATCAAAGGGGCGCGAGGCAGCTTCGGGGTTGTCGTTGAAATTAACGGGTAGAGCGCGCATGGCTGAGAACCCGGCGATGGAGAATTCGCGCACCAGCGCTTCGCAGCCGCCAGCGATGACCACATCGGCATTGCCGCGTCGAATCAACTCTGCGCCCTCACCGATGGTCTGCGTGCCGGTGGCGCAGGCTGTGGTGAGGGTAGCATTTGGCCCCAGGCATTGAAAGCGCATGGAAATTAAGTGCGCCGCCAAATTTGGAATTCCGCCCGGTAGCACAAATGGACTGACGCGCTCCAGCCCCTGGGTGTGCAACACTTCAATGCCATCTACAAAACTATCCAGCCCGCCGATGGCTGTGCCAAAAACCACGCCGGCGCGTTCTGGTTCGGGCATCGTA
>JACNJM010000289.1 GCA_014382605.1 Anaerolineae bacterium
GATCATATGCATAAGCGTTCCGGGCAGCTTCAATATCGCGACGCTTAAGCGCATCCACGGCATCGAGCGTCATTTGCTCAACCATGCTGCCCAAAACCAGCAGTTGATCTTTGAGTTCGGCCAATTGACGGTCAAAAGTTTCGCGGGGAGTTAGTGTTTTCATCATTTTACCCAAAACGTCCGGTGATATAGTCTTCGGTGGTTTGTTTGGCGGGATTGGTAAAGAGCTTGTTGGTTTTGTCGTATTCTTCCAGCACCCCGGCACGGTCTTCACCCAGATTGAAAAAGGCGGTGAAATCCGAAACGCGGGCGGCTTGCTGCATGTTGTGGGTGACAACGATTATCGTAAACTCTTTCGATAATTCGTGCATCAGCTCTTCGATCTTCAGCGTAGCAATCGGGTCGAGCGCAGAGGCAGGTTCATCCATCAGGATGATGTCCGGCTTGATGGCGATTGTGCGGGCGATACACAAGCGCTGTTGCTGCCCGCCGGAGAGCGACAGGCCGCTTTGATCGAGTTTGTCTTTGACTTCGTCCCAGATGGCTGCGCCACGCAGCGATTGCTCGACGAGTTCATCCATATTGCCCCGATAGCCGTTGATGCGCGCACCCCAGGCCACGTTCTCGTAGATGCTCTTGGGAAATGGATTTGGCTTCTGGAAAACCATCCCGATTCGGCGGCGCACTTCTACCGGGTCTACATCCGGGGCATAAATATTCTCACCATGATACAGCACTTCACCTTTGGCCCAGGCGCTGGGAACCAGTTCGTTCATGCGGTTGAAAGCGCGCAGCATGGTGCTCTTGCCACACCCGGAGGGGCCGATAATCGCCGTAATTTTCCTGGCTTCAATTTTCAGGTTTACATCGCGCACCGCTAGAAAATCATCGTAGTAGATGTTCAAGCCGCGGGCTTCGATAGCATAATTGTTGTTTGTCATAATCAATTCTCTTTTTGATTGAGCATGATTCGAACGCGGATGACACAGATTTAGCGGATCAACGCGAATTTTTCTTTTTTTGTTTTTATCTGCGAAAATCCGTTCAATCCGCATCATCCGTGTTCTGTTGAATCATATTTTTCGATTGTACCGGTTTCGCAGCACCACTGCCGCGGCATTCATCGAAAGCAGCATTGCCAGCAGCACCAGAATGGCCGCCGCGGCAATGTTGCGGAACTCGGCCTGCGGGCGGGCCGTCCACTGATAAATCTGGATCGGCAAGGTGGTGAATTTAGAGAACGGCCCTTCGGGGTCGAAGGTGATGAAAGTAGAGGCTCCAACGACAACCAGCGGGGCAGTTTCGCCAATGGCGCGCGAGATTGCCAGAATCGTTCCGGTGAGGATGCCGGAGATGGCGTTGGGCAGCACATGATGCCAGACGGTCTGCCAGCGGGTTGCGCCCATGCCATAACTGGCCTGCCGCAGCGAATTGGACACAGCTTTGATGGCCTCCTGGGCATTGATGATGATAAGGGGCAGAATCAGCAGCCCGAGGGTCATCCCAGCCGAGATGATGGTGCGCCCGCTGGCAGTGGCTGTATCATCCACGGCCCCAAAGATGGCACCGCTGGTGAAGGGTTCCAACGCCCGGACGAAAATCGCCAAGCCCAGCATCCCGTAAATGATAGAGGGCACGCCCGCCAGATTGTTGATATTGGTCTGAATCACACGGTTAAGCCGGTTGTCGCTGGCATATTCTTCGAGGTAGATGGCCGCCCCGACACCGAGGGGGAAGGCAAACAAAATCGTAATGGCAATCGTCCACCCTGAGCCTAAAATGGCGGTACGCACCCCGGCGCGGTCGGCTTCGGGAGATTGTGGAGTGGTCAGAAAATCGCCAGTCAGCCAGGAGCGGAATTCCAGCGTGGCACCGGGGAACTTTGCCGCGACCTCGGCCTGAATCTCCGCCCGATGAAACAGCGACCCTCCCAACGGCCAAGTATGAACCACCTGCGGGTTGACCACGCGCTCTACCACCAAATCATAAATTTCTTCACGCGCACGCTCTTCCCAGGGCATTTCACTTTCCAGCCGCCGAAAAAGTCCCGCAGAGACGTTTTGTTCAAGTATCCAGACAAGATCGACCTGATGCAGTTGCTCGATGGGGATGCTGTTGATGGCTAAATCTGCGGGGTTGATGTCGTTTTCGATGGCAACATAACCGAAAGCGGAGTTGGCGATATTGAGCAGCAAAACGATCAGCGCCAGGATGCCAAAAACGGTAGAAGCGCGAAAAATGTTGCGCCAGATGTGGCCAGCCCGGTGGCGAATATCGAGATTGGCTTTGAATTCGCTCATTCGTAGACCTCTCGGAAGCGGCGCACGACGCGCTGACTGATGATGTTCAGCGACAGGGTAATGAAGAATAAAAACAGGCCGATGGCGAAGATGCTGTTATAGTCGATTGAGTTGTAGCTCAGATCGCCACCGCTGATGCGCACGATGTGGCCGGTCATGGTTTCGGCGGGGAGGAACGGATTGAAAGTCAGGTTGGGGCCTGCTCCCGCGGCGATGGCTACAATCATGGTTTCACCGATGGCCCGAGAGATCGCCACGATGAAGGCGGCCACAATCCCGGAGATGGCGGCAGGCAAAACTACCTTGATGGCGGTCTCCAGTTTGGTGGCACCCAGCCCGTAGGATGCTTCTCTCAGCGCGCGCGGTACGGCGCTGAGGGCGTCTTCGCTCATCGAACTGACCATTGGAATAATCAGAATGCCAATGACAATGCCCGCCGAGGCGGTGTTATAAATTTCCACAACATCTTTACCCAAAACCGAACGCAGCAGCGGAGTCATGAATGTTAGTGCAAAATAGCCGTATACAACCGTTGGGATACCCGCCAAAACTTCCAGAATGGGTTTGAGAATGCTGCTCGCTTTGGGGGTGGCGTACTCGCTCAAATAAATGGCGATGCTTAGTCCCATAGGCAGCGCAACCAGCATGGCTGTGGTCGAGGTCATGAGAGTGGCGTTCAGCAGCGGCAAAATCCCGAAATTGCCCAATTGTGGGTTCCATTTTGCATGCGTGAAAAACTCGATCAGCGAAACCTGCGAAAGAAAATGCACCGACTCTTTGCTTAGCTCGTAAACAATGCCAACCGTGGTAAGAATGGAGATTCCCCCGGCGAGAAAGAGCAGTGTTTGAATGACCGTTTCGCCAAGGCGGCGGCGCTTGCGTAGATCGTTTGTGCGATTGTAGCCAGCCTCAATCGTGGTTGTTGAAGGTGATGGTATTTCGATTTGTTGAGTCATCATCCCGTCCTTAACGGAGAGAGACCCCAAAGGTTTTTGAAAACCTTTGGGGTCTGATCGTTCGATTTTTGGCTTACTGCCCCATAGCATCGAGCCAATTCTGCATGGAAGCGGCGAGAGCTTCGGTGCTGGCAGGGAAGTAGCCGACTTCGACGATTTCTTCGTTGACATAGGTCAGGAAGAAGTTGATGTAGGCAGCGACCTGGGGTTTAGCTTGCATGATGGCGGCATCCGAGTAGATGAAGAGCGGGCGAGCCAGGGGGTAGGCGTTGTTGTCAACGTTCTCAGCGGAGGGTTCAATGCCTTCGATGGAGAGCACGCTGAGGGTATCGGCGTTTTCGGCGTAGTAAGCATAGCCGAAGAAACCGATGGCGTAGGGGCTGCCAAGGATACCCTGGACGAGAACATTGTCATCTTCCGAAAGGTTCAGGTTGGCAGCGTTGAGGATGGGGGCTTCGTCTTCGTCGAAGACTTCTTCCACGAAATAATCAAAGGTTCCGCTATCGGTGCCAGGAATGTAGCGCACGATCGGCTCGGCAGGCCACTCGGGGTTGACATCGGCCCAGGTTTCGGCGGTGGAGAAGATGGCGGCCAGTTCTTCGAGGGTGACAATAGTGAGGAAGTCATTTTCCTGGCTGACGGTGACGGCCAGGGCATCGGTGCCGACGCGGAATTCAATCGGGGTGCGGCCAATGGATGCGCAGGCTTCGACTTCGCTGTCTTTGATAGGGCGTGAAGCGTTGGAAACATCGGTCTCGCCGGTTTCGCAGAAGCGTTCAAAGCCACCGCCGGAACCGATCGAGTCGATGGTGATCTGACCGGCAAAGCCTTCGTCCTGGAAGCGGGCGGCCATGACTTCGGCCAGCGGGAAGACGGTGGAACTACCGGCAGAGATCACATCGCCGCTGACGGCTAACGGGTCAACCGCAGGAAGCATCATGCTTTCTTCAGCAGCGGGGGCTGCTTCTACAACGGCTTCTTCCGTTGCCACAGTTTGCGGAGCTTCAGTAGCTTCGGTTTGCGCCGGTGCGACGGTTTCTTGCCCACCACAAGCGGTGAGCAGGGCAACCGCCAATACGAGCAGGGACAGCATTTTGACAAATTGACGTTGCATGTTTCTTTTTCTCCTAAGAATAGATTGTTATCAAACGAAGGCTTATAGTTTAACGCGTGATGTTTAACGCCAGTGCCCCGCCCTTTTAACGATGTGTCAAGAGTTTGTAAACAACTGGTTAACAAAAAATCTCCCTGACGGCAAAGTCCGGGAGATTTCTGCGAAATGCTAAAAGACAACTATTGTTCGGGACTTTGCAAAATAGGGATCGTAAAATAGAATGTACTACCTTCCCCCTCTACGCTCTCTACCCAAATCTTGCCTCCGTGAGCCTCAACCAAATGGCGGGCCACTGCCAGGCCCAACCCGGTACCGCCGGTTGAGCGGGCCGGGTCTATTTTATAGAAACGTTCGAAAACCCGGGGTAAATCGTCTGCCGGGATGCCTCTGCCGGTGTCTTGAACGTAAAATAGAATGACATCATCTTGTGCTTGAGCGCTCAATATGATGCTACCGCTCGAGGGTGTAAATTTGATGGCATTATGCAGCAAATTCATCAAGACTTGCCCCAGGCGCGGCTTATCCACGCGTACGCGCGGTAATTTCTTCGGGCAATCCAGAGAGATCGTCAACTTGCTACGTTCAGCCTGGACACTGAGGCGCTCCTGCGCTTTCGCTAACAATTTTCGAGGGGATGCAGATTTCAATTTCAGGGGGACTTGCCCCGACTCGATGCGCGACAACTCCAGCAACTCTGAAACCATATGTGCAAGGGCATCCACTTCCGTCTCCATGTGATACAGAAAGCGCTGCGCAGCGGGAGGGTCATCCAGTGCCCCGGAACGAAGTGTTTCGACCAGGGCCTTCAATGAAGCTAATGGAGTGCGCAATTCATGAGAGATATTGCTGATAAAATCGCGGCGCACAGTTTCCAGGCGGCGAATACGCGTTAGATCCTGGAAAAGCATCAAAATATGTTCGGGTAAAGCATCCCCTAAGGGTAAGGCAATCCCTTGAATAAAAATATCCTGACGAGGCAATTCGAGCATATCGAATTGTTCCTGCTCTGTTTGGCGACAGCGTTCCCAAAGCTCAATCCATTGGTGATGACGCAATATCTGGGCCACCGTACACCCGATGGCGGATTCCGACGGGGTTTTGAACATTCGCTCCGCGGCTACATTGATGAGAATAATTCGCCCGTCCCCATCTGCTATTACAACGCCATCGGTCATTTGTGCCAACACTGATACCAACTTACCTCGTTCCGATTGCAAAGCACGAATTTGAGAATCGAGTTTTTCTACCAGTGCATTAAAAGCCTGCGTGAGTTGGCCGACTTCATCTTGACGAGAAGACGGGATATGTCGAAGCATGCCTCCCTGTGTCATCTGCCGGGCTTCCTGAGTGAGCCATTGCAAAGGACGTGTTACGCGTAGAGCAATAAAAACGGACAACAATATCCCCAAACTTGCGGCAACCAACATGGTTGTAAAAACGGTTGTGCGTGATTGTGCCTGGCGAGCTTCAATTTCGTTCAATGGCAAGGATACTCGAACAAATCCGAGTATTGTCGCACCTTGCTTGACTGGGAGAGCGACATAGAGCATATCGTATTTCACAGTCTGACTATAACGGATATGGCTGCCAAAGCCATTATTCAACGCATCCCGGATTTCAGGACGGTTCAGATGATTTTCCATTTGCGCGAAATCCTGATGCGATTCCCCCAATACCGTACCGTCAGTAGCAATGATGGTCACGCGCCCGCCAATTAACTCAGCCCAATGGGCCGAACTATCATTGATTATTTGCCATACTTCTTCATCTTCCAGGGTTTCCAGCAGCGAATTGCCAATCAATAAAGCATCATCAGTGAGACGCTCTTGAAGCGTTTGCAGTTGGGTTTGATAAAGGATATTGTTTAAATAAAATCCTACCCCTGCCACACTCAATATCACTAACAGCGTATAAGGAAGAATAATGCGCCAACGAATACTTGTAAACATAGTATCGCTAAACCACAAATTCAACCTTCAAAGCGATAGCCAACCCCGCGCACAGTAATGATGCGGCTGGGCGATGTTGGGTCTGGTTCGATTTTCTCCCGCAGCCAGCGAACATGCACATCCACCGTGCGGCTGCCTCCGCCAAAATCCCATCCCCAAACTTGTTCCAAAATCCGCTCGCGAGAGACAACCTTTCCCTGATGTTCCAATAAATATTGGAGCAAATCATACTCTTTTGGCTTGAGATGAAGCACATCATCATTGATAGTTGCCTCGCGCCGGACCAGATTGATACTGAGATTCCCAAAGGTTAATGCTGTTTCCGAGGGCGGCGACTGTGTCATCACCTCGTCGCGGATCAGCCGGTCTCTGCGCAACTGAGCCTTAACCCGTGCCAAAAGCTCGCGCATCGAAAATGGCTTGGTCAAATAATCATCCGCGCCGATTTCTAAGCCAAGTACGCGGTCAATTTCGGCATCACGGGCTGTTAGCATAATGATAGGGACATTCATCTTCTGGCGAAGAATGCGGGTAATTTCAAGGCCATCCATGCCCGGCAGCATAATATCTAGCACTATCAAATCAGGTTGAATTTCCTGAGCAGCCGCAAGTCCTTTTATACCATCCCCTTCAACAATAACCTGATAGCCTTCACGCTTCAGATTATAACTAAGCGTATCTTGTAAGGCAGGCTCATCTTCGACAATTAATATTTTCTTCAACATGCAAGGTATTCTATCATTCTCCCCCGATTTGTAGTTGGAATTCAGCCGCACCACGATTTGATCGCCATACCGCTGAGCTTCAACTTGAAGTTCAGCGGTATTCTGCAGCAGTGGCAAGTCTATAGCCCCGGGCATGCGATGCGAGAAGATTGTACTTGCCACACGCTGCATCTTTGTTCATATGATGCTTGCGCATGTGCCATTCGCCATCAATGTCAATGTGCACTCAATCGCTGTGTCTGAAGAGGTCTTTTGCCGTCCCCGTTGATTCGGAATTTCATCTGCTAGCCAGCTTTCTGCCACATCTTCTTCCCCTTTACCTTAGCAGAGCCCCTGTTTTTAATGACTAGATTTCACCCGCAGCAGCTTTGCCGAGAATACTTTTCCGAATTGGAGCAACTATTCGGGGCAATGCCGCGCTCTTTACTGCTCATACCATACTCGCAATGAAAACAAATCCCATGATTGCATCTATCGAGTTGACCAAAATATGCACAATAATTCCGATAGTGTACTTTTCTCTTTCCTTACTGTTCATTTTTTCGGGGGAGGTACATTGATGCAACTCGATAGTTTAAAATAAAAACAGGACAGCTTTAAAAAACTGTCCTGTTTTTGATAGCTTCTTTTCGTTGCTTTAGAGAGCTACAACGTCTTTAGCATTGGGGCCTTTTTCGCCTTGTTCAACGGTAAACTCTACTCGTTGACCTTCGTCCAGGTTTTTGAAGCCTTCGCCAATGATGGCGTTAAAGTGAACGAAAACGTCACCGCCAGCATCGCGCTCAATGAAGCCGTAGCCTTTTGAGCCATTGAACCACTTTACAACACCTTGTTCTTTTGACATGATTTGAAACTCCTTTCGTTGATTATTTGCTGGGTTACGCATGGGTTCCAAATCAAAGGTATAACTTTTTTTTAGAACTTCTGTTTCACAAGCAATATAGTATAGCACATAATACAAAAATAAGTATATTATTTTTATTAGAAACAGCAATTCTAAATATGGTGGGTTTTTGGAAACAAAAATGCCCAATGGCAGAATGAAAGTGAACATATGGCAAAGAAAAAAACGCTGAGTGGTCAGCACCTCCGAAGTGGGGAGTAATAAGTCGCTTGAATAATGTTCGACTATTGTTTCAAGCTCAATCAATCCAAGCATGAAACGCGCAAAAACCCCGGCCAAGAGCTAGCTGGTCAGAAAGGATTATTCGGGGTTCGACTGCCAGTTCACTAACTTGTATCAAACTCCAATTCGAGTCCATCGATCATGAATGTGAGCAGATGTTGCCAGTTCTCAAACACCATGTAGCGCAGGAGAGCACGCATATCATTGAAAAAGGTCTTTCGGGGCCCCAGTGCTTTGCGGATGCACTGATACTGTTTATCCAGAAGTTCAAAGACGGTATGAAAAAGGAAGGCCAGAAGGTTTAGCGTCAACAGGAAGCTGGCCAGATATTGCTGACCGTGACCGAAATTGTGCTCTAGATGATAGCCCTTGGTCTTGAGAACATTGTTGTTTTCGTTCTCGCTCTTCCAGCGGGCACGTCCATCCTGTACAACTGATACCACATTTGTCGTAGATAAACTATGACTGGTAGCAAAGGTATTGTGATAGAGTTGACGACCATCATCTTGGCGTGTAATCGTGATTTCGCACCAATTGACATTCATGGCGGCTTCGCCACCTCGCAAAGGCACGTCATTGACAAAGCGAAAATGATGCTTCTCAGCATAGCGTCCATTCCAGTGACGGAAGGATAGCTGCTGAACTTCTCCAATCCTGTCTAAGTAATCAACCCATTCATACATTGCCACATGTGAGTCAGGCTTGCATACAAAGATAAAATTGAAGCCTGCTTCTAGAAACCGTTCACAGATTGGCTGACAACAATACAAATCATCCCCTAAAGCTGTACATTGGTGTTCAGCATATGATCTGCCATGCGCTTGTATCCAGCGTTTGATAGCAGTCCGTTCACAATCTTGCTTCTCGTGCCCATCCTGCGGAAAAATGAACTCCGGTTCCAAGGCAATCACCTTTGAGTTACCTGGTTGTACAACTACTGGGGTGATCACTTGATGATGGTACAACGTTTCATCATTGGTAAGCGTACGCTCAGAACAATTCGGACAATGGATCTGTTGTGAACTGAAGTATTGGGTGCCGTCAAAAGATAGCAACAACTGCTTTTGATAACTGCGCATCTTATCCAGTTCGC
>JACNJM010000292.1 GCA_014382605.1 Anaerolineae bacterium
TCAAGAAAATCATCCCGATCATCGCCGCAGTTTTTGTGGCATTTATGGCCATCAGTTTGATGGGCGCACGCGAAGCCGAGAAAACGGATGTCGTCATCCTCAACTTCGATCTGCCGCCCGGCCATACGCTTGTCGAGGCAGACCTGACCGTGGTCGAAATGCCAGTCGCCAACCTGCCATCCGATGTTCTCACAGACCCGGCTCTGGTCGTTGGCAGCGTGCTGCGCGTATCCCGCTCGGCAGGCGATTTCCTGGCCGAGAGTCACCTGGGCGGGGATGCCCTCGAACTGGCCCAGGACGAGCGCGCCGTGACCATTCAGGTCAACGACTCGGCGGGATTGGCCGGTCAGCTAAAGCCGGGCGATTTCGTGGGCGTTACGGCAGTCCTGGCACAAAACGACTTCACCTACGCCAAAGTAGCCGCCGAAGGGCTGAAGGTGCTCAGTGTATCCCCGGATTTTCAGGCGATTGACCCGGCGGCCTATGACCAGCAATATACCTCCCAGGGTGATGGCAACTTTGGCGCGGCGAACGCGCCACTGGAGCGCAGTCCCAGCGGTTCGATCACCCTGGCCGTGCCGGTGGATGCGGTGGTGGTTTCCTACGATTTCCTGGCCTACAACACGGAAGATGAAAGCGTTCTGATCAATGTCATTGAACTGCTTCAGGCGCTGGATCAGGATAACCGCATTTCGCTGTCGCTGTATCTGATGCCGGAGAATGCGCTGGGTTTCCGCACGGCGGGTATTTTTGTGCAGGATTTGATCGTCACCCCTGGCCCCACGCCCACGCCCACCGAAACGCCCTATGGCTGGACGGGTGAGCCGGAAACTGTTGTGAGTACCCCGGTTCCCGAAGCCACAGCCACCCCGTAGGAGGCAACATGAACACCTGGAACACCACACAAGGCAATGATGTTGCCACCGTCCTGCTGGCTGGCCCCAAGCCGCGCACGGATGTCTGGCAAACGGCCTTATCGAATGACCCCCGCTTTCGGGTTACGGCGATTACCAACGATGCCAAAGACTTGATCGTCAAATTGTCGTCGAAACCGGACGTGGTTTTGATGGATGCGGGGATGTTCAATGCGCCGGATGCATTCATCAGCGCCCTGCGCACCATGACCGAAGACATTTACGCCGTGATTCCGGCTATGCCGCCCAACGATGAGCAGGCGGTTCGTTCCCAACTGACCGGCCTGGCGCATCTCAAGGGCTTGTATTCGGTGGACATCAACCTGCAAACCCTGATGGAGAAAATCTTCGCCGATACGCGCGCATCCAAGTTAGCCAATGGCCCCGGCGCATGGGGCGCAATGGCAGGCGGGAACGGGCATCGACCGGTGACGGCGCGCATTATCACCGTCTGGAACAGCGCAGGCGGGGTAGGCAAGACCACCATCGCCTCCAGCCTGGCGTACCTGGCTTCGCAGCGCGGCTACCCAACCCTGCTGGTGGGTATGGGATCCTCCCCGGATGATTTGCCGATGATGCTGCGTCTCAGCCCGGAGCCGAACCTGGGCCACTGGCCGCAGAACCCGACCCTGGAGGGCTTGCGCGTGATTACGCAAAAAGTGGGTTCGATGGATGTGTTGGGCGGCTTCCTGGATGATATGGCCGCAGGCCAAATGTTGGGTATTAACCGGGATGCCCCCGGATCGTTTCATTCGCTCATCAATACCGCCATCCGGCAATATGCCGTGGTGGTGATCGACACCCCGCCATCCTCCAATGCGGCCCTGGCTTTGAGCGTGTCCAATCATCTGGTATTGGTGGGAACGCCCACGATCTCGGTTGCCATGCGCACCGCCGAAGCCTATCGCATGGTCTTCGAGCGCATGGTGGGCATGCACAGCCTGTCGCAAACGACCTCCTATCTGGCGCTCAATCGTGCAGGCCGGGGCCTGGATCCCAGCCAATGGCATCGTTTGGCTGCGGATGCGGTTGGCGGCAAATTCCTGCCCCTGATCGCCACCATTCCCGATAACGATGCGGTGATTGCCGCCCAGAATGAGCGTGTGCTGCCTACGGAACGCAACGAAGCCTTTCGTCAGGCGCTGATGCCGCTGGCAGGCGCGTTATTCGCTGAAAACTATGGCGGCAACGGTAACGGCAATGGCAAAGTGAAAAATATCCTCGGCGTCAAGGTGCGCTATTAGTGCGCTGACGCGCAGACGGAAGTCGGAAGACGGAAGACGGGGAACATCCCCCGTCAACTAGAAGGAGCGTGTATGTTTAACCAACCGAATGCCTGGCAGCAGATGATGGGCGAACAAGTCCTTGCCGAGACGGATCGTTTAGCGATGATTAACGCGGCGGTGCAGCAACTGGATCATTTGCCGCTGGATATTATTCGCAATCGCACCCGCTTGCGCGAAGAAGCCGTACGCGCCGTGCATGCGGCCACGGCCAGTTTGGGCCGGGCGGTATCCGAGGCGCATGTACCGGGGCTGGTCGATCAGGTAGTCGCCAAAGTGGGCGGGTTGAGTTTCTTCCATGAATTGCTGCCCCCGATTCGCAATGACCTGACCGAAATCCTGATGAACGCCGATGGTTCTTTGTGGGGCATCCATAAAGGCGAGCGCGACGCTGTGTTGCTGGATTATCACCCCGACGAGCAAGAAACCTGGCGGGCGGTGGAAGCCCTGCTCTCCCCGATTGGGCGCGCCATCTCGAAGGCTACGCCGCTGGTGAATGCCAAAATCCCGCGCGGGGATGGCATGGGCGGGGCGCGGGTGCATATCGTCCACCCCCGCCTGGCTCCCGGCAAGGGCTACCCGGTCATCAATATCCGTATTTTTGAACCCAAGCCCGTGTCATTAGAGCAACTGCTGGAATGGGGCGCTGCCCCGCAGCACGTACTGGACGCGTTGGTAAGCTGGGTTGCCAACGAATACCGCATCCTGATCTCCGGGGCCACCGCCACCGGCAAAACCACGGTTTTGTCCGCGATCTCCAACGGCATCCCCAGAGAAGCGCGCGTCATCAAAATCGAAGACCCGGAAGAAATCTGGATCGACCACCCGCATGTCGTCAGCCTGGAAGCCAGGCCGCAGCAAATTGGCTCCGATACGCCTGGCGTGACGGTTCGGGATTTGGTGGATAGCTCGCTGCGCATGTCCCCGCGCTGGTTGATTGTGGGCGAGGTGCGAACCGGCGATGTCGCCAACACGCTCTTTCGCGCCCAGATGTCCGATCATCCCGGTCTGTCCACGTTCCACGCCACCGATCCCCGCCACGCCGTTCACCGCATGGCGCTGATCCTGTTTGCCGATGCCGGTATCCGTATGGCGGCGGCCAAAGAAGCCTTTGCCCAGGCGATTGACCTGATTGTGCAAATTGGCTGGCTGGGCGGGCGCAGGCAGATTGTGGGCGTGTGGGCGGTGCAGCGCGACCTCAAAGGCGGCGATGTGGCGCTGGAAGATGTGTATCTGGCTCCTGGCTATCGCATGAGCAACGATGCCGATCGCATGACGGCCATCGGGGGCATCCTGGAAGCCGCGGAAACCAACCCCGGGCAGGCCATGCGGCAGGCGCAAACCTGCCTGGCAGCAGAAGCCGGAACGGAAGGAAAGCTGAGATTATGAACGCAGAATGGATCGATACCGCTCTAAAACTGGTGGCTGGCGCCTCCCTCGGGGTGGCGGTGTATTTCCTGTTGTCGCAGGTGGTTCACCGCATCAACAGTAACAGCCAGGCCGAAGCTATGCGCTCCTACTACCGCCAGCGCGGAACCATGGATGGAAGCAGCCCGGCAAAAACAGGCAGGGCGCAAATCAATGCGTTGAACAAAACCCGTCTGGCTTTTTTGCGCCTGGGTGTGGATGTGACCGGGAAAGAGGAAGTCGCTCTGTATGGCGTCATGGTCGTTATCGGTCTTGTGGGCGCGCTGATATTACAGGTCTTTCAGTTGGGATTGCCGATTGCGCTGGCAGGCGGCGCGGTGTTGGGCTATGCCATCACCAACGGCTTTGTCAATTCGCAATGGGAGCAGGTACGCCTGGAGATCGAGAAAGAAATCCCAACCTTCCTGCGCAACCTGTCCGGCATTCTTAAGGCAGAACCCAATATCCTCGAAGCCCTGTCCAGTTCCAGAGAAGCCCTGGACCCGGAGAAACCCCTGGCGGCCTGGGTAGAGACCTTCATTGCGCGCCTGCAACGTCAAGGGCAGGCCGCTTTTGAGCGTTTATTACCGGAAGCCAACGCCATTTCACCGGCCTTGGCGCTGGTTGTGTTTGAAGTGCAGCGCATGGGCGAAACCGGTGGCGCGGGTTATACCGCTGCATTCCATGAGACCGCCAAAAATCTCAATGAAATCCTGGATGTCAAAGGACAGGCGGCGGCAGTGGCATCCGGCAAGAAAAACCTGGCGTTGGTGATTATTGGCGCAGCCGTCTTTGGGCTGGGCTATATTCTCAGCGCGCCGGTGGGCGCTTCGGTGTATTTGGACAACAGTCTCTTCAAAATTGGTCTGGTCGCATCCCTGGCCTGGGGCGCCTATGGCTGGACGGTCATTCAGAAGATGGTGCGGGAGGCAATCGCATGAATCTCGAATTGTTTGCAGATATGGGTTTGAAACTGGTCATTGTGCTTGCGGCTGGCTATGCGGCGTTTGCCTTCGCGAAAGTGATTATGGTGGCTCTCCAGCCCAATCCGGTGGCCGAGTACCTCGGCACCGGCAAAAAACAACGGCGGCCAGGCCAGCCCTCTGTTGGCGACCGAATGGGGGCGATGATCGCCCAGCGGCTGCCATTTTCGCTGGGCGTTTGGAAAACCAACCTGCTTTGGGCGCAGCGCGGCGGCGAATACGCAGGCCGCACGATTGAGCAAATCATCTTTCAATCGGCATTATTTGGCGGGTTGGGCGTGATCTATCCATTGCTGGTTTCTGCCCCCGCCGCATGGCTGGTTCCGGCCATTTTGACGGCGCTGCCGTTCATGCGTTTACGATCTGCGGCACAAAATATGCGGATCCGCGCCGAGCAATCCGTGCCCGAAATGGCATCGCTGATTGCGGCAGAAACCGCGGCAGGCGTTTCGCCGGAAGAGGCGTTAATGCAGGCTTCCAAGCTGCCGGGGCCGCTGGCGGGGCTGGTGCGGGAGGCGATTGCACGCAGCGCCTACCTGGGCATCCCGGCTTTTGGACATGCCGATCGCAAGGGCGCCTTGCGCACAGCCTTTGAAGAAAGCGGTATCCCTGCCCTGCGGGCGTTTGGCGTGCAGTTGGATGTCGCTGCCAGCCGGGGCGTGGAAGTCAGCCAGCGCATGAGCGAAATCTCGTCCTCCCTGGCGGCTGAATATCGTCAGCGCCTGCTGCGCAAAACCGAGAAACTGGATACCAGTATGACCGTGGCCGTGGCGATGTTCTACTTTGCGCCCATGATGGGCCTGATCCTGCTGCCGCTATTATATGAAGCGATGAATGCAATTTAGATGGCCGAGATGTTATCACCACTGGCAACACGACTGGCGGCTGAGTTGGCCGCTGAAATCAACAAGGTGCGAGAGCCGTACCGCACGAATTTGATTCAGTGGATCAACGATCAGGCAGGTCGAGAAATTTGCAATCTGAACGGCGATTTAACGGTCTGGCTGAGCGAACTCGGCGATGCGCCTGAAATGACGCGCCAATATGTTCTGGTACGCGGCGTTTGTCAAAAGGCTGAAACGCATTTTTCAACAATGATTGGTTTGTGAGGTAAGCACGATGAAAAGTGTAATCATCAAGAGAAGTGTAAACACAAACGTTTTCACGCAAAGGCGCCGAGAAATAAGAGAGAAAAACAGCTTTGCGGCTTTGCGTCTTTGCGTGAGATGTGTTCATACTACTATTGACCAGTACATAAGTACGATGAAAAGGCTTGGAACTGTATTCTTGTTGCTGATCGTTCTCCTGGCGCTGATGCCGGGGGCGGTTCAGGCCGCACCCATCCAAACGGAGGACCCCGCTCTGGTATTGCTGGATCAAGAGCAGGCCGGGGTGAATTATGACCCTGAAAACAAAAGCTGGTTTTTCTATGGCGTGCCGGTGGAGTATGTGCGCTATGAAATGCCGGGCGTTAGTGTTGATCTGATGCGGATTCTTTTCCGTAGTCAGGAAGGCGGCTACAAGCAGGTTTGGGTAGCTGCGGGAATGGACATTCTAAGCAGGCCAACCTACCTGTCGCGCGGCGAATGGTCTACGGTCGAGCAACGCAATCAATCGGTTCGTTTACGAGAAACCCTGCTGAGAATTTACGTCAGCGAAACCGAAGGCGTTCTGCATCCTCAGATCGACCCCGAAGGGATCCGTTGGGACAACTGCGTTTCCGGTAATGTTTGCGAGTATGGCGAACTATTCGATACCGTGCATAACGATCTATCAAATCGCTTCATCGTGTCCGAGGACGCTCCGGGTTGGTATCCCTGGGGCTTCCTGTATTGGGATGTCGAAATTGTGAATCGAGCAAGCCACACCATGGCCGATCCCACCGCTTTTGGGAGTGTACCGAAATGATGATTGATCTACAGAAAATCAAAGACTGGCTCAAAGAGCCAAAGCATATCGCCATCACTGCGGGGGCGGTGGTTGTGCTGGGTATTTTTATCCTGGCAATTGTGAGTGTCGTATTACCACAGACTGCAAAAGCCGAAGCTGTCCCCACAGCTACCCCGGAACCGATGCCTACGGCCACGACGGAACCAACGCCGATCCCCACAATGACAGTCGCTGAACCGCAGCCGGTGGCGGCATCCCATCGCGTGGTCTGGACGAACCGCGAAACCGGTATCTATCTGCGCAATGCGCCCAATGATGCCATTATTCTGAAAGCCATCCCCAATGGGGAGGAGCTTACCGGCTTCACCGAACAAACGATGAACTACGGTGAAGTTTTGTGGCAGCAAATTGATTATCAGGGGCAATTTGGCTGGATTGCTACCGAGTACATTTACACGCTAACCGGTGATTATCTGAGCGTTCCCGAAGATGGCGCCTGGCTGTTCGCGGATATGGACGGCATTGTCGAAATGTATTTATGGAAAGGCTCGCCGTTTCAGGTCTCGAAGGAAGTCTACCCCGAAGTGGACGAGGGCTTTATGTGGCTGGAAATCCGCCTGCCGGACGACTCTACCGGCTGGATCAAGATGTACCGGTGATGAAATGCCGCTGACGCTGTTTGTATCTGCGCTTCTACTCCTGTGGCTGATCGTTTGCGCCGTTCAGGATTACCGGCAGGGTACGGTGAGTAATTGGCTGACGTTGCCCCCGCTGGGGTTGGCGTTGATCGCCCGGATCGCGGGCGTTGTGACAACCCCCTGGTGGACGATTGGCATTGTCTGGCTGTTGGCGCTCATCTTATGGCGGCGCGGGGCGTTAGGCGGCGCGGATGCGAAAGCCTGGATGTTTTTCGCAATCATTGGTAATAGCGTTCTCTGGGTGGCCTATCTGGGTCTGGTCATCTGGTACGCAGCCACTACCTGGGCGCTGAAATACCTGGGTTTTGATGGCAAGTTCTATTCACCCGGCTTTCCGGGCTATCTGCTGGGCATGGGCAGCGCCGTGCTTCTGTGGGTCGCTCAAAAAACAATCTGTTCAACTCAATTCATTTTACTTGGAGGTTCATGATGACTACATATTTGCGAGTGCGTAATTTTCTGGCCGATACCCGCGGCGACCTGGTGCAGGATTCGCTGATCTGGGTGCTGGTGGCGATTGTGGCGATCAGCGCCCTGACCGGCCTGGGCGGGAAGATCGTTACCACGCTGACAACCATCGCGGCATCGCTCTAAAGCTGATGATCGTTAAACGCTTTATCCGAGACCGGCGCGGCAGCCTGGTAGAAGCCGCCCTGACATTGCCCGTAATGGTATTGGTTACGTTGGGGCTGATTAATCTGGCCCTGGCCGGAATTGCCGGGTTGCACGCCAACAATGCCGCCAACTATGGCGCACGCCGCGGATCGGTGGCCCAGCAAAACTCCGCTGCGATTGCAGCCAGCGCTGCCTGGGAAAAGCTTTCGGCGGTCCGCATTGGCGAGTATGGCGTCGATGTGGCCGCATCTGGCGGGCGCGGCGGGGTCGTGAATGTGGTTGTGTCCTACCGCGTGCCAAACTACTTTGCCAGCCTGGCCGGTTTCTTTGGCGGCGGCGCATCGGCATATATCGAAGGCCAGGCCATTAGCGCCTTCCGGCATGAGGGTTGGTGATGAGGAAACCGATGACGGGAGACCGAAGATCGACCGAAGCCGGTCAAAGCCTGCTGTGGTTTACCATCGTGATGCTCTTTGTCGGCGTGCCGTTGATGGTGTTGGTCGTGGATGGTATCCAGTTCTGGCGCGTGCGCAATCAACTTCAAGTAGCCGCAGACGCAGCCTGTGAAGAAGCCGCCTATGTGGGCGCAGACCGCCGTGCCTACCGTGAAAGCGGTGTGCAGCAGTTTGGCGATACCGGCACCGCGAGCGCAGATGCAAGACAAACGTTCTTTGCCACGCTTCATAATGCCGATGCACTGCGGTATGGCCCATCCATCTCGATTGCCTTTGACAATGGCGCGGGTAGCGCAATTTGCAATGCGCGCGCGGATGTACAGTCATTAATTGCCAGCTTCATTCCGGCAGTTTCGATTGACGTTGAAGCAGAATCGGAGATACGGTTTAGTAGCAGATAGAGCGGGTTGTCACAACACCGGGCCGGATGCCTCCACAGGCGGGCATCCGACCTGGCACTTAGACAGCGGATACCCGATTCGTCCTTTTACCAAGAGCGAGGAGGGTCTTATGTCCAAGATGACAAGCTGGATGGTGATGACGATGTTCAAAATCGCCATTGCTATCGTAGTGGGCTGGGATATGCTCCAGCGTGTGCAACACGAATTGGGGCGTGTGCAGCGGGTATTCCGCATCGCACTGATCCACTAGCCCAGAGCGAGGAAGGTGCTTCACTGTGGAGCATCTTCCTCCAGCCCGGAAGCAGAAAGAACTTTGATGGAAGACACTGGTATGAAAGATTTATACATTCGTTTCTTGGCTCCAGTAACCCCCAATACGACCGATCAATTATTTCAATTGATTGATCGAGCGATCCGTAATCAATATCAGCGGCTGCATCTGATGTTGTCTTCACCGGGCGGTTCTGTTTTTCATGGGCTGACAATCTATAACTTTCTGCGGGGCATCCCCCTGGAAACGTATACCTACAACTTTGGCAGCGTTGATTCGATTGGAGTCGTAGTCTATTGTGCTGGCTCGGTGCGCTTTTCGGTACCTCA
>JACNJM010000238.1 GCA_014382605.1 Anaerolineae bacterium
CCCCTGTTCATACGCGTAAATATGGAGGCCGCCCGGCGCCCCGTTCACCACGTTAAGATACAGGGAGCGGTCGAGCACATCGCCTTTGTGATCGCCTTTCCAGATGATGACTCCGCCAGCCGGTACACTATAGAACCAGCCTCCGGTTACTTCATCCCGGATCATGATGTGGTGGGCTTCGAAATCGCCATTGACGAAGATTTCCTGCCAGGCGTTTACGCCAATTCGATTCCTTATCAGGGGCTTTTCGGCATACGAAACTGCATCGCTGACATAGTTTCCTTCTTGCGCCAAAACGAGATCAATATCATAGGAGCTTTGGTTAATGATGGTAATGGCATTCTGAGTATACACTCGCTCTGCCGAAAGCATGGTGATATGCCCGGCGGTGACGTTCACATCTGTGAACACTTCGATAACTTCACCATTCGAGAGTGTGCGCACAACGTAGTTACCCGGTTCAAGCCCTTGTTTGATGCACGTATCGCCAATCACGAGAGGGCTGGCGCACATGACAATCCAGTTGGCATGATTCAGATCGTCCAGCGAGTAACTCAGATACTCTACCCGCGAAATCGTCATGCCTTCTTTGCCCCACATATCGGTTCGGTTTTCAACCTCAATCCCCCCGGTTGACGCCATTGGTTCAGCGGCCAATGCAGATTGCAACTGTATCCCGCCGAAAATTGCAACGCACCCTACGATGATAGCAAACATAGTTCGTAGCATTTTGGACATTTAGATGAACTCCTTTCAAAATTCTGATGATAATGCTGCTATGTGTTCAAGCAAGCAGAATCATCATAGCATAAAAACACATCCGGATTCTAAAAAATCTGATGTTTCTCACATTGCAAAAAATATTCCAGAAGTTGTTGAGATAGATGATAAATTCACGCTTATAATATATAAAAATCCAAGCCATATCTACACACCGGGGAGGTTCGCAATGACATCACGGAAACAAATCCTTGGGGTTATCATGGGGGGTGGGCGCGGCTCGCGGCTGCATCCGCTAACCGAAGAACGCGCCAAACCGGCGGTGCCCATCGCCGGTAAATACCGCCTGATCGATATCCCCCTCAGCAATTGCATTAATTCCGGCATCAACCGCGTGGCGCTGCTCACTCAATTCAACTCCGTTTCACTGCACCGTCATATCACATCGACATATAACTTCGATCCCTTCCACCACGGTTGGGTCCAAATTTGGGCTGCCGAACAAACCGTTGCCTCGCAAAAATGGTATCAGGGCACAGCAGATGCCGTGCGCCAGCAACTGCTTGAAATCCGTTCTACTGGAGCCGATTATGTGCTCATCCTGGCGGGAGACCATCTCTACCGCATGGATTATGCCGAAATGGCGCGCTTCCACTGGGAGCAAGAAGCCGATATCACCGTGGCAGTACAACCAGTTTCACCGGAACAAGCCTCGCGCTTTGGGTTGCTCAAACGCAAGGCCGATTATTCGATTTCCGATTTTGTGGAAAAACCCAAAGACCCTGGCGTGCAGAAAAATTTCGCCAGCCGGGACGACCCCGAAAGGCCTTACCTTGGCTCGATGGGGATTTACTTGTTCAACACAGATATTCTGGTCGAAATGCTGGCAAGCAGCACCGATGACGACTTTGGTGGGGAGGTGATCCCCAAGGCGATTCATACCCACAAGGTTTTCGGCTACGATTTCGATGATTACTGGGAAGACATCGGCACGATCCGTTCATTCTACGATGTCAACTTGTCGCTGGCACAGCCTACCCCCCCCTTCGATTTCAATGACCGTGATAGTTTAATTTATACCCGCCCGCGCTTTTTACCCAACTCGGTGATGCATGGAGCCTGCCTCAATAACGCGATGATTGCCGATGGCTGCGTAATTGGCAGCGCTGACATCACCAATGCCGTGATTGGCTTGCGCAGCCGCATCGCAGACGATGTGCTGATCCGCGATACCTATTTAATTGGCGCTGATTATTTCGACGAAACGCGCCGCGTGCGTGATGGCGTTCCGATAGGCATTGGCCGTGGCTCTCGCATAGAAGGCGCACTGATCGACAAAAATGCCTGCATTGGCGAGAATGTCGTCATCGAAGCCTTCCCTCGCGGCACCGATAAAGATGGCGAAAATTGTTATATCCGGGATGGCATTGTCGTTATCCCCAAAAATGCGGTTCTACAGTCTGGAACCGTCATTAAGCCCAATCACCCATAAAAAAAGACCCCCTGCAAAATCGGGGGTCTTTTTTCTATGCCATCTCAACCTGTTTGGTGTGAATATCAAACGAGGGCGGCATTTCAAAGTGTTTTTTTACTGCACATTGATCGGCGGCGCGCACCAGCGCATCGTGATATTTCTCGGGAAAATCCGGGGGGACCTGAATTTCAAGTTCAATTTTGCCAAGCATACCATAATTTTGCGGATCATTATACATGCGCTGTACAATGCGGATACCATCAGTTGAGAGTCCGCGCTGGCGGCAGAAGCCCAGCACATAAATCCCAGCGCAGGTGCCTAACGAAGAGAGAAATACTGCAAAGGGGGTCGGCGCTGAACCTGTGCCGCCGCCCATCGGGGGTTGGTCAGTTGGGATCGTATACGGGCCAAAATGCGCATCGACGCGCGCGCCTTCGGGGAAGTCGATAATCATTTCCATGAGAGAATACCTCCAATAATTTTTTGCTTTCCCCGATTAGATGCAGCATTTATAAAAAGGTTTCAGGCAAGTAGATTGTGGAATATTCTTTGAAGAACTTCCGAGATGGTATGTCGTTTATATTGTAGGACTTATGCACTTTCGCAAGAGAGCGCCCCGACAGGATAGAATTATCAGTATTGAGGTCAATTCGGCATAACATTAGGGTTTAGATAGAATGATGTCAGGATTCATATCGGGTTGCCGCGTGTGGAGTGCGAAAAATTCAGCGACGATCGCCTGAGGGAGTCATCATCGGCAATCCAGGCGCGGGCAGACGCGACGCGGAAACGGCAAAGAGCGCGATTTAGCAAACCGGCAGCAGGGATTTCGTGTAACGCCTGCCGAAAGCCCGTTCCATATTTATCACTTTGGGGCCTGCTCAAGGAGATGAAATCACAGCCCCTGCAAGTCTGGCCTGTGATGTTTTTTTCGGGTTTTGCCTCTACGGCATGCCTATGCAAGTGAAACCAGCCCAGGTAGTCATCTCTGCCCCGTGTTCGATCATCTCACGTTGTGCCTGCGCCACAGCTTGCGCCGGTGAAACCCCCGCCAGATAGTGACGATAAAACGCTTCAGTGAACTCATGCCCGGCGCGATCCAAAATTGGCCAGATACTGCCAATAACGCGGTTGGCTCCGGCAACCAAACAAGTGGTCGGCAGCCCAACAGGTTCATCACCTGCATACAAATAGCTGTAAATACTATTACACGCCGAAAAGACCATCAATTGCGGTAACGGATGAATATCCCACAATTGATCCAGGCGGATATCCCCATCCCAGAGCGTGAAGCCGCCCATGCGCCCGGTGAGTGGATCGGAAAAGGCATGACCGGCGAAATGCAGCCAGGCAAAGCGGGATAACCCCCGGGTTGGCTCCTGCGTCCGGAGGGTTTGAACCTGCCCCCAGGTAGCCCGCTCTTCGAGCAAGAATTCAACTTCCGGGCCAAGTTTGGCTTGCAGCATCTTCATTTCATCACGCACAGCCGGTAATTCCGCCTGTTTATTGGGGAAGCGCGATAATCCAACCACTAACCCTTGCTCTGGGGATGTGTCAGCCGCCGCGGTGGCGCGTTCCCACAATGCGCGTAGACTTTGCAGCGAGGGCACCACACAGGGAATGCACAGCTTTATAATGGGCTGTTCTGCGAAGTTGGGCTGCAGCGCCGCCCAGGGAATATCATGCAGCTCTCGGTGGGGTGATAGCAGCACAATAGTTTTCGGGGTGAGGTGTGCCTCAAGCTCCGCAGGGAACAACGCGGTTCCCAATACGTTAAGATCATCCGCTAAAAGCAAATTGGCCGCTTGCGCTGCTTTGCGGGCGTTTTCGAGCGCCAAAGTTAGTCGTTGGGTGCGCGGTGTAGGGTACACCTGACAGCTTTCGGGGGTGATGACGAGCGTGACCAATTCCGTCTCTGTCAGATAATAATCCAACGCTAACCAGTTGTGCCCCAGGTGATGATTGGCGTGTGAGCGCCATGTATCGAGATCGAAAGGCACGGGTAGCCCCGCCGTTTCCGTGGATGACGAGCCGCTACGCTCAATCTGCGCCAGCAAAGCATCATATTGACGGGTTTTCTCGGATAGGCGGGCGCGCATGTCGCGGGATTGGATCGCCGACCTAAGCCGGTTATGCCCCTGAAACGTTACCCGCAGTTGTTCATGCAGCCAATTGATTTCGCCGCGCAGCGTTTCCAGTTCTGTGGATCGTTCCGAGCGGTTATTGTAATTATGGGCAAGTTGCTGCAACAACGTGGTGGCTTTACTGCTATCTATAAACCCCAGAATGTCTTCTGCCTGCCCGTGTTGCGCGGCCAGCCGGATGGCCTGATCGAAGAACCGGGCCGGGGTTTGTTGATACGAACCCGCCAGCGCAGGCTGCCAAAAATTATGGCGGATTTTGCTCAACGCGCCCCACCCCTGACGATAAGCCTGGAACGCTTCATCCGTATTTCCCTGTGCTTCGGCCAGTTTTGCCAGCCCGGCCTGCGCCTGCCAGTCGCTTTCAGGGAAATCGCCTTGGCTGAGTTCCAGCGCTTGTTGGAATGCAGCTTGGGCCTGTCTGGGCATGTCGGTTTCACGATACAAGTTCCCCAAGGCAACCAGACAGGTAGCCTGTTCCAGCAGCATCTCCATCTCGCAGAACTGCGAATACGCCGCATCCAGGTTTTGTTGTGCCTGTTCGTATTCCCCGCTGTGCGTGAACACTTCGCCTAGAAGACGTTGTGCCAAAGCCGCCTGAGGGGTTATGCCATGTTCATTAGCGATCGTCAGCGCTTTTTCGAGCCACGTTATGCTTTGTGTAAAGTCATCTTGTTTGAAGAATACATTGGCTCGCAAGAGATAGATGGATGAAAAATAGGCTTTTTGCCCGGCTGCTTCGTAATGCTCAATAGCTGAGTCCAGATGTTGATGCGCCAGGGATAGCTGGCCTAATTGCAACCAGGTGACCGCCATATAGCGTTCACACGTGCCCAGGCGAAGATAGTTTTTGAAGTTTGTTAGTTGCCCCTTTGCTTGCTCCAGATAATAGATTGCATCTTGATACCGGCCAAGTTGTCCGTATGTTTCCCCCAGGTTCATCAATGCCAGGGCTGCCTGTTTTTGTGATCCTAGTTGTCGATTAATTTCTCGGGCTTGTTGGTATTGTTTCAGGCTGAGGTTGTGTAAACCCCGGTGTGAATTTAATTTGCCGCTGTCATTCAAATTATCGGCCAATAAACCTAACACATTATGGGATTCGAAGCTTGCCCGGGCCTGTTGAAGGCACTCCTCAGCCAATCCAGAGCGACCATTCTGAAGATAGATAGAGCCTAGATACGTTTTGATTGCTGCCTGCCACAAGTCAAGGTCACATTCGCTAAATATGGCCTCGGCGCGCTCAAAATCGGATATCGCTCTTGCAAGATTATCGGTTTGTAATATGTGTATCAGTGCAAATTGGTAATACGTCTTAGCGGCGTCAACGGGTAACTCTTTGGTTTGAAAGACATTTAATGCTTGTTCTAATTTATCCTTTGCCTTATTAAAACGCGATTGACGACGAAAAAGGCTAGCCTGAGTCCACCAGCAACGCGCCTGGTTAATAGCGTCCCCCTGGGTTATAAAATAAGCTTCGCTGGCCTGTATATGTTGATCGGCGCTCTCGAATTGACCGGTCATAATTTGGGCATATGCCAACGACAGGCGGCAATGCGGCACAAAGTCATCCATGCCAGCGGCAGTTAAGCCTGCCAGGGCTTTTTCCAAAATTTCGGCAGCTTTTACAATATTGGGCTTTGTCCAGGCCAGAGCGTTGGCTTGCCAGTCGCAAGCGGCCACCCAGCCCGGTTTATTTTCTTGTTCAAAACCTTTACGAGCGCGCGTAATGGCGGCGCTTACGCGGTTGGGCTGTGCCCACTGGTTGGCGGCGTGCCCCAAATACCAGGCCGCCATAGCTTGCAGAATGGGCAGCGTTGCGTGGGCTTGTGCGGCAGCATCAGCGATGGCGGCAATAGCCCACGCGCGCCGCGGCTGAGTTGGGGCTGCATCTTCGGAATGCTGCGCCAGTGTGTGAAGTAAATTTTCGGTAAGCACAGGAATGCTTTTTACAATTTCGGGCAGCGTGTTTTCGTCTATTTCCCCGGTGAACAACCTTTCCGCAAGGTTGAGATAGGTTTGCATAGCAGCAGGCAACTCAGGCATGAATCAGGGTCGCGCTTCTAACGTAAAGTTAAAATCAACTTCGATGGGGTTGAACTCCGCATCAAATGCTGCCTGTAAAGGAATATCCGGGAAACATGAACGCCCGGCTTCATCAAGTGTGATGCTTGCATCGTAATCGCCCCATTGCAAGCGTGCCTGAAGTGGGAATGTTGGTCGTGACTGCGCTGTGCCTAGCGTGACCGCCAAATTTAAATAGGGCGTCAGCGCTTCATCGGTTCCCTTGGCGAGAGTGCAATCCAGCGCTACCGAGTACACCGCTTGGGAAATCTCGAAATCTTCTCTTAGTAGCATAAACAGTGGGTCATCAATGGCCGTGACATCCAGACGATAAGCTAGATCAGGTGGGGAAAAAATCTGGCATAGTTTCTCAAATGTATGCTGCCAACCCATGCGCCAGTGTTCGGGGTTCAGCCATTCCAATTGGGGCCGGGGAGATTGGGTTTTTAAAAATTCCAGGCTAATATTGGGTTTTACTGGTAAAGGATGTTGTTCTCCCGGTTCAAGTGCCTCGATCAAATCGATAAACGCCTGTCGTAAATCGGGGTTTTGGAGCAAATTCTGATAAAAGTCGGGATATCGCGTTTCAATATCCACGCCTTGATGTGCTTCTTCGGCAAATAATACTAACATCTCGTCTTCTCCCCGTATTGTTTGTACTGTGTTCATCTGTGCCAAATCGGCAAGCAATTTTTGCCCAAATGTCTGTGGGTTCGGTCTTTGCTCAACATTTGTCATTATCATTATTCCTGTTTTTACCTAAAATCTCGCGTAAATCTTCCAGGGCATAGAAGCGCAGACTATACAGCGCGCCAATACTTTTTCCCATACGCTCAGCCGCATCCTTGTTCGACAATCCTTGTAAATAGGTTAATTCGATCACTTCCCGGCGAGCATCCGAGAGTTGTGTGAGGGCCTCACGTATGATCTCCTGCAATTCGGACTGGTGTTCTTTCTCGGCGTATGCTTCATCACGTAGTATGTTGTGAAACGGTTCAATATCGACCAATTGATTTTCCTGTATGGCCGACTCTTTCAGGTTGCTGCGAAAATATTTGCGGCAGGTGTTGTTAATAATGACGTGTACCCAGGCATCGAAATGGGCGTCAAAAGGAAAATAGGCGTTCAACAACTGGATAGCAGCTTCGTTGGTTAACCCTTCTGCGATGGCTTGCGTATTGGCATCGGTGCGAAACCCGTGGCGCGCCAGATAGCTGAACGTCCACTGCTGCATTTTTTGGAGTAATGCCGTCCATGTCTGGGGGCAGTGATCGTTTTGTAATTTCTGCAGGCGGGGGGCGAATTGCCGATAATTATCGACAATCTTTTGCACATATAGCCTTACACGCAAAATATCGTCTTCGATGAAATGATGAAGGCGACCGCGATCCAGATTCGTAAGCAAAATGGATCTAATCCGCATCACAAAGACAGGGTTTTCCTGCGCTGTTAGTTTTGCAAGCGCACCTTCGATTTCGATGATGACAGCATCGGTGGTCGAGTTGGACATGTTTTTGGGGTCATTCAATATAACTTTATTCTGCGCCCGGGGCTTCTCGACAATTATACTCGACGCACGAACACCGTGCAAAAGCAGGGAGTTATTGCAAATTCAGCGCAGCTATAGAAGAACTCAAGCCAATCGGGGTATATAAACGGTGAACCAGATGAGCCGCCGGTTAGGGGCATCAAGGGGATATCCGGCGGCTCACAGGGAGGATGGTATCTGATACGAAAAACATCTACAACCTGATAGCGGGTTGTAGATGACTGGCCGGGCCAGTGGTCGAGGGGAAAACCGCTGGCTCTGGGGGAACAGAAAAAATCAGAGCTTCCAAACAGGGGGAGGGAAGCTCTGATTTTTGTGCGGTGCGGTAGGATTGGCTTATCCCTGGCTATTGAGGGTGGTTTGTTATACCTGTGGTTGGCGTTGCCTAACGAAGTGGATTGGGCGCCTGCTTTTGCACGGCGATAATGGATTGGAGCAAAATCTCGATACTCGACTCGATCTGGCTTTCGGTAATTACAAAGGGCGGCGCGAACATGATATGATCTCCGGCGTAACCATCGGCGCAGCCGCTGCCGGGGTACAGAATCAACCCCCGGGCGAAGGCTGCATTCCCCAACTTTTGCGAGAAGTGAAGTATTGGCTCGAAGGGCTGGCGCGTCGCCTGATCCTGCACAAATTCGATTCCCCACATTGTCCCCATCCCGCGGATATCGCCCACGCAGGTGAGATTTCCCAAATGTTGATTCAGCGCCCGGTGGATAACTTGCCCCAGGGCGGCGGAGCGTTCTACCAGTTGGTTGGCGCGCAGATAATTAAGCGTTGCCAACCCCGCGGCGGCTCCCACGGCATGATGCGAATACGTCCCGCCATGATTGAAGTCGCCGCTGCCACGGGCGATTAAATCCACATGCTCGCCTTTGACGACAACGATGCTGAGGGGGAAATAGCCGCTCGCCGCGCCCTTGCCAATGGTGAGAATATCAGGGGTCAAATCCCAGTGTTCAACGGCAAACCATTTTCCGGTGCGCCCCATACCGGTCATCACTTCATCGGCGATCAGTAAAACCCCGTAGCGGTCGCAGATTTCACGGATGCGCGCCCAATAGCCATCCGGTGGCACAACTGCCCCCAGTGTCGCCCCGCTGACCGGCTCCGCCAGAAACGCGCTGACGTTTTCCGCGCCTTGCGTTTGGATTTCAGCCTCGAGGGCATTGGCACAGGCCAGAT
>JACNJM010000273.1 GCA_014382605.1 Anaerolineae bacterium
TAAGTGCGCGATGTGCAGCTTGCAAAAACGGTGGTCTACGCGCCGACTTCGGGGGTGGTGCTAACTCGCAGCCTGGAAATTGGCGAGATGATTGCGCCGGGCGGCCCGGTGATAGAAGTGGCGGACCTGGCGCAAGTGGAGTTGACTGTTTATATCTCTGAAGACCGCTACGGGCAGGTAAAACTGGGCCAAGATGTCGAGATCGTTGTTGACTCATTCCCCACCGAAGTATTTATTGGCACGGTTGCCGCCATCGCCGATCAGGCTGAGTTCACGCCCCGCAATGTGCAAACTGTGGATGGGCGCAAGAGTACTGTATTCGCGGTCAAAATTGTGTTATCCAACCCCGAGGGCAAGCTCAAACCCGGTATGCCCGCGGATGCTCGCATCAGATTTTAGGCAAGACATTGCAATTGGATTTCCAAGAAAAGGGCGTGCATGGAGGTTACGCTTCGATGCATGCCCTTTCATCGTTTCATTCAACCAATTGGTGGGCGGGGGTGAAAAACTGGCGATAGGTCAGATAACTGGCTGTCAGGCCCGTAAACGCCGAAGCGCCAATAATCATATACAGCACCACTATCTGAATTTGCACCGCTTCCATTGGAGAGGCTCCCGCCAAAATCATCCCCGTCATCGCACCAGGGAGCTTGATTAATCCGGTGGTTTTGGTGGTATCCACAATCGGGATCATGGCGCTCTGCAGGGATGTGCGCAACTGCGGGCGGGCGGCTTGCTGGCTGGTTGCGCCCAACGCCAGCGATGTTTCGATCAGATTGCGCTGTTCCTTGAAATCATTGGCTAACCGTTTCATCACCAGCGCCGCCACCGACATCGAGTTGCCAATCACCATGCCGCCCACGGGGATGATTGTCTGCGGGTCAAAGGTGAAAACGTTGACGGCGACTAGAATTCCCAATGTCAGCGCGCTGCCCAATCCAATCGATGCCAACGCTACCCATTGGGCATGGGGAATTTTCTTGCCGCGCTGGGCTGCGGTTCTTCCGGCGATGGTGGTCATTAGCGCCAGCAGAGTCAATGTCCACAAGGGGGAATCGAGATTGAAGATGAATTCCAGCGCGTAACCGATAGCGATGAGCTGCACAAAGCTGCGCACCGTAGCGATGAGCAAATCTTTTTCGAGATCGGCCTCGCGCCACCGGGATATGATTAGAGAGATGAGGATTAAAACTGCCGCTGCGCCTATGCGTTCCAGGCCATCGAGTGGAAATTCGGGGAGTGTGATCATACTTCAGTTTCCTGCAGGGTAAGTTTTTTTGAGCCGCGGATATGCGGAATTTACAGTTAGTGATTTCATGAAGAAATTGTACGAATGTCTTCACCGGCGGCAAAATCTAGCACTTTTTGGTAGGGGCCATCCGGATCGAGTACTTCAGCCACGCGCCCTTCAGCTTGTATCTCCCCCTGGTTAAGCAGAATCACGCGCTTGCCCACGCGGCGCGTTTGTTCGATGGTGTGCGATACCCAAAGCAGTGTCAGGCCGCGTTCGCGGTTCAAACGCAGCAGGGTTTCTTCTACCTGCCGTGTGGCGTGCGGATCTAATGCCGAGGTGGGTTCATCCAACAGCAGTATTTCTGGATTTGTTGCCAATGTGCGTGCCAGCGCAACGCGCTGTGCCTCGCCGCCGGAGAGTTGATCGGCCTGGATCGCGGCAAATTTTGGGGATAGCGAGACGGCCTCAAGCAGTTCTTGAATGCGATCCTTTGGCAGGGCTGATTTGCGCAACGCGGCAGCGTGGGCAATATTCTCGGCAACCGTGCCGGGAAACATGCTGACTTGCTGAAAAACCATGCCGATTTTTTCGCGCAGCTCGGTGACTGGAAGCGTGGTGATATCTTCGCCGTCGACTTGGATGCTATTTTGTGGGGGTTCGAGCAGACGGTTGATGGCGCGCAACAGGGTAGACTTGCCGCTTCCGCTGGGGCCGATGAGCATGACCACTTCACCGGGTTGTACGGCGAAGCTTATGCCGCGCAAGATGGGGTGCTGCTTGCGGGCGATGTGCAGATTTTTGAGTTCAAGTTTAGGAGATTTCACGGCAGCAGCAAAACCGCTTCGCCCTCAATCACAGTGACGCCATTCTGGTTGGTGCAGATCGTCTCGAAGGTAGCAATCGGTTTGCTTTCTCGTATTTTGGTCAGCGTGACTGTGGCAGTGATCGTATCGCCGATGAAGACCGGGGCGCGGAAATTAAGCGTTTGCTGAATGTACACGCTACCCGGCCCGGGGAGTTGCATCCCCAATACCGCGGAGACCAACCCCGAGGTCAGAATTCCGTGAACCAGCCGCTTGCCGAAACGAGTCCCCGCGGCGTAGTCATCATCCAAGTGAATTGGATTCGCATCGCCGGAAATCTGCGCGAAGGCGCGCACATCTTCATCGCTGAAGGTTTTAGTTGTCGAAGCTGAATCGCCGGGTTTGAGCATGAGGGTCTCCTCGGGTTATAGATTCTTCTTGTATATGCGGTGCTTTTTATGCCATTCCACGCCCAGGTGATCCATCTCGCGGAAGCTTTTCATATTCAGCTCGTTTACCTGGACGATATCACCATGCAAAAAGCGTTCATTACGGATGGTTTTTTCGAGTTCGCTGAAGAGCACTGCCGTAGCACCGACGCCCTGATGCTGTGGCAGCAGGCCGATGCCGTTCAGGTCAAGCCATTTGGTGCGTTTGAATTCGCGCATCAGGCGCCACCAGCCCAAAGGCCAGATGCGCCCGCGGGCCTTTTGCATGGCCCGGTTGATATTCGGATAGGCGAACATGAAGCCGATCAATTCATCTTCCTTGAAGACCAGCTTGATTAAACGCGGGTCGGCGATGGATAGAATTTTATCGGCAATCAACCAGACTTCGGCCTCGGTGATCGGCACAAATTCCGGCACGGTGGCGAAGGCCTGGTTATAGACTTCGCGCACCTGTGGAATAAATTTGCGCAGTTCGTCTTTGGTTTCAAAGCGGCGGGCGTGGATGCCGCGCCGTTTTTTCACGCGCGCCGCCAGCTCGTGGATGCGTTGGGGGAGTTCAAAAGTATCCCGGTGAAGCTGCCCGGAGAGCAGATCGGATTGTTTAGTGAATCCCAGCGCGTCCATCAAACGGGGATAGTAATCCATATTGTAGGCAATGCCCATCGCGGGGAGATAGTCGAAACCCTCCACCAGCATCCCGATGCTGTCGCCCTGCGCCAATCCCTTCGGGCCGACCAATGCAGAAATGCCCTGCGTTTTGGCCCACTTAGCCCCGGCATCCATCACGGCGCGGGCGGCTTTGGGATTGTTTACACTTTCAAAGTAATAAAATAACCCGGTATCGGTGCCGCTATTTTTTCGGTAGCGTTTATTATCCAGAATGGCGATGCGGGCCAGGGTTTTGCCGCGCTCTTCGGTGATGAAAAAGGCGGCCTGACTATGCTGAAAGTAGGGGTGTTTCTTGGGATCGAGGGCGGTTTTCATCTCCCCCAGCATGGGCGGAACCCAATAGGGGTTGCCGCGGTACAGCTCGAAGGGAAATTGGATGAACTGGCGGACATCTTTGGGGTTGTGGATGTCAATTTGTCGTGCTTGCATGTTTGCTCCGCTGTCGGATGACAGATGACGAAAGACCACAGATGGGCTTGCTTTTCCCCTGTCCCCCGTCTTCAGTCCCCGGTCTTTTCATCACCATCGCTCGTAACGCACTAACTCATCCAGCGGCTTGCGGTCGGTGCCGCGCGGCAAGGCATCGGGATAGCCCAGGGGGGTCATCACTATTGGGTCAACGCCTTCGGGCAAGCCGAGGATTTGGCGCGTGGCCTCGGCGTTGAAAGCCCCAATCCAGCAGGTACCCAGCCCCAGGTCGGCGGCTTGCAAGATCAAATGATCCATGACAATGGCGACATCCACAACGCTGTAATTGGCTTTGTCATCGCGCGCCCAGGCCTTGGATGGAATATTGCAGGCCACGATCACAATCGGGGCTTGCACAAACCAGTCGCGATCATAGATGCGGCGCAATTCGGCTTCGCGGCCCTCGGTGTGGATTACAATCAGTTGAAAGGGTTGCATATTGGCGGCAGTCGGGGCGCGGCGGGCGGCTTCGAGAACGAGGTGCAGTTTTTCGTCTTCAACGGGATCGGGCTTGTAGCCGCGCACGCTGTAGCGTGCTTGAATAAGTTGTGAGAATTCCATGTACCACTCCTTTAGCGCAAAGGCGCCAGGATGCAGAGCCGCAAAGTAAGAAAATAAAAACTTTGCGACTTTGTTGCTTTGCGTCCTTGCGTTGATTTTAATCTGGCAAAACTCGGCCTTTGGTCTTCTCCCAGGTTTCATCGTCCACCAGGGTGATGACACGATACGCCTCGGCGTAGGCCATTTCTTTGCCTTTGCCGCGCCCGGCGGCCCATTCTTTGATACGCTCTTCGGGGTCGTTGTCTTTCATCTGGCTCTTGTGGGCGCGCAGGGCTTCAACTTTGAGATCAATCGTTTCGCTGATATTGACGTAAATATCTACCTCGCCCCAAGAAGTAACGTAGACTTTGCGCGGCTTGTGGGCAGATAGCCCTTCTTCGGCGAGTTCTTCAAAGAGATTGGGCTGACCCGCGGCGGGGAAGGTGGCATCTAGCGCGGCGGTGGCAGCGGCGCGGTGATCGGGGTGGTTGATATAGCGATCCGAAGCCCAGACTACGGTGGGGTCGCCGGTGATGATGACTTCCGGGCGGAAACGGCGGATCTCGCGCACAATTTTTTTGCGCAATTCCAGCGTAGCCTGGAGCATGCCATCTGGTTCGCGCAAAAAGACGACTTCTTGCACGCCGAGGAGGTCGGCGGCAGCTTGTTCCTCAGCTTCGCGAATTTTCGCAGCTTTTTCGCGCGTCATGCCCTCTTCGGCGATGCCCACGTCGCCACTGGTGCAGAGTACATACGAAATACGCGCCCCCGCTTTGGCCCAGCGGGCAACCGTCCCGGCGCAGGAAAATTCAGGATCATCAGGATGCGCTACAATCACCATGGCGCTTTCAGGAATATAAGTATTATTGTTCAAAGATGTCTCCAGTAAAAAGGGTTTGGGGTGAATTATATCAGCGGTTGAGACGGTTAAAAGTTGAAAGTGGAAGGTTGCAGGTTGGACATGGCGAACTTTCAACCTTCAAACTGCAACTTTAATTTTCTAACAACCGCTCTTCATAAATTCTTCGGATCGTCTCCTCAATCTGTGGCTCGCGCACTTCCAGATCGCGGATGCGGTACTTCGCCGAGATGCGCCCGATTAGCTCGGATGCCGCAATCTCGCCGCGGGCAAAGCGGTAGCTGACGCGTCCCCCCTCGCGCCCGGCGATTTCGGCGCCCTCTATCTGCGGGCTGGGGTAATCTTCGGCGAAATCCACCAGAAGTTCGCGTTTGCCACCAAATTGCGCTTTAAGGGCATCCAGTTGACCCTCGAAGAGCAGTTTGCCGCGGTCAATAATCATTACTCGCTGGCAGAGTTTTTCAACATCAGAAAGATCGTGCGTGGTCAGGATGACGGTCGTGCCGCGCTCGCGGTTGACTTGCTGAATAAACTGGCGGATGCGCTCTTTGGCAACCACATCAAGCCCGATGGTGGGTTCATCCAGGAAGAGAATCTCAGGGTCATGCAGCAGCGCGGCACAAATGTCGGCGCGCATACGCTGGCCCAACGAAAGGGCGCGCACCGGCGTATCGAGAAAGGGGTCGAGTTCGAGCGTTGTGCGGAATTCGTCTAAATTTTGCTTGAAGCTTGCGGCTGGTATCTTGTAGATATGCTGCAATAAATTCAGTGATTCAATTACCGGCAAATCCCACCACAGGGTAGTGCGCTGCCCGAACACGGCACCCACCCGCGCGACATATTTCTGACGATCCCGCCACGGGAGCAAGCCCATCACCGAGAGTTCGCCGCTCGTCGGTACCAGCAATCCGGTTAACATTTTGATCGTCGTGGATTTTCCGGCTCCATTCGGCCCGATATAGCCTACCAACTCGCCGGGCTGAATTTCAAAGCTGAGTCCATTCACCGCCTGCACCAGGTTATACTGCCGCGTGAAGAGATTGCGCAGCGTGCCCATCGCCCCGCGGTGATGCTTGAAAACCTTAAAATGTTTGGAAAGATTTTCAACGCGAATCATGATTCAACCTTCAACTTGCAACCTGTCAACTTCTAAGTTCCCGTACTCTGGTAGTAACGTATGCCGAAACGCCAAAAAGCCAGCGCCGCCATTAGCACGCTCAGACCTGCCAGCGGAGCCAACCAAGGGGCAAAGGCGGGCAGGCGAAAGGGATCGGGCAGTTCGAGAATATACAGTGCAGGGTAGTAGGCCAGGAAAATCGCCGGGATGATATAGGTGAAAAACTGGCGCAGACCCGCGGGGAAAATGTGCATGGGGTGCGAGATCATATAGTTTCCGCCATAGGTGAAGATATTAACGACTTCAATGGATTCGACCGTCCAGAAGGTGATCGTCGCCCCAATGATGAACAGCCCCCCGAAGAAGGCTACCTGACTGACGGCCATCAGGGTTGCCAGCAGCGCTTTGGGCGGAGTCCATGCCACGGGGTTGAGCGCCAGCGCAGAGGCGAAAATTCCCGCCCCGACGATGATCTTGCCGATGCGCCGCAAGGTGAATTCTGAGCCAAGAACCTGCACGCTGATATTCACCGGCCGCAATAAAAGTTGGTCGAATGTCCCGCGGCGCACATTTTGCCCGAAAAGGGATGGATCAAACCCGGCGAAAATCATATCCATGATTCCGAAGGAAAATTCCGCCATGTCGTAAAGAAAGGCCACCTGTCCCAGCGTCCAGCCGCCAAGATTATCGAAACGCTCGAAGACCAGCGCCAACGAAGCGTACTCGAAGAGTGCAATTAAACCTGTGCCGACCAACTCCAGGGCGAAGGAGGCGCGGTATTGCATCTGTGAGCGAATTTGCACGCCGAGCAGGCGGCGGTAAAGATTCAGTGCGTGTTTCATAATGAGATTAATATCACGCCAATACCCAAAGTCGCCAAGAACAGGAAAAGCCCTTTGCGCCTTTGGGTGAGTTTTTAATTTAACCTCCAAGAATGACCAACCGCCGCACCCCGGCACGCAGCACGAATTGCCCGGCGGCGATCAGAATTGTAGCCCACAGCAATTGAGCAAGCAGCGTGAGCAGCACTTCCGGGCCGCTGAGCATGTTGAGATAGATTTCAACTACGCTATTGAGCATATGGGGGAAGGGTGTAAAACGGCTGATGCTCTGCACCCAATCGGGGTACAGGCGCAGAGGCATCAGGAAACCGGAGAAAAACCACGAGAAGACGAAGAAGAAGCGCAAAATACCGCGCGCATTGGGAGTCCATAGGGCGGAGAGATTGATGAGAAATCGCCAGGCAAAACTGAGCAGCCAACTGAATGCAATCGCCACCAATACTGCCAACATTTGAAGGATGCTCTTCGGCCAGATTAAATCGAATATCAGGGCATATCCAGCCATCAGAACCAGACCGCGCAACAGCAAATTGACCAGGGCGCGGCCCAAATCTTGCGCCAGCCAGAAGGCGAAATAATTCATTGGCTTGAGCAGGTCGGAGGAAATATCCCCGGTGTAAACGCTGTTCATCAACTCGAACCACGAGAACAAACTCAGGTAGCCAATGAAAGCCTGCGCCAGTGCCGCAAAGGTGATTGCCCCTTGCAGGCTAAGACCGCCTACCTCGGCTTGTTGGTCGTAGAGGGCCACAAAAATTGCCGCCCGCAGAATACCAAAGAAAAAATTCGTCACCAGCCCGGCGATGGTGGCAGCGCGGTAGGTCAGATGGCGCTGCAAAGAAGTTTTCGTCAGTTCCCAGAAAATGCGCATGAATTGGTGGAAGGTAAACAGTGGTCAGCGGATTGGCCCGGAGCGTGTATTTTAACGCAAAAGATCACCTTGTGCGGCCTTCGTATCAAAATTCCCCTCCCGCGTGTCGGGGAAGGGGATAGGGGGTGGGGGGCTGTTATTCCAACTTCCCCGGACTTATTACCATTATTTCTTGCGCTGAATTAGTCTGTCAGGGTTGGGCTTGTTTTTCGGAAATTGCCACAATTACAGGCATGTTGCCAGAAGAATCGTACATGCTGAAAAAGATATCACCCTCGAGTGTATCGTGAGGGCGTAAATTTTCTGCCCAGCGATAGCCAATCGATTGGTATAGTAATTCAACCTGAATAGTGAACGACGCCCCCGGCGAATCGCCAGGCTCAATCGTATAATGGGTTGTATCGCCGCCAGCCAAAAAATCATTGTCGCCAATAGCAACCCCATAGGGCGCAATATCGATGCTGGCGCTGGCGAGATCAAAGCCGTTGGGCAGCAGGCGGTTATCTTTGGCGTAAGATGCAGCTTCCACAACACTGGTTGTCACCTGGCCCTGAGAGTTGAGCATGATCGGTTCATAAATCTGGACTTGCTCGGGGTTGGTGATCTGCGTGTAATGGGGTTCATATTTTGCAGGGTCAATATCATTATCGTTGCCAACGATCAAGCCATCTGCTTGCACCCCGCCCGACTCAAAGACAAGATTTCCGGCATCGTCGCGAACCATCACATGCAGCCAGGCGCGCCGGGAAGGAAATCCGCTTGGAAATTTATGCCCGGTTTTTGTAGTGATGCTCACATCCCAGGAAAGCGTATTATCCGTCAGGTCAATTTCGCTGATCTGGACAGAAGCTGTCTCTTCCTGAAGCTTTGCGGAAGCGCGTTCTATAGCAGATTGCATTTGTGCATCTTCGGCGGTCAGCAGAAGGCTTTCAGCATTATCGTTGAGCAATTGCAGCATGAAAACATTCGCTCCACTGAAGGAGTGTAGGCGGATATATTTGCCTAGTGGCCCCCACTCCGAGGATGAGGGAATATTCCCGGTGATTTTAGGCATATGGCAGCTTTGGCAAGTAGTTTCGCTGTTATAGGCGCTATTCTCCCACTCCAGGTAAGTCATCTGCTCCGGGAATTCACCGGCTGCTGCGCTGTTTTCATCAAAAAAAGGGGTATAGAGTGTGTGGCACACCGCACAGATTTCTGATTCGCGCGTATGCTCAGAGCCGCGCGGTTCGTAGCCGCTGCCATCCACCATAATGCGCATTGGTTCCGGGATGATTT
>JACNJM010000217.1 GCA_014382605.1 Anaerolineae bacterium
TTGGATAGATTTCAGAATCCCCGCATAGGCACGCAAAAATACGCATACGATCATCCGCGGTTAGTTTTGACTGGTGAAGAAAAGAGGGCTACAGATAAATAGGATGAATATAGTTTTTTATTCTACGATCTGATGGATATGTATTCATCTAACTAATTTAATTCCGCGTGTATAATGAAATATGTGTGAGAACATTGAATTGATGCGTGCTTGGAATGAAACTTTCTTATTTCCGAAAGAGTTGCCGATGACTACCCTATTTCCCCCCTCCCGCCATCGTCTAATGCTCGCTACGCTCGCCGTGTTACTTCTGGTTTCATTGGCCTGCGCATTGCCCTCTGCTTTGCAACCCGCGGCCCCTGGAGTCACCGCAACCCCAGCGCCCACCCCGACGATTACCCCCACGCCGCAGCCTTTACCCCCCGCGCTGATCGAAATGGATCCGCCCCCGGGAACGCGATTGCCCCTGGATGGCGCGCTGACCCTGTATTTTAACCAGCCCATGCAGCGTGCAACTGTGGAAACTGCCTTGCGCCTGGAACTCGCGCTTGAAGATGGTACGATGCAGCCATTGGCGGTCAATTACAATTGGCTTGACGATACCGCGCTGCAACTGCTCCCCACGGAACAACTCCCTACATCGGCAACAGTGATTCTGGTCTTGGATGCCGCCGCGCAAGCCGCCAACGGGCTGACCATGCTCGATAGCGTGCGCACAGATTATGCTACTTTGCCCCCGCTGGAAGTGGCGCAATTTTTGCCCGAACCCGGCCTGAGCGATATTGATCCGGCCTCGGCGTTGGTGGTGACGTTTAACCAGCCGGTTGTGCCACTGGGTGCAGACCCCGCAACCTTGCCCGCCGCGCTGCTAATTGAACCCGCGGTGGAGGGACATGGCGAATGGGTCAATACCAGTACCTATATTTATTACCCGGAAACAGCCCTTTTTGGCGGCGCATATTACGATATCCGGCTGGACCCATCTCTTCAGAGCAATGCCGGGGCGCGGCTGGCCTCTGAGAGCCAGTGGAGTTTCATCACTTCATCGCCCGAATTACTTTCGGCAAAGCCTGCCGATGGGGCGGGCGGCATTCCCCTCGATCAACCCATCACCCTGACCTTTAACCAGTCCATGGACCCCGTCAGTGTGGAGGGGAATTTCACGCTCTATGACGCGGCCAATAATTTCGTCCCCGGCAGATTTGAATGGGAAGAAAATAACACGGTGATGATTTTTACTCCCGACGCGCCGCTGGCGCGCAGCTCGCAATATCTCATCCATTTGCCGTTTGGCGCGCAAGCGTTGGGTGGCACACCGCTGGGCGAGACGTATGAACTGGTTTTTCGCACCATTCCTGGCCTGATGGTAGTCTCAACCGACCCCTATCAGGGCGGCGAATCGCGCCCGTATCGCGGTGTGAGCGTCTTTTTCAGCGGACCATTGCTCGATAACGATGATCTACTTGATTATATCCGCATCACTCCGGGGGTAGAGAACGCCAGTTATTGGTGGAATAACGATAGCAATGTACTCAACCTGCACGCCGATTTCCAACCGCTGACTGAGTATCAAATCACCCTGGATGCCAGTCTGCCTGATCCCTGGGGCAGCACGCTGGGCTTTGATTATCCCTACACCTTTACGACCAGCGCTCTCGAACCCACGCTGCGCTTTGGGCATTATGACGACACGCTGTTTTTGACCCCTCGCGAAACCAGCCTGACCGCGCAGGCAACTAATCTCAGTTATGTAGATACCGAATTGGGCGCGTTGCCCTTCTCGGATTTTCTTACTTTTTTGCAGCCCGGAAATTACGATTATTTTGACAACTATCTGCCGCCCAGCGTCCAAAGTTGGGGGCAAACGCTCGATCTGCCCGGCGACCGCATCTACGCCGCCGAGCTGATGCTCTCGCCTGATGGCAGCGGTCTCGATCCCGGCCTGTACTTCATGCGCCTGGATGCTCCCGATGTAGACTATCCGCCGGGGCCTTATATCCTTGTCTCCAGCAATTTGAATCTCACGTTTAAACTCAGTTCTACGCAGGCCCTCGTCTGGGCGGTGGATTTGCGCACTAGCGCCCCCGCAGCGGGACTTGTGGTGGGCTTGTATGACCCGAATGGCGTCCAACTTTCCAGCGGCGTCACCGATACCAACGGCATCGCCACCTTTGACATTCCGCCGCAGGAAGATATGTATGTAAATTTCTACGCCCTTACAGGCCAGCCTGGCGACGATCTCTTTGGTTTGACGGTCTCGCGTTGGACTCAAGGCATTGATGCCTACGAATTCGGCTTGAACAGCGATTACAGTGGCGCTGAAGTTGAAACCTACCTCTACACCGACCGCCCCATCTACCGCCCCGGGCAGACGGTTTACTTCCGGGCGGTGGCGCGTACCGCCTATGATGGCCGCTACACTCCGGCTGATCTGCAAACCTTGCCGATCAGCTTCCACGATAGCAATAGCAATACCCTCTTTGAAGCCGAATTACCGCTCTCGGTTTTTGGCACGGCGCACGGCGAATATAGCCTGCCCGAAAATGCCCTGCCCGGCGCTTATCATCTCGCCACGCCTTACGATACGCTGTGGTTTGATGTGGCCGAATACCGCAAACCGGAGATCAATCTGCAAGTTGATCTGCCCGCAACGGGCGAAAACGCGCTCGACGAGCAAGGCGTTGCCGCGCAGGTGGATGCGCGCTACTATTTCGATGCTCCCGCCGGGAATATCCCCCTTTCGTGGGACCTCTACGCCGCTCCGGCATATTTTTATATCCCCGGCGGTTATCGCGTTGGGCCAGATAGCTATGGCTGGTTGTATCCCTCGTGGATGGGCAATGCCTACGGTACATTTGGCGCTCAGGTTGATTATGGAAACGCTCAAACAGATACAGGGGGGATTCTGAATCTCGAACTTGAGATTCCACCCGCGGAGCGCACCCAAACCTACACCCTCGAAGTGACCCTCACCGACGAGAGCGGCTTTCCCATCAGCGCCCGCCATGAATGGCGCGTCCACCCCGCTGAAACCTATATTGGCGTGCGCCCCGATGCCTGGGTAGGCCGCGCCGGACTGGAGATGGGCTTCGATATTCTCACCGTCAATTGGGAGAAGCAGCCCGCTCCCGATGCGGCTTTGAGCGCCGCCTTCCGCAAAGTTACCTGGGAGCGCACAGACAGCGGTGATCCGTATATGCCGCCGGAACTGGTTCCCGTGTACGAAAATATTGCCAGCGCCGAATTGCGCACCGGTGCCGATGGCGCGGCGCGACTGGCCTTTACGCCCCCCGAGGCAGGAACCTATCAACTCGAAATCACCAGCCCCGAGGGCGCGCTGACGCAAGCCCTCATCTGGGTGGGCGGCGCGGGTCGGGCGATCTGGCCCAATCTGCCCAATCAGATCATGCGCCTTTCCGCCGATGCCGAGAGCTACCAGCCCGGCGACACAGCACAACTCTTCATTCCCAACCCACTGGGCGCGGGGACGCAAGCCCTCGTCACTGTTGAGCGCGGCGCCATCAGCGAGCATTTCACCCTCGCCATCAACGAGAACGGCCACACGCTGGAATTGCCCCTGAACGAAGACGACGCCCCCAACGTGTATATTGCCGTCACGCTGATTGGCCCCAACGAAGCCGGGCGCATGGATTTCCGTCAGGCGTATCTTAATTTGCCGGTTTCACCGCAAGCAATGGAACTCAATATCGAGATTTTAGCCGTTTCCGAGGGGCGCGACGTCACCTGTGACAGCGGCGCCAATTGCTCCGAACAGCTTGAACCGCGCAGCGAGATCAGTGTGGATGTGCGCGTCACCGATGCCGCGGGCAACCCTGTGCTGGGCGAATTCTCGCTGGCTGTGGCCGATCTGGCCGCGCTGGCCCTCGCCGACCCTAACTCGGTGGAGATTATGCAATTTTTCTATGATGAGCAACCCCTGGGCGTGCGCACCAGCCTGGGCCTGACCATGCATGCCCAGCGCGAAATGTACATCCCCGGCGGCATGGGCGGTGGCGGCGGCGATGCGATGCCGCCCATTGTGCGCGAAGATTTCCCTGATACTGCCTACTGGAGCGCCGAAATTATCACCGATAACGATGGGCGCGCTACGGCTACCTTTACCCTGCCTGACAGCCTGACCACCTGGCATCTCGATGCGCGCGGCCTGACGATGGATACCCGCGTGGGGCAGGCTGAGAGCTATATTGTCACCAGCCGCGAATTGCTTGTGCGCCCCGTTACGCCGCGCTTCTTCGTGGCGGGCGACCATAGCCAGATTTCCGCCATCGTGCATAATAATAGCGCTGAAGACCTGCGCGTCGATGTCGCTTTGCAGGCCTCCGGCTTCAGCCTCGATGATCCTGCCATCGAATTGCAGCGCGTGGATGTGCCCGCGGGCGGGCGCGCCGAACTCGCCTGGTGGGGCACCGTGCAAGATGCTGAGTCGGTCGCTATGATTTTCTCGGCGACGGGTGAAAATTTACAAGGGGAAGTGTTGTATCAGGATATCACGCGCCCCGTGTGGGGGGATTTGCCCGTAGTGCGCTATCTGGCACCGCAGCGTTTCGGCACTGCCGGTACGCTGGACGCGGCAGGCCAACGCCTGGAGTTGGTCAGTCTGCCCCAGAGCTTTGACACCACCTCGGGGGAACTGGCCCTCACCCTCTCTCCCTCCCTGGCTGCCGCCATGACCGCCGGGCTAGAAATCCTCGAACATTATCCCTACGAATGTACCGAGCAGACTGTCTCGCGCTTTTTGCCCAATCTCGAAACCTACCGCGCCATTCAGAGCCTCGGCCTGGATGCCCCCGAACTGGCGGCGCGTCTCGACCGCACCCTGGATTTTGGCCTGGCGCGCCTGATGAGTACCCAAAATAGCGATGGCGGCTGGGGCTGGTGGCCTGTCTTTCGGCCTGCATGGGACGAAATTGTCGAGAGCGACCCTTATATTACTGCTTATGTGTTGTTTGCCCTCAGCCGCGCCAGCGATGCGGGTGTTTTCGTCAATAAATATGATTTTGAAGATGCTGAAGAATATCTCTGGGCTACGCTGCCCACCGTCGAGATGACCAGCCAGCCCTGGATGCTGGATCGCATGGTTTTTCAGGCTTTCGCCCTGACACACGCGCGCCGCTATTCTCAAGCGGAGAGCGGCTCACTGGCTGGCTTGCTCGATAGTTTATATGCCGTCAGCGAACAGCTCAGCCCGTGGGCGCAAGCGCTGCTGGCGCAGAGTTACGCGGTGTATTACGAGCGCAGCGGCGGCAGTCAGGAGCAAATATTGCTCTCCAACTTGCAGAGTACCGCCGTGCGCACCGCTGCAGGAATCCACTGGGAGGGCGGCAGCGCCCGCCAAAATATGGAAACGGCGGCCTTTAACACTGCTGTAGTGGTCTATGCCCTGGCGCAGCAAGACCCGGCCTCGGTAGATTTGCCCGAAGCCGTGCGCTGGTTGATGGCGCACCGTGGCGTGAGTGGCGGTTGGTCTTCAACCTACGAAACCGCCTGGTCGCTGATGGGCCTCACCGAGTTCATGCGCGGCACTGGCGAATTGGCGGGTGATTACGCCTACACTGCCAACCTCAACGGCGGGATTCTGGCCGAAGGGCAGGCGGGCGGCGATACGCGTCTCACCGATGTCACCGCCGAAGTGCCGGTTGCCCAGCTTTTTACCGAATATCCCAATGCCCTCACCATCTCGCGTGATGATGGGCCGGGTCGCCTGTATTACACGGCTTATCTCAATGTGATGCGCCCCGTGGAAGATGTGGAAGCCCTTTCGGCTGGCGTTAACATTCAGCGTGCCTATTACAATATCGAAAACCCGACGTCGGATGTCACGACGTCAGTTGTGGGTGATACGGTTGAAGTGCATTTGACATTGACGCTCGAAAACGAAGCCTACTATCTGGCTGTGGAAGATTATATCCCCGCCGGGGCTGAAGTGCTCAATACCAGTCTGAAGACCAGTCAGCAGGGTATCGCCGAGTATAATACCGTTGATCCCTTCGGGGATGGCTGGGGTTGGTGGTTTTTCAACGAGCCGCAAATTTATGATGACCACATTGCCTGGACGGTGGATTATCTGCCCGCCGGAACCTATGAACTGACTTATTTGTTGACGATTAACCAGCCCGGCGAGTATCGCGTGATCCCCGCCCGCGCCTGGGAGTTCTATTTCCCTGAGGTGCAGGGCAATGGCGCCGGGGCAGTTTTTATAATTGAAGAGAATTAACGCAATCCCCTAAGGGCACAGGTGGCGCAATGAAGCAAAGACGCAGCAATTTTTATTTTTTATCCTTGCGCCCTTGTATCTTTGCGTTAAAAACGCGTGGAAGGAGCATACTATGAAAAAATGGATATTTATCATCCTTGCGTTACTCTTAACCCTGAGCGCCTGCAATATGCCCGCGCCAACGCCGACTATCGAACAATCGGCTGGGGCGATTCATACCGTGGCGGCGCTAACGGTTGAAGCACAAATGACTCAGGTTGCCAATCAGCCGCAGCAGAATCCGACTCAGGGCGAGCAAGCTGCAGCGCCCACCATGCCCCCGCTCACGGCAACCATTGCGATTCCAACTCATACACCGATACCGCCGACCAATGCTCCACCGCCAACGGTTACGCCGATTCCGTGTGATTTTCTTACCTTTGGCGATCCGATTGACGTGACCATTCCCGATGGTACGGATATTGCGGCTGGGGCAGCTTTTACGAAAACCTGGCGTTTGAAAAATGGTGGCTCCTGCACATGGACTTCGGGCTACCACCTGGTATTTATCTCTGGCGATAATATGGGCGCGCCCGCCGAAGTTGCTATTACCGCAGGAACGGTGGCTCCCGGCCAGACTGTGGATGTTTCTGTTAATTTGGTCGCCCCCCTGGATCCGGGCGTGTACCGCGGCTATTTCAAACTGCGTAACCCCAGTGGGCTGATCTTCGGCTGGGGGCCGCAGTCGAAATCTTTCTGGGCCGAAATTGAAGTGCCCACATTACACGGCGTCATGCTCGATTTTCTGGCCAAAGCCTCGGGGGCAGAATGGGGCACCGGAACCGAGCCGATTAACTTCGACACTGTCGGCGATACCGACATCAACTACGGCGGCCCGGATACCGATGCCAATGGCTTTGCCATGATTAAGGATGCCCAAAAACTCGAAGACGGCAAACTAACCGGCAAGATACTCGAAACGCATCCCAAATGGGTCAATAACAGTTATGTTATCGGGCGCTACGAACCCTATACCGTTGGCGCGGGTGATTATATTCAGGCCAAGATTGGCTTTATCGCTATGCCAGATGGCTCGTGTGGCGCGGGGAATGCCATTTTCCGTATTTACTATGCCAAACAGGGTGAAACCACCTACCATCAACTCGGCACGTGGACAGAAACCTGCGATAGTACGATGCGGAAGATCAAAATTGAACTGGATTCCCTCGTCGGGCAGACGGTGCGCTTCTATCTGGTGGTGCTTTCCAATGGCGATTCAGGCCAGGATTGGGCTGTGTGGGATTCGCTGGGCGTAATGCGCTGATTGGCTATCTGCCAAAAGTAAGGTAGAATCGAAGGCAACGACTCAGCTTTTTCTTTGCTACCAGTTGAGTTGTTACGGATTTTCATTCAATAGGCAAGACATTCGAAAACCTCAGATGTCTGTGGAGTAAGTGATTTATGGCTAAAGACGAATCGCCCCAAGATATTATCTCGGCCTATCGCAAGAAACAACAGCGGGCCAATCGTACCCCTACATTGGTCTTTGTTGCCGCGGGCTTATTGTTGGTCGTCGGCGCAGGTTTGTTGATTTTCTGGTTAACCGGGGCCGGGATGCCCGACATTAGTCTGGCGGGCATTTTCGCTTCAAAGACGCCCACGCCCTCGGTCACGCCGACCCCCACCGAGGTCCCGCCGACCGCCACCCTAACGGAAACGCCCACTGTGGAACCTCCCACGAATACACCGGAGCCCAGTCTCACGCCGACGCGCTCCGGCGCGGTGATCTACGTGGTAGAGGATGGGGATACGCTCTATGGCATCGCCGAGAAATTCGAAATGGATTATCTGGTGCTGGTGGAGGCCAACCGCGAACGCCTGGGGCTTGATCCGGCGAATCCGATTATCAAAGTTGGCGACGAATTGCTCATCCCGCCGCCCGGCACCGAATTGCCCACCGCAACTCCGTTGCCCGATTATTTACCGCCAGGATCGCGCGTGGAGTACACTGTTCAGCCGGGTGATAATTTGGGTTTGATCGCCGAGAAGTTCAATAGCACGGTGGATGATATTATCGAGCGCAACGACGAGCTGGCAGAAAATCCCAACGATTTGTATGTGGGGCAGGTATTGGTGGTTCGGGTCAATCTGGTGACTCCGGCGCCGACGGCTGCTGAAGGTGAGGACACCACCCCCGAGGTCACACCGGGCAGTGTTTCCACGCTGACCCCCACGCCTTAGCGAATATCTAGAAATAATTCTTTGTCAAAATGGTTCAATCTGAATATGGCTTGGGGGAACGAGAAGCTATTTGCAGATTGAACCATTTTTTTTTATGGAAAGCCGCGCCCCGCGGTAAAATCAACCCTGATGACAACCTCAATGCCTGCTTGTGAAGATCGAAGTGTGGACTGGCTGGCCTGCTTGCGAGCGAGCGGATACCGCCTGACGCGGCCGCGGCGAGCGGTTGTGGAAACCCTGGCCAAAAGTGACCGCGCCCTCAATGCGACCGAAATCTATGCGCAGGCGCGGGAGCGGTACTCAACCCTGGGGTTGGTCAGTGTGTACCGCACATTGG